>NZ_CP102629.1:1200000-1500000 GCF_024721585.1 Sphingomicrobium aestuariivivum
CCTGGCGAGCGCGACGAAATCGACATGGGTGGTGAGGTCGGCCTCGCCGGGAGCGCTGAGCGGATCGACCTTTTCGTGGCGCTTGACCGCCTGCAGCGTGTCGCGCTGCTCGCCGCCCGCATAGCCATAGTCGATGACGAGCGCCGCGCCGCCATGCTGCGCGAGATGCGCCGCCAGGCGGAATGCGATGTCGGTGGCGACCTCGCTTGCCTCGCGCGCCACCTCGCCCTCGGGCTCGAAGGCGAGCTTGCCGTCCATCATCACCACGCGGCGCTCCTCCTCGCCGATGAACTGGCGGGTCGGGAGGGCATCGAAGAATTCGTTGGCGACGATGAGCAGCGGGCACTCGGGCAGGTCGTCAACGCTGTCATGCCAGACGGCGGTCGGATGGCGCCTTTCCTGTTCGGCGCGCAGCGCGGGGCTCGTCTCGACGAAATGCGTGGGCCCCGAGAAGCCGACCCCGCGCAGGAGCTTGAGCGCATCGCTCGCGAGCGTGCCTCGCCCCGGTCCCAGCTCGCAATAAGCGGCATCGGCAGGGGCTCCCGCGCGCAAAAAGCAGTCGGCGAGGCAGGCGCCGACCATCTCGCCGAACATCTGGCTGATCTCGGGCGCGGTGGTGAAGTCGCCGCCTTTGCCGAGCGGATCGCGGCTTGCGTAATAATGCGCGTTGGAGGCCGCGATATAGTCATGGACGGTCATGCCGTCCGCGGCGATGCGGTCCTTCAGGTCGCCGGCAAAGCTCACGCCACGCTCGTCGGTCCGGCGATCGGTTCGATGCGCTGGCGGCGCCCCTTGGCGGTGGCCATCAGGAAGATGCCGCCGAGGATCATCGGCACGCTGAGCCACTGGCCCATCTGGAGACCCGTATCGATCGCGAAGTCGCTGAGGTGGCTGTCGGGCTCGCGGACATATTCCACGCCGAAACGGAAGATGCCGTAGAAGAAGATGAAGGCGCCCACGAGCATGCCCGGATAATAGCGCGCCTTGGTCTGCCAGAACATCAGCGCGAGGATGATGAACAGGACGAGGCCCTCGAGCACGGCTTCGTAGAGCTGGCTCGGATGGCGCGGGGGGCCGAGCACGGCGACTCCGTTCGCCACTTCAACGAAGCGGATGGCCCACGGCACGTCGGTGACCCCGCCCCACAATTCGCCGTTGACGAAATTGGCCAGCCGCCCGAGCCCCAGCCCGATCGGCACACAGCAGGCGACATAGTCGTGCACGCGCAGCCAGTTCAGCTTGTGCTTCCAGCTGTAGATCATGATCGCGAGGCTCACACCGACGACCCCGCCGTGGAAGCTCATGCCGCCATCGCGCAGGTTGATGATGCCGAACGGCGGCGGCAGGTCCACGCCGAAGATCGTCGTGCCCTGCGTGAGGTAGAGCTCGAGATTGTAGAAGAGGACGTAGCCGAGGCGCCCGCCGAGGATGACGCCCAATGCGGCCCACAGGACGAGGTCGTCGACATGGCGTTCGGCCATCGGCGACCCCGGCTGTCGGGCCAGCTTGCGCACGTACCAGTAGCCGAGGAAAATCCCGACGATATAGGCAAGGCTGTACCATTTGAGCTCGTAGAAGCCGAAATCCAGCGCGGTGTCCGACAGGCCGAGGTCGGGGAAAGCCGTATATTCGAATGAGTTCTGCGCCGGATCGGGCGCAGGGGCGGTCGGAGCGGGCGAAATCGCGGTCATACTGGCTTCCCTAAGGCTTTTTCGCCTCATAGGGTACGGGCCAACAAAGGCAAAGGAGAGTTGAATGCCGAGTGTGCTCGATCAGAAATATGAAGCGGTCCTCGCCGCGGTGAGTGGCGAAGGAGGTCGCATCGTGATCGGGCCCGACGCGCAAGGGCGGCCCACGATCGCCAATTTCCCGCCGACCCTCCCGATGATGTTCATGATGTTCGCGCAATTCTATGCGAACAATCCCTACATCATCTCGGGCGACGAGAAGCTGACCTATGCCGAGATCAACGCGCTCACCGACAGGATCGCCAAGGGGATCGTCGCGCGCGGCGTGGAGAAGGGCGACCGCGTCGCCATCGCCATGCGCAACTGCACCAGCTGGATCGCCGCCTACATGGGTGTCCTCAAGGCGGGCGGCGTGGCCACCCTCATCAACGGCTGGTGGCGCGAGGAGGAGCTGCGCCATGCGCTCGAGCTGACCGGCCCCAGGCTCATCATCGCCGATGCCCCGCGCGCGGCGATGGCCAACGGCCTCGGCCATGGCGACATCACGCTCGACGTCGACATCGACCAGCCGGTCGAGACCGCGATGGCCGCGCTCCTCGATGCGCCCGAGGACACCGCGCTGCCGCAGGTCACCCCCGACGACGATGCCACCATCCTCTTCACCTCGGGCTCGACCGGCAAGGCCAAGGGCGCGCTGTCGACCCACGGTCAGGTGGTGCAGGGCACCTATACCTATGTCACCTCGCTGATGGTGCTGCGCGGCATCCTCGAGAGCGAGGGCAAGCCGGTGCCCGAGCAGATGCGCGCGCTCGTCTCGGTGCCGCTGTTCCACGTCACGGGCGAAGTGCCGGTCATGCTGACGAGCTACGTCATCGACCGCGCGCTGGTGCTCATGCCCAAATGGGATGCCGAGCTCGCCATGCAGCTCATCCAGGACGAGAAGGTGACGGTGTTCACCGGCGTGCCGACGATGGCACTCGAACTGATGACGCATCCCAACAAGGACAAGTACGACCTGTCCAGCCTCGGCGACATCAACTCGGGCGGCGCCGCGCGCCCCGCCGCGCACTTGAAGCGCCAGGACGAGGACCTGCCCGGCACGCGCTCGATCCAAGGCTATGGACTGACCGAGACCAATGCGGTCGGCTGCGGCAATTTCTGGCAGAATTACAAGGATCGGCCGACCAGCGTCGGACGTCCGCAAATCCCCTTCGTCGAGATCGGCATCTATGGCGATGACGGCAAGACGCTCCCTGCGGGCCAGACCGGCGAGATTGCCATCAAGGCGGCGGCGACCATCAAGGGCTATTGGGGCGACGAGGAGGCCACCAAGGCGGCCTATACCGACGAGGGTTATTTCCGCACCGGCGACATCGGCTATCTCGACGAGGAGGGCTATCTCTACATCGTCGACCGGATGAAGAATATCATCATCCGTGGCGGCGAGAATATCGCGGCGGCCGAAGTCGAGGAGGCGCTCTACGCGCACCCCGCCGTGGCCGAGGCGGTGGTGCTCGCCAAGAAGGACGAGCGGCTGGGCGAGGTGCCCTTCGCCATCGTCTCCTGCCCCGAAGGCGGGTGCGTGGCCGAGGATTTGCGCGCCTTCTGCGCCGAGCGGCTCGCCGCCTTCAAGGTGCCCGAGGAGATCGTCGTCGCCGATACCGCGCTGCCGCGGCTCGGCACCGGCAAGATCGACCGCATCGCGCTCGCCAAGCAATATCGCGACTAGCAGCGCGTGCGGCTCGACCGGCGATCGCTGTTGATCGGCGGCGGCGTGGGGGTCGGCCTCCTCGTCGCCTGGCAGCTGTTCGCCGATGACGATCCGCGCGTTCCGGTCCCCGAGGGCGGGACGGCGGTGGGCGGGCTGGTCGCATTGGACCCGCAGGGCGGGATCACGCTGCACAGCCCGCAGGTCGAATATGGGCAGGGCATCTGGACCGCTTTTTCCCAAGCGATCGCCGATGAACTCGGCGCCCGCATGGAGGGCATTTCGGTCCAGCCGCTGCAGGCGGGATCCGGCTTTGCCAATCCGCTCATCGAGGAGGCGTTCGGCACCGAGGTGCGGCTGACCGCGGCGGCCACCTCGGTGCGCGCTTTCACGCTCGATATCCGCCGCGCCGCCGCCTCGATCCGCTCCTTGTTGCTCGAGGAAGCGGGCGAGCGCAGCGGGGCCGAGGTCAATTCGCTCCTCATCGCCAATGGCGAGATCCGCGCCGGCGAGACGGTCTTCGGTTTCGGCGACCTCGCCGAAGGCGCGGCAAGACGCGGGGCGCGTGCCGCCAAGCTCAGGCCATGGGCGGGCGGCGGCGTCATCGGCACCAGCCCGCCGCGCGTCGACACGGCCCCAAAGATGCGCGGCACCTTCGCCTTTGCCGCCGACGTCCGGCTGCCAGAGATGGTCCATGCCGCCGCGCGGGTCGCGCCGCCGGGCGGACGCGTGACGCGGCTCGACCGTGCCGCCGCCACCGCCACCCCCGGGGTGGTCGAGCTGGTCGAGGCACCGGATTTCGTGGCGGTCGTGGCCGAGACCGGCTGGGCCGCCGAACGCGCGCTGAAGGCCGCCGACGTGCGGGTGACCAGCGCGCCGCTCGACGACGCGGCCATCGCTTCGCGCCTAGAAGAGGCGCTTGCGGCGGATGACGGGCGCCGCCTTCTCGACATCGGCAATGCGGACGCGGTGCTCGACGCCGCGGACGCGCCCTTGCTGGCCGATTTTCGCGCCGCACCGCTCATCCACCACGGGCTCGAAGCGCCGTCAGCCACCGCGCGGCCCCGCAATGACGGCGGGCTCGATATCTGGGCGGCAACGCGCGCGCCCGATGCGACGCGCGGCGCTGTCGCTGCGGCCTGCGGGCTGTCGGCGGGCGCGGTCCAGCTGGTGCCGATGGGCATCGGCGATCCCTCGGGCCGCTTCCTCGAAAATGACGCCGCGCCGGTGGCGGGGCGCCTTGCCCTGAGGCTCGGACGACCGGTGCAGCTGCGCCTCGCGCATGGCGCCGCCGACCGCACCGGCCCGCTGGCCCCGCCGATGGCGGCGCGTATCGAGGTGGCGCTCGGCGGCGGCGGGATCGCGGGCTGGCGCGCGCATTATGCCGCACCGGCCGCGCTCGGCGCGTCGCTGGCGCGGATCGCAAAAGGCGATGCGGCCAGCCGTCTCGGCGCTGACGGCTTACCCTATTCGATCCCGTCGCAGGCGATCGCCACCACCACGCTCGACCTGCCGATGCGCAATGGCTGGCACCGCGGCCGCGAGGCGGCGTTCCACGCACTCGCCAGCGAGACCATGATCGACGCCGCCGCGCGCGCGCTCGGCCGCGAGCCCCTCTCCTTCCGCATCGGGCTGCTCGGCGGCGACGTGCGCATGGCGCGGCTGCTGACGCGGCTTGCCGCTGCTTCGGGCTGGGACGGCGGCGGCTCGGGCAGCCGGATGGGCGTCGCCTGCGCGCGGCTCGACGGCAGCCGCATCGCGCTCATTGCCGAGGCCAGCGGCAGCGCTGCCAATTTCCGCGTGACCCGCCTCGTCGCGGCAGTCGACTGCGGGGCGATGGTCAATCCGCGGCTGGTCGAACAACAGGTGGCGGGCGGCATGCTCGCCGCGTTGCAGGAATTGCGCCTGACCGCGCCGCGCATCCTTGATGCCTTGCCGCGCGGCAATGCGCCCATCGGACCGGCGCTGCGCGACCTGCCCGAGATCGAGATCTACACCACCCCGTCGGGCGATCTGCCGGGCGGGGTGTCGAATCTCGGCGCCGCGATCCTGCCCGCCGCGGTGGCCAATGCGCTCGGCAATGCGGGGACAGGCCAAGGGCCAGCCTTGCGCAGCCTGCCATTTTCCGTAAGCGCTTGAGCCATGGACAAGCCTGCCGACCATCCGACCTTTCCGCCGAAACGCATCGGCGTGCTCCTGACCAACCTCGGCACGCCCGATGCCGCCGAGGCCAAGGCCGTGAAGCGCTATCTCAAGCAATTCCTGTCGGACCGCCGCGTGGTCGAGATCCCGCCGATCGCGTGGCAGCCGATCCTGCGCGGCATCATCCTCAATGTCCGCCCCAAGAAGAGCGCGGCGGCCTATCGCGAAGTGTGGACCGAGGACGGCTCGCCGCTTGCCGCGATCACCAAGGCCCAGGCGGAGAAGCTCCAGCAGCGTCTCGGCGAGGAGATCATCGTCGACTGGGCGATGCGCTACGGCAATCCGAGCATTCCAGACGCGCTCGACCGCCTGTGGGATGCAGGCGCGCGGCGCATTTTGTTCGCGCCGCTCTATCCGCAGTTCTGCGCCGCCACCACGGCGAGCAGCATGGACGCGCTGTCGGACTGGCTGGGCGCGCGGCGCTGGCAGCCCGCAATCCGTACCCTGCCCCCCTATTTCGACCATGAGGCGCATGTCGCCGCGCTCGCCGACGATCTCGGCGCGCAGCTGGCCACGCTCGATTTCGAGCCGCAGAAGCTGCTCCTCAGCTTCCACGGCATGCCCGAGGCGACCTTGTTCAAGGGCGATCCCTATCACTGCCACTGCCAGAAGACGGGGCGGCTGCTCACCGAAAAGCTGGGGATCGCGACCGAGGTGACCTTCCAGTCGCGCTTCGGGCGGGCCAAGTGGCTGACGCCGGCGACCGACACCCGGCTCGAGGCGCTGCCGGGCGAGGGCATCAGCCGCATCGCCATCGCCGCGCCCGGCTTTTCGGCCGACTGTCTCGAGACGATCGAGGAGCTCGGAATCCGCGGCCGCGAGGACTTCCTTGCCGCCGGAGGTGAACAATTCGCCCGCCTCGATTGTCTGAATGATCGTAAGGCGGGCATGGACATGCTCGAAACGCTCGTCCGGCAGGAGCTCGCCGGCTGGGTTTGATCAACAGGGGAGTTGGACATGACGAGACGAGTTGCAGTGGTAACCGGTGGTACGCGCGGGATCGGCGAGGCGATCGCGGTCCATCTCAGGGACAAGGGCATGCAGGTCGCCGCGACCTATGCCGGCAACGAGCAGAAAGCCGCCGAATTCACCGAGCGCACCGGCATCCCCGCCTACAAGTTCGACGTCGCCGACTATGACGGCTGCCAGCAGGCGGTGAAGAAGATCGAGGACGACCTCGGCACGGTCGACGTGCTCGTCAACAATGCCGGCATCACCCGCGATGCCACCATGAAGCGACAGAGCCACGAGCAGTGGCAGGAAGTCATCGACACCAATCTCGGCGGCTGTTTCAACATGGCCAAGGCCGTGTTCGACGGCATGTGCCAGCGCGGCTACGGGCGCATCGTCAACATCGGCTCGATCAACGGGCAGGCGGGCCAGTACGGGCAGGTCAACTATGCCGCTGCCAAGTCGGGCATCCACGGCTTCACCAAGGCGCTGGCGCAGGAAGGTGCGCGCTTCGGGGTCACGGTCAACGCCATCGCGCCGGGCTATATCGACACCGACATGGTCGCCGCCGTGCCCGAGAATGTTCTGGAGAAGATCGTCGCGCGCATCCCCGTGGGGCGTCTTGGCAAGGCCGAGGAAATCGCCCGCGGCGTCGGTTTCCTCACCGACGAGAATGCGGGCTTCGTCACTGGCAGCACGTTGAGCATCAACGGCGGCCAGCACATGTACTGATGTCCTTCCTCCCCGATCCGGTCGGCAAGCGCTCGGTCACGATCGGGGGCCACGAGACGTCGATCAGCCTCGAGCCGCTATTCTGGGAAGCGCTTAAGGTCGCGGCCAAGGAGCGCGGGCTGCCGGTCAACGCGCTGGTCGCGCAGATCGACCTTACCCGCTTCGACGAGACGGGCGCGGCGCGCACGGGGCTGGCGAGCGCGATCCGGCAGTGGCTGATGGTCGAGGGGCCGATCGCCCGCCCAAGCTGACCGACAATGTCTAGGAAAGGCGCATCAGCACCGCTTTGCGCAAGGCGGCACCGTCGTCGGGGGCGTAGCGCAGGAACATGTCGGGCTCGATCAGCTCCAGTTCCATCAGCAGCGGGCCCTTGTCCGTCATGACGAGATCGACCCGCGCATAAGCAGGCGGGAGCGGGGCACAGGCAAGCGCGGCCTCCGCCACCTTGCGCGCTTCCGACGGCGCCTCGACCTGCTCCTCGCTGCCGCCGAACTCGGGCTGGACGCGGAATTCGCCCGCCTTCGCGCGCTTCACCGCGGCATGGCTGTAACGGCCGTCGAAATAGAGGAGGCTCATCTCGCCGCCTGTGAGGATCTCGGGGAGGAAGGGCTGGACGATCAGGCGCCGGTCGCGCACGTCCTCGGGCAGCTCGTCGCTTGCGGACAGCGCATAGGTGCCCTCCCCGCTCGCCGACAGTCGCGGTTTCACCACGAGCTTGTCGGTCTTGAATGTGGTCGCGGCGCGGGCGAGCAGGCCGTCCTCCTCGCCATGCGCCTCGAGGGTCGGCACCACCGCCACGCCCTTGTCGCCAAGCTCGGAGAGATAGGCCTTGTCCGAATTCCAGCGGAGAATGGCGGGGTCGTTGACGCACGGCACCTTGCGGAAGGCGATGCGGTCGAGAAGGTCGAACCAGCGCCCGCCATCGAGGTGATAGCCCCAGGCGATGAGCGGCAGGACCGCATCGACCGAGCGCAGGAAGGCGTCGTCCGCCTCGTTCCAGCGGCAGGCCACGACCTCGTGCCCCGCATCCTCGAACAGCGCGCGCTGGCGCTCCAGTTCGCCCGCGTAGAACTGGGCGTCCCACTCGGAGGGGGTGAGGATGGCAAGGCGCATGGAGGCTTCCTAGCGGGCGAGCAGGATGCGCGCTTGGCTGGCGATCTGTGCGAGCATCGGGGTGGTCGATCCCCCCGCCTTCTGCGCGCGGTCGACGAGGCGGCGGAACTGGTCGATTCGCGGCGCATTGCGGCCGATCCACTGCTCCACCGCTTCCTCGACGCCGGCGCCGCCCCGCAACACCTTTGACAGGAAGTCGATGCGCAATTGCTCGAAGTCGCGGGCGAGGCCGGCGACCAGCAGGCGTTCCCAATTGTCCTCGGGCACGAAGCGGATCAGCTGCTGCTGGGCCCAGTCGAGGCCGAGTGCCTCGCCGAGGCGCGTGTAGGCCGAGGTGAGGGTCAGCACGTCGGTGTCGCGGCGCTTGGCCAGTGCGGCGAGGCCGAAGACGCCATCGAGCTCGTAGAGATGGATGAGGGCATCCACCAGTTCGGGCTCGGCACCGAGGCCGGTGAGGCGTTCGCGGCGCGACTGCGCCTCGTTGCGGACTTCGGCGCGGATCAGGCGGCCGGCATTGCCCTCGACGGCTTCGAAGCCGGGACCGAACAGGTCGAGCAGCGCCGAGGCACGCGTTTCCGCGCCCGCCGAGCGCAGGATGTCGCTGAGGTGACTGCGCACCGAGCGCGCGGCGACCGCGAACAGTTCGATGCGGGTCTTCTCGTCGACCTCCGCCGTCTCGATGCGGCCCCACAGGTCCTTGAGACCGAGCAGCCGCTCGGCGACGATGAAGGCGATGGCGACCTGCCCCAAGGCGACGCCTTCCTCCTCGGTCATGTCGAGCGCGATCGACGGGCCGAGGCGGTTGACGAGGCGGTTGGCGACCTTGGTGGCGATGATCTCGTTCTCGAGGCGGTGCGCGGCGACCGCGCCCTTATGCTCGGCGACGAGTTCGCGCGGGAAGGCGGCGAACAGCTCGCCCTCGAGCGCGGGGTCATTGGCAAGATCGAGCTTCTCGGCCGCTTCCTGCAGCGCCATCTTGGACATGGACAGGACGACCGCCAGTTCGGGACGGGTCATGCCGACATTGTCGAGCCCGCGGCGCATCAGCGCTTCCGAGCTCGCCAGCCCCTCGACGCGGCGGTCGAGACGGCCGGCGGCCTCGAGGATCTCGATGGTGCGCACGAAGCCCGGCAGGCCCGGGGCACCGCGGGCCTCTGCGACCGACAGGGCGAGTGCCTGCAGGCGATTGTCCTCGAGCACCAGCGCACCGACCTCGTCGGTCATGCGCGCGAGGAGAGCGTTGCGCTCCTCGAGTTCGAGGCGGCCCTCGTTCATCTCGCGGTTGAGCGGGATCTTGATGTTGACCTCGTTATCCGAGCAATCGACGCCGGCCGAATTGTCGATGAAGTCGGTGTTGATGCGGCCGCCCTCGAGCGCGAACTCGATGCGCGCCTGCTGGGTGATGCCGAGGTTGGCGCCCTCGCCGATCGCCTTGACGCGAAGCTCGCTCGCGTTGACGCGGATGGCATCGTTGGTGGGATCGCCGACGTCGCTGTTGCCCTGCGTCGAGGCCTTCACATAGGTGCCGATGCCGCCGAACCAGAGGAGGTCGGCGGGCGCCTTGAGGATGGTGGAGAGGATCGCCTGCGGGGCCATTTCCTCCTCGGCATCCTCGGGCACGCCGATGGCAGCGCGCGCCTCGGGGGTGAGGCGGATCGACTTTTGCCCGCGCGAGACGATCATCGCCCCCTTGGACAGCTTGGACTTGTCATAGTCCTGCCAGCTCGACCGGCCCATCTCGAACAGGCGCTTGCGCTCCTCCCAGCTCGTCGCGGGGTCGGGATCGGGATCGATGAAGATGTCGCGATGGTCGAAGGCGGCGATGACGCGCAGTGCCTTGGACAAGAGCATGCCGTTGCCGAACACGTCGCCCGACATGTCGCCCACGCCGACCACGTCGATGGGGTCGGTCTGGACGTCCACGCCCATCTCGAGGAAGTGGCGCTGGACCGAGACCCACGCGCCCTTGGCGGTGATGCCCATCGCCTTGTGGTCGTAGCCGTTGGAGCCGCCGGAAGCGAAGGCATCGCCGAGCCAGAAGCCGCGCTCCAATGCGATGGCGTTGGCGACGTCGGAGAAGGTCGCGGTGCCCTTGTCGGCGGCGACGACGAAATAGGGGTCGTCACCGTCGTGGATCACGACATTGTCGGGATGCACCACGCGATCGTCGACGATATTGTCGGTGACCGACAGGAGCGAGCGGATGAAGGTGCGATAGGCCTCGGTGCCTTCGGCGAACCAGGCCTCGCGGTCACCCGGGGGCGGCAGCTGCTTGGCATAGAAACCGCCCTTGGCGCCGGTCGGCACGATGACGGCATTCTTGACGAGCTGCGCCTTGACGAGCCCCAGCACCTCGGTGCGGAAGTCGTCGCGGCGGTCGGACCAGCGCAGGCCACCACGCGCGACGGGCCCGCCGCGAAGGTGGATGCCCTCGACGCGGGGGCCGTAGACCCAGATCTCGCGATAGGGGACGGGAGCCGGAAGACCGGGGATCTTGCCACTGTCGAACTTGAAGGCGAGGCATTCGCCGTCCTTCAGCGCGAAGGCGTTGGTCCTGAGCGTCGCCATCACGATGGCGCGGAACAGGCGCAAGATGCGGTCGTCGTCGATGCCCTGCACCATCGAGAGCGCATCGTCGAAATTGCGGAGCGCATTCTTGACGCTGGCGGCGCGGTCATCGCCTGCATGGGGATCGTGCGCCGCGATGAAGGCCTCGATCAGCGAGGCGGTCGCGTGCGGCGCTTCCTGCAGCGTTTCCACCACGGTAGCGAGACCGAAGGCGACGCCGATCTGGCGCATGTACCGGAACCAGGAACGCAGCCAGACGACCGAGCGCGGCTCGAGGCCGGCGAACAGGACGAGGCTGTTGAAGCCGTCGTTCTCCGCCTCGCCCGACATCACCTCGGCGATCGCCTTCTCGATCACCTCGGCGCGTTCCATGATCGCGTCCATGTCGGTGCCCTCGGGCAGCTCGAGATGGAAATCGTGGACATAGCCGAGCGCACCATCGGCGAGCGCGGTCGGGATTTCCTCGAGTACGTGGAAGCCGAAATCCTCGAGCACGGGGACGGCGTCCGACAGCGGGATGATGCCCTTGGCGCGATAGGTCTTGAGGCGCAGGCGGTTGGCCGCCTCGTGGGGCGCGCGGACGAGGCGCACGCTGCGCTCGTCGCCCTCGAGGGCGCTCATGCGGGCGATGTCGAGCGCGCCTTCGCGCGGACTGGTGCGCGCGCGGTAGCTCTCGGGCATGCCGGGCAGGTAGGAGAGCGCGAGACGGGTTGCGCGGCCGGCGCCGACCTCGTCGATCAGCTCGCTCTCGACCGCGGGGGCCCAGCCGCGGACCATCTCGACCAGCGCCTTGTCGAGCGCGTCGACGTCGGGCAGCGGCATCGAGGGATCGGTCGCCATGGTGTAGCGAAGGAGCGCCAGTTCGCCGTCGCCCAGTTCGACCGACCAGCTGGAGATGGGCGAGCCCACCTCGTCCTCGAGCATCATGGCGATGGCGAGGCGACGCGAGGTCGAGAGCTCGTCGCGCGGCAGCCAGACGAAGGCGTAGAGGTGACGCTGGAGCGCGCCCTGCAGGACGAGCAGCGTCGGGCGCGGCCGGTCGGCAAGGCTCATCGCGGTCAGCGCCGCAAGCCGGACTTCCTCTTCCTCGAAGCTGATGACGAGGTCGTGAGGCAGCGTCGAGACGGCATGGGTCAGCGCCTTGCCGCCATGGCTGGCGGGCGAGAAGCCGAGTTCCTTGTCGAGCGCGTCGAGGCGCTGGCGCAAGATCGGCACTTCGGCCGCGGGCGCGCGGAGCGCCTCCGAGGTCCACAGGCCTGCGTGGATCGAAATGCCCTCGTCGCGGCGCACCATGATGACATCGAGCGGCACGCGCCGGTGCACCGGCGAGACCTGGTCGGCCTTGAGGATGAGGTAGGAGCGGCCACCGGTGGTGAGCGCCTCGACGGCGGCGCGCACGACGCTCTCGTCCCACAGTTCGATGCCGTCGCGCAGCAGGCCGAGACCCTCGCCCGCCTCGCCGTCCTCGCCCACGAGGAGGTGGCCGAGCAGCGTGAAATTATTGTCGGCGAGCCAGTCGAGGAAGGCCGCCGCCTCGGGGCGCGGTTCGCGCAGGCGGTCGGCATCGGCGGCCATTTCGCCGAGCATCTGCTTCCAGTCGCGCACCGCGGCGCGGACATGGTCGAGCACGTCACGCAGCGCGACCGACAGGTCGTGGCGCCCGCGCGCGTCGGCGCGGTCGAGCTCGATGTAGATCAGGCTTTCGGGCGTGCCTTCCTCGCCGCCCCAGCCGGTGATGCGACCCTCGTCATCGCGCTGGACGCGGATGATGGGGTGGAGGAGGCGATAGACGGCGAGCCCGCGCGCGGCGATGGCGCCGGCGACGCTGTCGACGAGGAAGGGCATGTCGTCATTGACGAGCGCGAGGCGCATGCGGCGCCTGCCCGCCTCGCCGCCAGAACTCTCGAGCTCGAGGTTGAGCTGGCCCGCCTTGCGCTGCTGCGCGGCGGCGGCGACGAAGCGCGCCGCATCCTCGAGATCCTCGAGCCCGTATCCATCGAGGTCGCCTGGAAGCGCACTGGCCTCCATCGCCTGTTCGAGCAGTTCCACCCAGGCGGGATCGATCCCTTGTTCCGACATGCCCTCTTCCCTGACGCGTCCATGTTTGGCGGCGGGCTATAGACCCGCCTTCGAGGGGGCGACAAGAGCTAGTTTTGCCGGAAGTTCAGGGGCTTTTCAGCGCCCCGACTTGAGGATCGCGCGCTCGACCAGTTTGTGATCGATCACACGGGCGACGGGTGCGTGCCCGCCATTTTCGTCGCGACGGACGAGCACCAGTGCGAACTCCTCGTTGGCTCCGAGGCGCGCAAGGTCGATGGCATCGCGTTCGCGCAGGCGTCGGCACGCGGCATCGAGCCGGGAATTGGGCTTGGGTTCGGGCACCTCCTCGCCGCGCTTCAACGCTCGCTCGGCGGCGACGAGGCCCTTCAATCCGCCTTCGGCCTCGCTGACAAAGGCCTCGAACTCGCCCTGACCGAGATCTTGGCGGTGGCCATAGGAAAGCGCGGCAGCGAATTCGGTGAGGCGTGTCTTGTCGTATTCGACCCCGAAGACGAGCTTGACGATCGGCGTCATCGGCGCGCGAGCCTGGACCGTCAGTTCGGCGGCTTCGAGAAGCGCGGCATAATGGTCGGGCTCGGCCTCGGCGACGAGGCTGAAGTCATAAGCCTGTCCGAGCGCGCGGTAGAGCGCCGAGCGGCTGCGGCTGTCGGCATCGTTGGACAGCGCGGCGGCTTCGCGCGCGGCCTCCAGCCAGGTCTCGAGCTGCGAGGGTTCGGACGCGACCTCTTCCTCGGCGACGTCCTCGACCTCTTCGGCTTCGGCGGCGAGTTCGAGCGGCTCGTCATCCACGATGTCATCCGTGATCACCGTGTCCTCGAGCGCTTCGGGGAGCGGGGCCGGTTCGTCCTCGACCGCCACCAGTTCTTCCGCGACCGGTTCGTCGGCGACGTCCGTAACATCTTCCACTTCCTCGACCGCTTCGAGCTGTCGGGCCTCGACGGCTTCCTCCGGCTCGAAAGCAGGCTCGTCGGCAACGACAGGCGCAGCCTCTTCAACGAAGGCCGGCTCTTCGGCGGCAGCTTCGGCGAGCGGATCAAGAGCGACCGGCTCTTCCTCTTCAACCGGTTCGACGACGGGCACGTCGAGTTCGAGCGCCTCTTCCTCGTCGGCAAGGGCGGCAGCGGGGACATGATCCTCCTCGACCACCGCATCGAGTTCGAGCGGTTCGTCGGCCTCGGCAGCGGGATCCGACTCTTCGACGGCACCGAGCTCGAGCGTTTCGTCGAGCCCTTCCTCGCCCATGTCCGACAGCGGGTCGGGGCGGTCCATCTTCTCGAAGCGGCCGGTCAGCTCGGCATAGGCATCATTGTCGGTCTCGGCTTCTTCCTCGCCCTCGTCGTCCATCTCGTCCGGCAGGTCGACCGCCGCGAGCGCGGCATAGTCGACGCTGTCGGTCTCGCGGTCTTCATCGTCGGGTTCGACGGGCGCGAAAGCCACGACGCCGGGCGCGCTCATGTCGACCTCGGGCAGCGGCTCGGGGACGAAGACTTCCTCGTCTTCCACCTCTTCCTCCGGCGAGGCGATGACCTCGGGCTCGCCCTCGGCTTCGGCCACGGCTTCGAGGACCACCTCTTCTTCGGCGGGTTGCTCGACGGCCTCTTCGGCTTCGGCGAGCACCTCCTCGGCGGCGGCGAGGATGTCGCCGACATCGGCGGCAGCATCGCCAGTTTCGGTTTCGGCCTCGACCTCGGCTCCGGCCTCGGCATCCTGCACCTCCGGCTCGGCTTGCGGGCCGTCGCCCTGCGGCAGCGGCGCGGGTGCATCGAGGTCTTCGAGTTCAGCGGCGGCCTCTTCCTCTGCCTTGGCGCGCGCTTCGGCATCGGCGGCGCGCTGTTCGGCGGTCTTCCAGTTCACGACCGCATAGACAAAGTCGATGGTCCGGTCGTCGGACGAGAAGGGCATGAGGATGCCGCGATAGACGGGACCGTCGCCGACTTCCTCGGCGCTGCCGCTCTCGAAGCCAACAGGCGCGCGGCATTCCATCAGCCGCTCATAATGTTCGGCGACCGCGCCGAGCATCGAATCGCGCGGCACCTCGCTCAGCTTCTCGATCGATTCGCCCACCCCGCACTGGGTCCGGATCGCCTGCCCGACATAGGGCAGCGTGGGATCCTCCGCGCCATTGGTGAAATCCATCAGCACGCTGTTGAGGGCGAAATTCTGCAGATCGGCGGGTTTCAGGTCGTCGATCGAAGGGAAATCGCGCCCGTCGAGCAACGAATACCAGTAATTGTAGGCCCGCACCTGCATGCGGCGATCGGCGATCGCCGTTTCGGCACTCTTGTCGAACTGCTTCTGATCCGCGTGCATTCGGCCCACCCCGGCTAATGATATCTTCTGCGGGAGCATGGCGGAGCGGGCTGAAAAAAGCGTTAAGCGCGCTGAAACCAGTCTTTGCGCGCGATGGACCCACCCAAGGCTTGAAAGGGGCGGGGCACCTTGGTAGAGGCGCGCATCCGCGAGCCCTTCGGGCCGATGGAAACGCCGCAGTAGCTCAGCTGGTAGAGCACGTCATTCGTAATGATGGGGTCGGGGGTTCGAGTCCCTTCTGCGGCACCACTTCCTTTTACATCCAGACCTGTTGCCGTGACGGTTCGTCGCGCATCGTCGCGCGTGTGTCAGTCACAGGAAAAAGGGAGCCGCCACCGGCGACTCCCTCCCCCCCGTTTTCCGGCACAAGAGGTGCGGGTGCTTCCCCTTAGAAGCGTACGCCCAGCCCGCCACGCAGGCTGACCCCTTCCACCTCGCCGAAATCGAATGACCCCTGCGCGAACAGCGAGATGCTGTCGTCGAAGGTCAATGCCACACCGCCGAGCGCCTGCCCGAACAGCCCTACTTCCTCGTCGCTGACGCGGATGCTGTCGGCGCCCGAGGTGAAGACGACGTCATTGGCGCCGCCGCTCTCGTTGACGAGGAACAGCCCCGCATAGGGATTGAGCGTCGCCTTGCCGGTGCCGAGGCGCGCGCCGGCGCGGGCGCCGAGGCGGGCGCGAAGGCTGTCGCTGTCCTCGAGCGCGAAGCTGCCGCCGTCAACGTCGAAGCCGTCGAGCGAGGCCGAGGCATAAGCCACGCTCGCTTCGGGCATGACGTAGAGACGGCCCATGTCCATGCGGTAGCGCAGGCCAAGGCTCGCCCCGAAGGCGTCGACGTCGAGCGTGTCGCGGAAGTCCGCGCTCGCAAGGTCCATCTCGAGTTCGCCCTGGTCGAACTTGATCATGGCATCGGCGCTGAGGCGACCGTCGTCATAGCCCGCGACAAGACCGATGTTGGTCATGTCGGCGTCCATCATGTTGCCGCTCTCGCGGATCCGGAGCTCGCGCGAGCCGGTGCCGGCGACGAGGCCGACATGGACCATGCCGAAGCGCGTGCCGATGCCCGCCTCGAGACCCGTGCCCTGCTCCTCGCCGGTCAGCGCGAAGCTGTAGCCGGTGCCGTCATGGCTGATCGCGAAATCGGTCGCATCGCGCTCCTGCTCGACGTCATAGGCCTGACCGAACACGCCCCAGCGCCCATCGCCCGGCAGGGTGCGCAGTAGCGACAGGCTGTCGCGCGCCGCCTCGGCCGACTGGTGCCACAGGCCGGTGACGAGCACGCCCGCGCGGGCCGGCTCGATGACCTCGCGGTCGGGGGCGAGGGCGAGACCGATGAGCCCCGCCTCTTCGGTCAGGCGCCAGTTGAGGAAGCCCGCGTCGCGGGTCGTTTCCTCGACGGTGAAGACCGCGCCATCGGCATTGCCGGTGACCTCGACGAAGAGGATCTCGTCATCGAGCTCGGGCGTGAGGCCGACGACCTTGAGCGCGCTCGTGCCCTCGACGTCGCCGAGGACGAGGCGGTCGCCATCGCCGCTGGCGTCGAACAGCAGGGTGCTGCCCTCGCCCGCCACGAACAGGCTGCCCGTAAGGTCGAGCACGTCTTCGACGCCATTGTCGAGGAAGGCGATGGTGCCGTCATTCTCGAAGATCTCGAGGCCGGCGAAGTCCGCCATACCGTCGACGCGAACGGTGCCAGTGTTGACGAACATGTCGTCGCCCGCACCGAAGTCGCTGGTGCCGCCGGCGATGAACAGGCCGTCATTGGCGAACAGGTCGTTGCCGGCGCCGAGCATGAACAGCCCGTCGAAGGTGCCGCCAGCCTCGACCGTCACGGTCGTGCCGGCAAAGCCGCCATGCATCATCGGGGTCGAACCGAGGATCGGGTCGTCCGCCTCGTCGCCCGGCAGTTCGTCGCCGCCGATGAGATCGTCGGGATCGGCGGGCATGCTGTCGTCATAATCCTCGACGAGGAGCGCATACTGGCCTTCGGCACCCTTGAGCATGCCGCCATCGCGGATGGTGACGCTGTTGTCGCCGAGACCCGAGATGCGCACGCCGGTGCCCTGCTGCGCCTCGACATGGCCCTCGATGGCCACGTCGACCGAGCTGTCGCCGCCGCTGACGATATTGATGGCGTTGGAGCCGAGTCCCGCGACCGAGACGTCGCCGACGGTCACGTCATGCGCACCGCCCCAGGTGTAGGCGAGGACATCGACGCCGTTGGCGCCGTCGCCCGAGGTCGCGATCGACCCCGCGCTCACGCTGACATTGCCGCCGAAGCTGTCGATGAAGATGGCGTGGCTCGCACCATAGGGCGAGGGTTCGCCCTCGCCGTCGGCGAGTTCGGCGCCGATCGGCAGGCCGGGGCCGTCGAGGTCGTCGCCGGGATCTTCCTCGACCGGCGGGACATAGGTGCCGCCCGTGGTGGTGACGCTGTCGGCGGTGAGCGTGACGTCGGCGCCCTCGCTGACGATGCGGATGCCGCGCGCGCTGTCGCCCGAGGTGGCGATGATGCCGGCCTCGACGACGAGCGCATCGACCGGCTCGCCCAGTTCGCTGGTCATGCCGAGGCGGCCGATGGCGATGGCGTCGGCAAGGTCGCCCGAGGTGACCGCGCTGCCGACCGTGAATTCGCCCGCCTGCGCGAGGAAGGTGCGAAGGCCGGTCGCCATGAAGCCGGTGGTCTCGATGCTGTCGACGGTGACGTCCATGCGGTGGCGCATGCCGTCGAGCCAGACGGCGGCGGCCTCGTCGCCCGAGGTCGTCACCGAGCCTGCATCGAGGACGAGGTCGAAGGTGCCGTAGCCCGCGCCCCAGTCGATCGCGCGGAACTCGATGCCGGTGGCATTCTCGCCTTCGGTCACGACCGAGCCGATGCCCACGTCCCAGCTCGAGATGGTGGTGGTCATGGTCACGCCGCGACCCGACCAGCCGTCGGTGTGGACGCTGCCGATGTCGGCGGTGACGTGCGTGCCCTCGGCATAGGTGCGGTTGCCGAAGGTGAGGCCGATGCCGCCCGCCGCGTCGATCGAGCCGATCGAGATGTCGGCATTGCCGTCACCGCGGATACGCCCCGCCCAGCCATAGCCGGTCGAGCCCTCGAAGTCGGGATTGCCCTGATAGCCCTCGACGGTGATCGCGCCGATGTCGACGGTGATGTCGCCGCGGTAGCTCGCGACCGCCACCGCGCGCCCGAAGGTCTCGAAGGCATAGCCCTCGGGCGGGACGACGGAGAAGCTGACGCTGTCGGCAGTCATCGCGATATCATCGAAGCCGGTCAGCGAGACGCCGAGGCCATTGGTGCCGCCGACCACGTCGACGTCGCCGAGCAGTGCCGAGACGCTGCCGTTGATGGCGGTCGCCTGGAGGCCGCTGGTATTGTCACCACCGACCACGTCGAGGTCGCCCAGTGCGACCGAGACATCGCCGCCCTCGGTATAGAGGTCGATCCCGATGGCCCACGGCAGGTCGAAGCTCGCCGAGGCGCTGTCCGCCATGAAGCTGATATCGTCGTTCGCGACGATCTCGGCGATGCGGCCGTCGGCGACATTCACGCTGCCGAGATCGATGGAAACGCTGCCGCCGGTGCCGACGAGGAAGCCGTCGGCCCCGAGGCCGGCCACGCTGACGCTGCCCGCGGTGACGGCGACATCGCTGCCCGCGCCGCCCATCAGCACCATGCCATGCGCGCCGTCGCCGGCGGTCGACAGGCTGTCGAAGGCAGCTTCGAAATTGCCCGAGAGGTCGGCGGTGACGCCATAAGCGCCCGCGCCCTCAGTCGACAGGTCGCCGATCACGAGATCGACCTTGCCGAGCGTCGACAGGTCGAGGCCGTGGGCATAGGCGCCCGCCGTCGAGAGCGTGTCGAGATCGACCAGCAGATAGCCCTGCCCCGTCATGGCGAGGACGCCCGAGCTGCCCTCGCCCGCGGTGGTGATCGAGGTGCCGACCACGTCGGTGCGATAGATGCCGCCCGTCAGGACGACGCCGTTGGAATAGGCGCCGAGGGTCGAGATGCTGTCGACATAGATGCCATGCTCCTCGGCATCGCTGACGACCGCGGCGGCATTGTCGCCGGCGGTCGCGATGCTGCCGGCCTTGAGGAAGTTCCAGGTCTGGCTGGTCATCTCGACACCGGTCGAGCCATGGCCCGCGGTCGTAACGCTGCCGAGGTCGAGATAGTTGTTGAGATAGGCCTCTGAAACGACACCGCTGCTGTTCATGCCGCTGGTCACGACCTCGTCGACGAGGATGAGCGAGCCGCCATAACTAGCGACCTGGCTGAGGCCGGTGGCGCCGTCGCCCGTGGTCTCGATCCGGTCGCCGATGGTCTCGCCGCCAAGCCAGTTGGTGATCTCGAGACCGGTCGCGCCGTCACCGGCGGTTTCGACCGAGCCGAACTGCGTGCTGGTCAGGAGGCCCTCGGTGACCACGCCCTTGGCATTGGCGCCCTCGGTGGTGAGCGTGTCGACGCTGACCTGCGCGATGCCATAGGCATAGACGTCCATCCCGACCGAATTGTCGCCCGAGGTGTGGACTTCGGTAAAGCTCACATAGGCATAGTCGATATCCGAATGGACACGCACGCCGGTGGCGTCATCGCCTTCGGTGATGACCACGCCGCCGCTGACGCTGGCGCCCGCGATGAGCTCGCCGCCGCCGCCATACCAGCCGCTCTCGCCCGCGCCGCTGCCGAACGGGTCGAGCGGGTCGGACGGACCATAATAGCCGTAGCCGTCATC
This sequence comes from Sphingomicrobium aestuariivivum, assembly GCF_024721585.1. Classification (NCBI taxonomy): domain Bacteria; kingdom Pseudomonadati; phylum Pseudomonadota; class Alphaproteobacteria; order Sphingomonadales; family Sphingomicrobiaceae; genus Sphingomicrobium; species Sphingomicrobium aestuariivivum. The sequence continues at coordinate 1,220,078 of NZ_CP102629.1, forward strand.
GGCGGGCTCGAAAAAGCCGTAGGAGAAAACATCGACGCCGGTCGAGCCGTTGCCCGAGGTGGTGACATTGGCGACCTGCACGGTGGCCTTGCCATAGGCATAGACGTCCACGCCCTCGCTATCCGCGCCGGTGGTGACCACGTCCTGCGCGTTGACGAAGGCCGAGCCGTAATAGCTGTCGGCGTCGATGCCCGGCGCGAAGTCGCCGCTCGTCGTCACGCTGCCGACGATGAGCGTGAGGTCGCCGTCTGCATATTCGGCGACGGTCGTGTCGCTCGTCTCGATGATGACTTCCTTGTCCTCATAGACCGGCGCGGGATCCATGGGATCGATCGGGTCGATCGGATCGAGCGGGGGCAGGAGCAGTTCCGACATGTCGGGGGCGACGAGGCCGGCCATGTCTTCCGCCTGCGCATGGGCGGGCGCGGCGAGCGCGAGCGCGGCGATGCCGGCTGCGGCGAGCAGCTGCGCGCGACGGCTGGCGGGGGTGGGCTGAAGGACGGGTTTCGGCACGTGTCGGTCTCCTCGTTCGCGCGGGGAGACGGAGCGAACGACGCCCGTGACGGACAAGTCCGCGCGCCGTTCAATCATCCCCCCGCCCCGGCGGAAGGATGCGTGGGGCAACCGACCGCCGGGATGCTTGTCGCCGCCCCCTGACTGGAGCCGGCTTCACCCTGCCTGTTGCAAATCGCCACGCACTTTCTTGTCATTTTGCCACGAACGACCGTAAGCCTGCTGCGAACAACAACAGGATATGCGCGCGAAGCGGCGCGCGGTGGCGTAATGACGATGTTGATGAAGCGTTTTTCCTATCCGGCCATCCTCGAGGCAGGCCAGCGTTCGGTATGGCGTCCCGCCACCGCCGCCGTGCTGCTCATCTGGCTGTTCCACTTCCTCACCGTGAACGGCATCGGCCTGTTCTACTTCGGTGATGGCTGGCAATATCTCGACCAGCGGGTGTTCGTGATGGCCTTCGGTATCCTCACGAGCCTCGGGCTCGTGTGGGTGATGCAGGCGACATGGCGCTGGTCGGTCATGGCCAAGATCGCGCTGGTGACGGCCTGCGCCTGTCTTGCCGCCGCGCCCTATGCCACCGTCAACTGGTACCTCATGTATTACATCGAGGGCGACGTCGATAACTGGGACATTCCCTGGTGGATCGGCTGGTCGAAGGGCGCCAACCTGTTCATGGCGCAGATGGTCGCCACCGTGGCGGTGCAATATGCCGTGCGCCTGCTCGCGCGCGAGGAGCGGCTCCACTCGATCGAGCGCGCGGCGCGCTCGAGCGAGCTGAAAGCGCTCCGCTACCAGGTCAATCCGCACTTCCTCTTCAACTCCTTGAACGCGGTCGCCGCGCTGGTCGAGGACCAGCGGCACGAGGAAGCCGAGAACATGCTGATCGACCTTGCCCATTATTATCGCGCCGCGCTGACGGTCGACCCGCTCGCCGACGTGCCGCTGGGCGAGGAAGTCGAGGCGCAGCTCGTCTATGCCTCGATCGAGCAGCAGCGCTTTCCCGACCGCTTCGTGATGGAAACCGACATCCCACCCGAGGCCGCGCGCCTGCCCGTGCCCTCGCTCATCCTCCAGCCGCTGATCGAGAATGCGATCAAGCATGGGGTGGCGCGCTCGCGCTCCAAGGTGCGCGTCAGGATTACCGCGGTACGGACCGCCGACGGCGCGCTGCTCGTCAGCGTGCGCGACCGTCATGCGGGCGCGCTCGAACCCGACACGCGCAAGGCCAAGGGCACCGGTACCGGGCTCGGCAACGTGCGCGCGCGGCTCGTCGCCCGATACGGCAATGCCAGCGGGCTCGAGACCGAACAGCATGACAATGGCTTCGAGGTGCGCCTTCGCGTGCCCGTCATGGAGATGGCATGAGGACGCTGATCGTCGATGACGAACCGCTGGCGCGCCGCCGCCTGTCGCAGCTGCTCGCCGCCCTCCCCGACGTCGACCTCGTCGGCAGCGCGAGCGATGGCAGCGAAGCGCTACGCCTCAGCCGCGAGCACCGGCCCCAGCTCATGCTGCTCGATGTCGAGATGCCCGGCACCGACGGCTTCGACGTCGTAGAGGCGCTGGCGGCCGAGCCCGCAGGCCACGCCCCGCTGATCATCTTCACCACCGCCTTTTCCAAATTCGCGGTGCAGGCCTTCGATTGCGGCGCGGTGGATTTCCTCACCAAGCCCTTGCGTCGCCAGCGGCTGGACCTCGCGCTCGAACGCGCGCGGCGCAGCCTCGTGGCGCGCGAGGCCGACGGCCGCCTCGCCGCGCTCCATGCGCAGGTCGACGAATTGCGCCGCGACCGTGACAGCGCGGGCTCGAAGGCCGATCCGCTGTGGATCCCGCAGGGCGGCCAGCTCGTCCGCGTCATGCCCGAGGAGATCGACCGCATCGATGCCGAGGGCGAATATGTCCGCCTCCACGTCGACGGGCAGAATGTCCTCCACCGCATGTCGCTGACCCAGATGCTCGAAGAGATCGGCGATGACGGCATGCTGCGCGTCCACCGCAGCCACGCGGTCCACCACCGCGTCATCCGCGCGCTCACTCGCAACAGCTGGGGCGGGCCGGTGTTGCTGCTCGAGGACGACCGGCAGGTGCCGGTGGGCCGCAAGTTCGTGCCGCAGGTGAAGGCCGCGCTCGGCCTCGAGGGCTAGGCCTTCCCCGACATAGCTGTCCGCTGGCTGCGGCCTCGCGCGCCTCTCCTTGCCACGCGCAAAGAAGAAGAGGCCCCGGATCGCTCCGAGGCCCCTCCCCCTTTTTCGGCCGTTCCCGGCGCTTCGGCTTAGAAGTCGAAGCGCGCGAGGAAGGTGAAGCGACGGTCGTTGCGGAACGCCGAACGGGTGATCCGCGTGCCATCATAGTCGATCAGCTGGCTGGTCTGGGTGACCTCGTCGAGGAGGTTCACGCCCTGCACACCCACCTTCACATTATCCGTGACGGCGTAGAAGATCGACGCGTCGAGCTGCCCGGTGTCCTCGCCGTAGATCGGCGAGAAGGGGAAGATCACGTCGCGCGGGGTCTGCAGGAATTCCGAGCGCCAGTTGTAGGCGGCACGGGCCGACAGGCCGGCATATTCGTAGAACAGCACCGCGTTGACCGTGTGCTCCGAGACCCCCGCGAGCGGGAGACCCTGGGCGAACGGGCTCTGCTGGGCGCCGCCGGCATCGTTGAAGAACTCGCCGCCGTCCACATAGGTGTAGGTCAGCTGCGAGCCGAGGCCGCCGAGCGCGCCGGGCAGGAAGTCGTAGACCTGCTGGTAGGCGACTTCGACACCCTTGAGCGTGCCGCTCTCGAGGTTCTGCGGGCCATCGACGCGAACGTCATAGCTCTGCCCGGTGACCGAGTTGGTCAGCTGGTTGACCACCGCACCCGAGGTGATGACGTCGTCGATGTCCTTCATGAAGCCGGTCACGGTGATCGAGCCGACCGTGTCCCAATACCATTCGAACGAGAGGTCGTAATTCCACGCCTGCACCGGGTTGATGAACGGGTTGCCGGTGAAGATCGCGAACAGCGGACCGCTGTCGAGCGTACCCGAGGCATTGAGGATGCCGATGTTGTCGCCGACCACGCCGCCGACGCCGTTGGCGGCAAGGTCGGGACGGCTGATCGCCTTCGACACCGCACCGCGCACCAGCATGCCGTTACCGAAGTCGAGGCGGGCGTTGAAGCTCGGCAGCCAGTTGTCGTAGCTGCGGCCCGTGCCGAGATCGGTGCTCGCACCGTTCAGTGCCGCGACATAGTCGGGCACGCGCTCGGGCGCCTCTTCGAGGAGGGTACAGAAGCTGCGGTTGAGGTCGGGGTTGCCCGCGATGAAGGCGCAGACCGCCTCGACGTCCGACACTTCGGCGATGCCGTTGCCGTTACCGCCCAGTTCCGGATTGTCGATGACGCCCGGCTCGGGGAAGCTCAGGATACCGTCGCTGCGCACCGTGGTGCGGGCGTAACGGACACCGAAGTTGCCGTCGAGCACCCAGCCGTTACCGAACTCATGTTCGTAATCGGCACGACCATAGAGGCCGAGCGTGTCTTCGCCGACGCTGTTGATGCTGCCCGGCTGGAAGATCGGGTTGCCATCTTCATCGACCGGCAGGAGGTCGCGCGCTTCGGGCGATCGGGTGAAGTCCTGGATCGCCTGGAACTGCGCCTCGAGGGTGCCGCCGAGGTAGCTGTCGAGCAGGCCGTCGTCGCCATAGTAGTAACCCTGGCCGACCGGCTGCGCGACATTGCCGCGCTGGAAGCCGTCACCGAACGGGTTGTACAGGCTCGCCTGGTTCGGGAAGTCGACGACATAAGCGCCGCCGCCCGCACCGTAGAAGCGGTCGGGCTGGTTCTGGCCCCAGCTCCAGTCGCCGTTACGCGTGGTCCAGGTGTCACCGAGGTTCGACCAGACCTGGTAGGTCGCCGCACGGGTCTTCTGGTTGCGCTCGGCCCAGCGGGCGCCGAAGCGAACGCGCTGGAGCGGACCCATCTCGAGATCATATTCGACATCGCCCTTGAGCGAGTTGAGGTTGCCTTCGTTGCGCAGGCGACCGTCGAGGTGGAACCAGTAATAGATGCCTTCCGGATCGGCATTGGCGGTAAGGCCGGTGCCGTCCGCGCCCTGGCCGGCGGCGAGGAACTGGACGTTCGGGGTTTCGCCCGAATTGTCGAAGTAGATGTCGCTGAAGGTGCGCATCGCGGTGATCACACCGTCGAGGCTGCGATCCGAGTTGATCGTCTGGAATTCGACGTTGGCACGCAGTCGATCGGTGAAGACCATGTCGACATCGACCGAGAAGTCCTCGGTCATCGCCTCGTCCTGCTGCACGAAGCGCAGGTTTTCGGTCGGGATGCCCTGGATGCCTTCCTGGCTGGTCTGGGTCAGCGTCGCTGCGACGAGCTGGTTGCCGATGATGACCGGGTTGGTGCCGGGCGCGATGATCGGGCTGAAGGCGTCGTCGTTGACCTGCGCCAGCACCGCGAATTCCTCGAGGCTGCCTTCGGTTTCGGCACGGAGATATTCGGTGGTGATGAGCAGTTCGCCGCCGGCGCTTTCGAACTGGGCGACGCCCGAGAAAGCGTTACGGTCGCGGGTCAGGTCGGTGGTGCGCACGCCCGCGCCCTTCGGCGCGATGATCAGGCCCGAGGTGTCGAAGCCGTCGGGACCGACCGGGTCGACGTCGCCGTTGATGCCGCCCGAACCGGTCGGCAGCGAACGGAAACAGGGCTGGTCGGCGAGCAGCGTGGCTTCGCGGAAGCACGGGTCGGTGATCTGGCTGGCGTCGGTGCGCGTGACCAGTTCCTGCTGGGCGTAGGCCGCCTGCAGGCCGATGGTGCCGGCCTCGAAGTCCCAGGTGTTCGACACGAGGGCCGAGAAACCGGGCGACCATTCTTCGGCGAGGTCGCCGACATTGGCTTCGACCGTGCCCGCGACCTTGAGGCCCGGGTTGTCGAGCGGCTTGCGGGTGACGAGGTTGACCGTCCCCGAGATGCCGCCCTCGACCATGTCGGCGGTCAGGTTCTTGTAGACCTCGACGCGGCCGAGCAGTTCGGGCGAGACGTCGTTGAAGCCGAGCGTACGGCCGCCGTTGGCCGAGAAGATGTCACGGCCGTTGAGTTCCGAACGGACGTAGGGAAGGCCGCGGATGATTACGCCCGAGCCTTCGACCGAGAAGCGGTCGGGATCGTCGCGCTGGACGAAGCGGCTGATGTTGACGCCCGGGACGCGCTGCAGCGATTCGGCGACCGAACGGTCGGGAAGCGCGCCAATGTCCTCGGCGGTGATGACGTCGACGAAGGTGTCGGCGTCGCGCTTGATGTCCTGCGCGGTGTTGAGGCTGCGGAGGAAGCCGGTGATGACGATGCTGTCATCTTCCTCGGTGATCGGGGCGTCGGTGCCCTCGAGCTCCTCGGCTTCGTCTTCGGCCTGGGCCGGATCGCTCGCATCCTGTGCATAAGCGGGCTGCGACATCGCCATGACCATGGCAAGGCCCGAGGCCGTGCCGAACATGCGCAAGTTAAACAGATTCTTCTCTTCGGTAGCCAAAAGATCCTCCCCGATATTATTGGCAAGCGCTGGAATCGCGCAGATTTTGACGGTTCAGGTGTAAAGAAGCGTGTGATCGCTCACAAGAAAAGAATGGTCGTTCACAATATGTCGCATTTCCGTTAATTTGCCGACATTTAGCGGGCTTCGGGGGCTTCGACTGTTGCGCCCGGGTTACAGGTGGAGAGGACAGCAGCGGCATGGGTTTGAAGAAGATCGTGATCGTCGGCGGGGGCACCGCGGGCTGGATGGCGGCGGCGGCGCTGTCGCGTCTGGTGCAGTCGCGAACCGTGGAGATCACCCTCGTCGAGAGCGAACTGATCGGCACCGTCGGCGTCGGCGAGGCGACCATCCCGCCCTTCCAGAACTTCAACGACCGTCTCGGCATCCCCGAGACCGAATGGATGTCCGCCGTCCAGGGCAGCTTCAAGCTCGGCATCCACTTCGTGAACTGGGAAACGCAGGGCGACAGCTATTTCCACCCCTTCGGCAACTATGGCTATGCCGTCGACAGCGTCTCCTTCCACGAGATCTGGATGCGCTACCGCATGGCCGGCGATGCGCGCCCGCTGCACCATTTCAGCCCCGAGACCATGGCGGCGATGCACCGCAAGTTCATGCACCAGGAGGAAGGGCAGGAACTGCCGGCGATCAACTATGCCTACCATCTCGACGCGACCGCTTATGCGCGCTTCCTGCGGCGCTATGCCGAGGGTCGCGGCGTGGTCCGCAAGGAGGGCAAGGTCGTAAAGTCCGACCTTCATGGCGAGAGCGGCTTCGTGAAGTCGATCACCATGGACGACGGCACCGAGATCGCGGGCGATTTCTTCATCGACTGCTCGGGCTTCCGCGGCCTCCTCATCGAGGGCGCGCTCGAGACGGGTTACGAGGACTGGACCCACTGGCTCCCGTGCGACCGCGCGGTGGCGATCCCGAGCGAGGGCGACGGTACCGTCCTTCCCTATACCCGCGCGACCGCGCACAGCGCGGGCTGGCAGTGGCGCGTGCCGCTGCAGCGCCGCAACGGCAACGGCCATGTCTATTGTTCGCAGTTCATGGAGGCCGACGAGGCCACCGACATCCTGTTGAAGAACATCGACGGCAAGCCGCTCGCCGACCCCAATCACCTGCGCTTCACCACGGGACGCCGGAAAAAATTCTGGAACAAGAACGTCGTCGCCGTCGGCCTGTCGGGCGGCTTCATGGAGCCCTTGGAATCGACCTCGATCCACCTCATCCAGAGCGCCATCGCGAAGGTCGCTGGCATGCTCAGCACCGACGGCATCACGCCGGCGCAGGAAGACACGTTCAACCGCCTGATGGGCAAGGAATTCAGCCGCATCCGCGACTTCCTCATCCTCCACTACAAGGCGACCAAGCGCGACGATTCGGACTTCTGGAATTACTGCCGGACGATGGACATCCCCGATTCGCTGCAGGAGAAGATCGACCTGTTCAAATTGAACGGGCAGGTCTTCCGCGAGGAGGACGAGCTGTTCGCCGAGACGAGCTGGGTGGCGGTGATGATGGGCCAGGGCATCCTGCCCGGCCGCCCCAGCGCGATGGCGCAGAGCCTCGACCTCGACAAGCTGCGCGGCGAATATGAGGGCATGGACCAGTCGATCAAATATCTGGTCGGCAAGATGCCCGGCCACGACCAGTATCTGCAGCGCTTCTGCCCCGCCGCCATGGCCGCCGAATAAGCGCTTGCACCTCGCAACGAGAAAGGCCCGCCCCCCGATGAGGGGAGCGGGCCTTTTCTTTTGTCCCTTGGCGGCGGCCTAGAAGGAGCAGGCCATCCCTTCGGGCATGTCGACGCGCGACACTTCGGCGATGACCATCGAGAAGGGCGCTTCGCTCGAGATGGTGATGCTGTCGCCCATCCCCGGCATGCAGGCCTCGGTAATCAGCATCTCGCGATCGGCCTTGCCGGCCGCGACCGCCATTTCCTGCGTCACATCGACGGTGGTGTCGCCGACGCTGACGCGGACGGCGCCCGCAGGCGCGGTGTCGACCGAATAGAGGATGCGGTAGCCGCCCTCGCCCTCGGGGCCGGCCAGCGTCAGGCTGCTGCCCGGGCCGAAGGTGACGAGGCGGGCATCTTCCTGACGGTTGCGGTCATAGCCGCGCACGACCACGCCGCCGCCCGAACCGACGAGGTTGGGGAAGGCCGTGCCGCCCGCGCTCGCGGTGATCGAGGAGGCGAGGCGACCGTCGGCGTACCAGGTCGAGCCGGCAGCACCCAGATAGGCGCATTCCTCGCTGAGCTCGGGCAGCGCACTGGTCTCTCCGAGGCCGCGACCGTAGCCGACCTCGAACAGCGCCCCTTGCGCGCCGTTGACGGGGGTGCCGTCACAGGCGGCGGGCCAGCTGAACGAAAGGCGGCCGGTGGCGGGCATGGCGCCGTAGAGGACGTCGGCAACGCCCGCGCCCTCGCCGCCCGGCAGCCAGCTCGCCACGAAGGCGTCGGCGGCGTTGATCTCGCGGTTCATCCACATCGGGCGGCCCGAGAGGAAGACGGCGACGGCGGGAATACCGGCCTCTTCATACTGGCGGAGCAGTCCGAGGCCTTCCTCGTCGGCGAAGACCATGTTCTTCCGGTCGCCCGCGAATTCGGCATAGGGCTCCTCGCCGAAGACCACGACGGCGACGTCGGGCTTGGCGTCATAGCTGCCGTCTTCCGACAGGGTCGCGCTGCCGCCGCTCGCGGTGGCGGCGGCCTCGAGGCCCGCCCAGATGGAGGTGGCGCCCGGGAACATGTCGTTGCCCAGCTCCTTGCCGCCCTGCCAGGTCAGCGTCCAGCCGCCCGCGGCCTGCGCGATCGAATCCGCGGCCGTGCCGGCAACGAGGATGTTGGTGCCGGGCTTCAGGGGCAGCACGCCGTCATTCTTGATGACGACCTGGCTCTTGGCGACCGCCTCGCGGGCGATACCGCGATGCTCGGCGCTGCCGAGCTTCGAAAGGTCGCCCGCATTGGCGCGCTCGGACGGACGCCGGGCATTGTTGCCGATGATGCCGGCGCGGATCTTCATGCGGAGCACGCGGCCGGTGGCCTCGTCGAGGCGCGCCATCGGGATGGTGCCGTCGTTCACTTGAGCGACCAGCGTGTCCATCAGCCCCTTCCAGTCGTCGGGGACCATGTAGATGTCGAGACCCGCGAGGAGCGACTGCGGGCAATTGGTGACGGTGCAGCCGGCAACCTGCTGGTGCCCGTTCCAGTCGCCGACGACGAGGCCGTCGAAGCCCAGTTCGCCGCGCAGCACGTCGGTCAGCAGGGCCTTGTTGCCGTGCATCTTCTTGCCGTTGATCGAGTTGAAGCTGGCCATGATCGTCTCGACCCCGGCGTCGATCGCGGCGGGATAGGGATAGGCGTGGATCGCCTTCAGCGCCTCGATGTCGCCGTTGACGTCGCCCTGGTCGACACCCTGTTCGGTGCCGCCGTCGCCAAAGAAGTGCTTGGCGGTGGCGATGACATGGCCTTCGCCGAGACGGTCGGCATCGCCATTCGCGCCCTGCAGGCCCTCGACCAGCGCGGCGCCCATGGCGGCGACGATGCGCGGGTCTTCGGAATAGCTTTCGTAGCTGCGGCCCCAGCGGTCATCGCGCGCGACCGCCACGGTCGGCGAGAAGTTCCAGTCGATGCCGGTCACCTCGATCTCGGTCGCGGTAGCCGCGCCGATGCGGCGCACGAGGTCGGTGTCGCGCGTCGCGCCGAGCCCGATATTGTGCGGGAAGATGGTGGCGCCGATCACGTTGGTGTGGCCGTGCACCGCGTCGGTGCCCCACATGGTCGGGATCACGGGCTCGTCGCCCTCGAGGGGCTGGACCGAGGCCATGTACATCTCGTCGGCATAGCGCAGCCATTCGCCGGCGGGGGCATATTCATCGCCATAGGGACCGCCGTTGCCGCCGTTGAGGTAACTGCCGAAGCGGTAGCGCTCCATATCCTCGGGGGTGAAGCTGTTGATCTGCGGCTGGATCAGCTGGGCGACCTTGCGCTCGACGCTCATGCGCGAGAGGAGGTCGGCGACCAGCGCGTCCTCGGCATCTTCGACGCTCGTGGCGGCGGGCGTGGAGGTGGTCTCTACGGTGGTGGTGGCGCAGGCGCTCAAGGCGGTGGCGGCCATCAACAGGCCGAGCGTAGGGGCGATGCGACGCATGGGTGTCACTCCTGTTCAACGCGGGATCGGGCTTCGACGGGCCAGCGCTTGGGCTGCCCGCCTCGTTCCCGAACCGCTAATCTCTCTCCTGACGAGGATCCGACCCGTGCGGGAAGGCGCCTCGCTCCGCGCCAAGCTGTATCAGATTTGTGAGCGTTCACAAGGGCTAGGGACTAGCGCATCTCGAGATAGGGCTGGATCGCCTGCTCCATGTCGCGGTCTGGATCGAAGGAGAGGAGCAGCGCCTTCAATGGCGCCTGCTGCTCGCGCAGCATCCCCACCGTCGGCCGATCGATATCGATGATGAGGAGCATCGACAGGCTGAGGAGGAGGAACAACACCACCGCCGCCAGCCGCGCCCAGAAGCCGACCAGCGAATAGCCCAGGATCAGCGCGGCGATCATGATGTAGACCAGCAGCACCGCATAGACCGCCGAGGGCACCTTCGCGAGGCGGGCGTTCTTGCGCGCGGTATCCATGTCGATGACCTCGTTGATCGAGCCGACGAACTGGGCGGTGATCGGGCTCGCGCCCTGCCCCTCCACCATCGCGCTGGTCTGCGCCCACATCTGCCCGAGCAGCACCTCGTTGCGCACGAGCCGTTCGGGTAACTCCTCGTCGATCCCCCCCGACAGGTCGAGCCGGTTCTGCGCATAATCCTCGAGCGTCTCGCGCAACTGGCCGCGCCACGGCTCTTCGATGAGCGAGGTGCGAAGATGCGCGGTGCCGATGGCATTGGCCTCGACCAGCACCAGCTCGCGCCGCTCCTCGAACCGGCTCAATGACAAGGAAAAGGTGAAGCCCATCAGCAGCGCGAGCAGGCCAAGCACCGCGGAGACGACATAAGCCTCCTGCCCTCCCTCTTCCTTGCGCTCGGGCAGGAACAGTCGCGGCGACTTGCGGATGGCATAGCCGACGAGCGCGGCGACCAGCATGCCGCCGAACAGCACGAGCGAGATGTCGATGAGCGAGGAGCGGTCGAAGATATCGACGAGGGTTTGGGGAATGAAGATGTTCCCGTCTGCCTCGTTCATCCGCGCTTCCCTTCGCTGCCCCGCCGACTCCGGAAATTAACGCAAATCTATACGCGCATGCCGGGTGAACGGAAAGCTGGGCTGTTCGCCGATAACTTGACTTCCTTGTCCCCGCGGAGCTTTTTGGCTTGTGGGGCCGCCCTGCGGAAGCGTAGGGCGCGCAGGGAGGGATTATGAAAAAGCGTTCGGTGACCATCGAGGATGTTGCGCGCGTGGCCAACGTGTCGCGCCAAACGGTAAGCCGCGTGCTCAACCGGCTGCCCTCGGTCAGCGCCGATGCCAAGGCCCGCGTCGAGGAGGCGATCGCCGAGTTGGGCTATGTCCCCAACCTAGCGGCGCGGCGCATGGGCGGCGCGAAAAGCTTCCTCATCATGGCGATCAACGATCGCGCCCGCACCATCGAGAACTGGGCCGCGGGGCGCGGCAACGACTGGGTCGACCAGATGCTCTACGGCGGCATGATGGCCTGCGAGGAACGCGGCTATCACATGCTGTTCGAGCTGGTGGACACCGAGCCCGCGCTGGCGGCAGGGCAGATGCAGCGCATCCTCACCAGCCTCCAGCCCGACGGCTTCATCCTGACCCAGCCGCACAGCGAGAATCCCAAACTGGCCGAGCAATTGAAGGAGCGAGGGCGCCCCTTCGTGCGCATCGGCCTGCCCAATCCCGACATCCCCGCCGTCTCGGTCCACATGGACGAGGCGGGCGCCGCGCGCGCGGCGGTCGAGCATCTGATCGATTTCGGCCATCGCGACATCGCGCTGCTCGCGGGCAACAAGCAATATGCGGGCAGCATCGCGCGCCGCGAGGGCTATGCCGAGGCGATGGCCGAAGCGGGCCACGAGCAGCGCATCGAGGAAGGCGACTTTTCCTACGACAAGGCCGCCGAGATCGCCGCCCACTGGTTCGACGGCGATGACGGCCCGAGCGCCATCATCGCCGAGAATGACGAAATGGCCTTTGCCGTGCTGCGCGAGGCGGGTCGGCGTGGCATCAAGGTGCCCGAACAACTGTCACTGCTCTCCTTCGAGGACACGCCCGGCGTGCGCTTCTCGGTGCCGCCGCTGACCGCCATCCGACAGCCGACCGCCAAGATGATCGGCAAGGCCTGCGACCTCCTCATGGACCGCGCCGAGGGCAAGGACGCGGAGGAAGATGTCCACGTCCTGCCGTTCGAACTGATCATCCGCGAGACCACGGGTCCCGCGCCCAAGTGACCTTGCGCGAAAGGCGCCGAGCATGACCGGTTTCGAGCGCCGCCTCGTCCTTGCCAACCTCGGCGCCTTCACCGCCTTCATGCCGCTGCTCGTGCTGCTCTTGCCGCGGCGGATCGAGGCGGTGGCGCCGACCGGGGCGCTGGCGCAGCTCTCCCTCCTCCTGCTCGTCGGCGGCCTCGTCGCCAGCGGCGCGCATGTGCTGGGCGGCTGGTGGAGCGATCGCTGGATGGCGCGCACCGGCAGCCGCCGCACCCAGATCGCGATCGGCCTCGTCGCCGTCCTCGCCAGCCTCGTCGCGTTCGGCAGCGCGATGACCCTGACCGGCCTGATGGCAGCGATGATCGGCTTCCAGTTCAGCTTCAACATCCTGTTCGCGCCATTGAATGCGCTCCTCGCCGACTATGTCCCCGATCCGCGCAAGGGACTGGTCGCTGGGGCGGCAGGCGGCATGCTTCCGCTCGCCGGCTTCACGGTCAGCATCGTCGGCTGGGTTTCGGCCAGCGATGCCGCCTGGCCCTTCGCGATGGTCGCCGCCGCGGTAGGGCTCGGCATCGCCCCGCTGCTCCTCGGCTGGACCCGCGATCCCGTGATCGCCACCGCACCGCTCGGCGAAGCACCGGGCTCGGCGGCATGGAAGCTACTCAAGGGCGATTTCGCTTATGCCTGGATCGCGCGGCTGCTGGTCCAGTTGGGCGCGGTCGTGGTGATCAGCTACCTCTTCCTCTACGTCGACACGGTCGCGCGCGGGGCACCGGGCTTCGGGGAACGCAATGCCTCGTCGGCGGTGGCGCTGCTGGCGCTCGTCTCCAACCTCTTCGCCATCGCCGCGGGGCTGCTCGCGGGGCGGTGGAGCGACCGGCTCGGCGCCCGCCGTCCGGTTCTCGTCGCTACCGCGCTTCTCATGGCGGCGATGCTGGCGCTGCTCGCGCTCGCCCCGCACTGGGGGGTGGTGATCGCCGCCCATGCGCTCTTCACCGCTGCACTGACCGCCTTTCTCGCGGTCGACAGCGCGATGGTCGCCAGCCTCGTTGCCGGCCGCCGCCGCCGCGGCGCGCTCCTCGGCATGATGAACCTCACCAACACCCTGCCCTCGGTGCTCGCCCCCGCCATCGCGCTCACGCTCGCCCAAGCGGCGCTGGGCGGCGCGGCGCTCGTCACGCTGCTGTGGCTGGCGGCAGGTGCCACGGTCGTCGCCGCGTTGGCAGTGTTGCGCATCCGCACCATACGCTAACCCCTTCCCTTCAAGCGACAATCGCGGCACAAAAGCGATAGACGCGCACTCTGTGATCGTTCACAGTCGCGCCTCGTTTCCCGGCAGGCCCCTGCCGGGTCATTCTCTATGGGGGAGGATTTTTCATGGTTTCAGTGTCGCCCGATGCGGCCACCAGCACCGATAGCCGCCCGGTTATCGACGAGGACGGCGGCGTGCATGCGCCCGGCCTCAACTATTTCGTCTTCGCGCTCTTCTTCATCTTCGGCGGGATCACGTCATTGAACGACGTCATCATCCCCAAGCTGAAAGAGCTGTTCACGCTCAGCTACACCGAAGCCATGCTGGTGCAGTTCTGCTTCTTCACCGCCTACCTGCTGATCGGCATCCCCGGCGCCAAGCTCGTCAAGAAGATCGGCTACATGCGCGGCGCGGTGGCGGGTCTCGTCACCATGATGGCGGGCTGCCTGCTGTTCATCCCCGCGAGCCAGACCGCGACCTATCCGGTCTTCCTCCTCGCGCTCTTCGTCCTCGCCTCGGGCGTGGTCGTGGTGCAGGTCGTCGCCAACCCGCTGATCAGCATGCTCGGGCCGCAAAGGACCGCGCACAGCCGCCTCACCTTCGCGCAGGCGTTCAACTCGCTCGGCACCACCGTCTTCCCGATCGTCGGCACGATCGTCATCCTCGGCAGCCTTGCCACGGTGACCGCCGACCAGCTGTCGGGTGTCGAACTCCAGCAGTATCGCCAGGAAGAGAGCGCTGCCATCTGGAAGGGCTATCTCGGCCTCACCGTGCTGATCGGCATCGTCGCGGCCGCCGTCTGGGCCTTCCGCAAGCGCCTGCCGCATGATGCCAAGAGCATGGGCGAGAGCAAGCTGGTGTCGTGGAACCGCTATGCCATCGGCATCGCCATCGTCCTCGTCGGCGGGCTCGTCGCGATCAACCGCTTCGGCCTGTTCGAGGAAGACCAGGTGGCGCAGGTCGTCGGCCTGCTCATCATCCTCGGTGCGCCGATCCTGTGGCTCTTCGACAACGACCTCCTGAAGCGCACCCGCTTCGGCTATGGCGCGCTCAGCATCTTCCTTTACGTCGGTGCCGAGGTCGCGATCGGGTCGATCATCGTCAACTACCTGATGCAGGAAAGCGTCCTCGGGCTGCCCGAGAGCGAAGCCGGCAAGCTCATTGCCGTCTACTGGGGCGGCGCGATGGTCGGCCGCTTCATCGGCTCGGGCCTCTTGCGCATCTTCTCGCCCGGCAAGATCCTCGCCTTCAACTGCCTTGGTGCCATCGCGCTGATCACTGTCAGCATGATGTCGACGGGCGAAGTGGCGGGCTATTCGCTGCTCGCGGTCGGCCTCATGAACTCGATCATGTTCCCGACGATCTTCAGCCTCGCCTGCGAGAAGCTGGGGCCGCGTGCGGCCGACGGGTCGGGCATCATCAACATCGCCATCTTCGGCGGTGCGGTGGTTCCCGTCGTGTTCGGCATGGTGGCCGATGCCACCAGCCTGTCGAGCGCGCTCGTCCTGCCGATCATCTGCTACGCGATCATCATGGGCTTCGGCATCTTCGCCCGGCGCCCTGCCTGATGCGCTGACCGCCCGCGGGCGATCCAGAAGAGGGCGTCGCGGCCAGCCGCGGCGCCCTTTTTCTTTGTGGCTCGGAACCGCGCCCCCACAGCTCGCGCTTGGTCAGGAACAGATGGACGGGTGGATATGAGTAACAAGAAGTTCGTGGCAATCATCGGCGCCGGTTCGGTCGGCTGTTGGCTCGGCGGGCGCCTGCGCGCCGCGGGCCACGAGGTCGCCATCCTGCGCGAGAAGTCGCGTATCCAGCGCGACAACGAGATCATCGTCCTCGAGGAGGGCGAGGAAGAAGAACGCGTCGAGCTGCCGGTATGGGAGGCGCTCGAGCCCAAGCCCGACATCATCCTCCTCGCGGTAAAAGCGATGTTCCTGCCGCAGGTGGCGCCGCTCTTGGCCGCCAACATGAAGGAGGACACGCTCGTCCTGCCCCTGCAGAACGGCGTCCCCTTCTGGTTCGCGGGCGACGAGACGGTGATCGATGTCGATCCCGTCGGCTCGGTCCGTACCGCGGTCGGCCAAGCCAATATCATCGGCACCGTCGTCCACGCCTCGGTCAGCCGCAAGGGCGACTGGATCACTGTGGGCAAGGCCGACAAGCTCTTGCTCGGCGAACCCTCGGGCTCGCACAGCGCGCGCGTCGCCGAGCTGGTACAGCTGTTCCGCGACGCCGGCGTGCCGAGCGCACAGTCGGACAATATCCGCAACGACATCTGGTACAAATTGTGGGGCAATCTCACGATCAACCCCTTGTCCGCGCTGACCCGCCAGACGGTCGACCGGCTGCTCGACGACGAGGACGTGCTGTCCTTCATCCGTCGCGGCATGGAGGAATGCGCGGCGATCGGCGAGGCGATCGGTTGTTCGATCAGCGACAGCATCGACGACCGGCTCGACGTCACCCGCACGCTGGGGGTGTTCAAACCCTCGATGCTACAGGACCTCGAGGCGGGCCGCCCGCTCGAATATAAGGCGCTGGTGGCCGCGCCCCGCGCCATCGCGCGCGAGCATGGCATCGAGACCCCCGCCATCGACGCGCTGCTCGGGATGATCCGCCAGCTCGATGGCGGCCTAGTCTAACGCCGCGTCGACCAGCGAGCGGATCTCGACCCGCGCCTTCAAGTTGGCCGCGAGCAGCGCGGTGCCCGAAATCTTGCGCTGGACGAACAGGGTCTCGGCGGGCGGCAGGTGCCACGCCGAGCGGTCCTCGGCGATCCGCATCCCCTGTTCGCGCAGCCCCGCGACAAAGCCGCGGTCGCCGAAATCGAACGGGCCGGGACGCGCGAATTCGGTGACGATCACGTCGATCATGCCGTCGACCAGCGCGCGATGCTTGTCGGCGGCCACGGCGCTCATGAAGCCCGCCGCCACCGCCGCCTCGCGCACGCCGTCGCGATCCTCACGGCGTACGGCGGCGAGGATGTCGCGATAGGCAGCGGCGATGTCCGGATCGACGGCCCGCGCCGCGCCGAAGTCGAGCAGCACCAGCCGTCCCGTCTCGGGCTGGTAGCGGTAGTTGGCGAAATTGGGATCGGTCTGCATGACCCCGAAATCGAACAGCTCGCGCAGCACCAGCTCGATGAGCTCGCCCATCACGCGGTCGCGCACCTCTTGCGGCTCGGTCAACAATTCCTCGATGGCCACGCCCTCGACGAAATCCATCGCGAGAATGTCGGGCGTCGTCAGCTCGGGCACCAGCCCCGGGACGACATAGCGGTCATCACCCTCGAGCCGCGCCTTGTAGGCCGCCAGCTGCTGGCCCTCGCGCTCGTAATCGGCCTCCTCGGCGAGCTGCGTCTTGGCCGCCTCGAGCAGCGGCGCGATGTCGAGTTCCTTCGGCAGCAGCCCCGACACGCGCAGCAGCGTCGCGACATTGTCGACATCGCTGTCGATCGATTGCGCCACCCCCGGATACTGGATCTTCACCGCCAGTTCGCGCCCGTCGGGAAGGGTCGCGCGATGCACCTGCCCGATCGAGGCCGCCGCCATCGGGGTCGGCTCGAAGCGCTTGAAACGGCGGCGCCAGTCGGCACCCCATTCGGCCTTGAGAAGGTTGTTCAATTGCTGCGGCGGCATGCGATGCGCCTGGTCGCGAAGACGGGCGAGGATGGCGGCAAGCTCGGGCGGCAACAGGTCGCCCGCGTCCATCGAGATCATCTGCCCCAGCTTCATCGCCGCGCCGCGCAGGTGCGAGAGGCGGTCGGTCACCCGCGCGATATTGGCCGGCGTCAGCATGAGGTCGCGGGCCTTTACCCCCTCCCCGCGCGCGAGCCGCCGCGCGCCTTCACCAACCATGCCGCCCACGACACCGAGGCCGAGCCGCGTGAACTGGCCGACGCGTGCGGCGCGGCCTGCGGGAACGGCGCGTGTCGGCCTGTCGTCTCGGGGATCGTCCATGCCCCCCAGATGGGAAGCGGGGGCGGCTCTCGCCACCCCCGCCCTTGGTCCCGTTCCTGCGCTCCGGCCGTTCAGGCCGCGCGCAAATGCTCGAGGAATTCGTCGAGCTGGTATTTCAGCTCTTCCGATTGCGTGCGCAGCTGGCCGGCCGCATCGAGCACCGCCTTCGAACTGGCACCCGCCGTCCGCGCGGCCTGCCCGACCTCGGCGATATTGTCGTTGACCATCTGGGTGCCGCGCGCGGCCTCGTCGATCGAGCGCGCCACTTCGGTCGAGGCCAGCGACTGCTGCTCGACCGCCGAGGTGACCGCGAGGCTGACTTCCTCGAGATGGCCGACCTTGGCGGCGATCGCGCCCAGCGCTTCGGCGCTTTCCGACGAGCCTGAACGGATCGATCCCAGGAGGCTTGCGATCTCGCCAGTGGCATCGCGGGTCTGCCCCGCCAGCGCCTTCACTTCGGCGGCCACGACCGAGAAGCCCTTGCCCGCCTCGCCCGCGCGCGCCGCCTCGATGGTGGCGTTGAGGGCAAGCATGTTGGTGCGTCCCGCGATCGAGCCGATGAGGCCGATGATATCGTCGATGCGCGCGACCGAATTGGCCAGCTCCTCGATCCGCGCGTCGGCGGCGCGCACGTCCTGCGCGACCTCGCGGGTGATATTGGCGGCGCCGCCCATCTGGCGGTTGATCTCGCCGATCGACTCGTTGAGCTCGTCGCCCGCCGACGCCACTGTCATCACGTTGGACGAGGCCTGCTGCGAGGCCGAGCCGACGAGCTGCGCCTGCTGCATGGTCTGTTCGGCGGTGCTCGCCATGCCTTGCGCGGTGGCGTGCAGTTCGTCCGAGCTTTCGCCCACTTCGCGCGCGACGCGGCCGACATATTGTTCGAAGCGTGCGGCCAGTTCGAGCATCTCGAGACGGCGTGCCTCGTCGGCCGCTTCCTTCTCGGCTTCGCGTGTCCGCTGGGCCTCGACCTCGCGGCGCGCGGCATCGGCCTGCGCACGCTGGAGCTCTTCCATCTCGGCAGCATTGGCCTTGAAGACCTCCATCGCGCGGGCCATTTCGCCGACCTCGTCGTAACGCTCCTGTTCGGGCACCTCGACATTGCGCTCGCCGCGCGCGAGGCGCAGCACCGCATCGGTCAGGCGCCGCACGGCATTGGACAGGTCGGTGGACGTGCTGAAGGCCGCACCCGCGCCGACCAGCATGACGATCACGACCATGATCGAGATGCCCCATTCGGTCTGGGTCGCGAGCGTCTGCGTATGCTCGTGGAGCCTGGCTTCTTCCTGCGCCGCGATTTCCTCGACCTCGGCGATGTCGGCGGTGATCTTGGCGGCATCGGCCTCGACCCGCCCGAGCAGCGCCAGCGTCGCCTCGTCCATCACCACCTCTTCCACTTCCTGTGCCGCGAAGTGCGTCTCGGCCTCGTCGATTATCGCGCCGAGATCGTCGAGCCGGACGCGCACGTCGGCCAGGTCCTTGCGCTCGATCTCGAGGTCGGCGAGCGCCAGCGATTCATCGACCATCTGGTAGGCGCGCCCGAGCGAGGCGAGCGCCTTCTCGCGGTCCTCGTCATGATGCGCCTCGAGATAGGCGGTGGCATAGCCGGTCGCGCGCGCGGCTTCGGTCTCGAGCCGCGAGGCGGTCAGCGCGAAGCTGGCGGTTCGGGCATATTGCTCGGCATCCGAATTGATCGAGATGACGCTGACGCAGCTGGAAATACCGAGGATGGCGGTGAGACCGAGGACGGCGCCGAAACCGCTCCGCAGTTTGACGTTGATTGCCTGCCGCTCGTACCAGCCGGACAGGACGGGAATCTTAAACATGCTTTACAAATCCGCTACTTAACTACTGACGCGGAGCTTGCCCGTCTTGGCTCACTCTTAGCGAAGCGGAATTGATCGGAGATGCTTAAAACGCCGTAAATGTGAACGTTCCCGTACCGTCTTTTGACGGTAGCGTAGCGGGTCCGGACGGCGAACGACCCGTTTCAGGCTGCGAACGACACGATCAGTATGATCCCGCCGATGACGAACGCATCCTCGAGCAGCGCGGCGGGAAGGTCACGGCCGAATCGCTTGCCCAGCGACAGGCGGAGGGGGAGCGTCGCATAGGTGCCGACAAGCGCACCAAGTGCACCAAGCGCGGCGCCGAGCCAGCCCGAGGCCGGATCGCTTGCCCCGAGCGCGATCGCCCCGCCGACGAGCGCCCCCATCGCGCTGCGGCCGATGACGGCGGGCACCCAGGTGCGCTTCCGCGTCGTGACCTTGTCGCCATAGAGCTCGCCCAGCGCGAGCAGGGTCAGCAGCGCGGCGGGCGCGGGCGCGCCGAGCCAGCCGAGCCCCGTGCCGGCGATGTCGAGCCAGCCGAAGGCCGCGCTCCACGCCACCAGTGCGATGGCTGCGAAGGTGCGCGGCCCGTTGAGGACTCCCGCGAGGAGGGCGAGCAGCAGCGTCATCCGCGCGCCGCCAACACGCGTCCCGAACATTCGCCGAGCGAGATGCCGGGCTGGCCCTCGGCATGCGCCCGCGCGGTGAGCGTCACTTCATCCCCATCCTCGAGGAAGGTGCGGGTCTCGCCATTGGGCAGGGTAATCGGCGTCTTGCCCCCTTCCGACAGCTCCATCATCGAGCCGAAGCCCGATTTTTCGGCGGTCGAGAGCGTGCCCGTGCCGATGAGGTCGCCGGGCTGGAGGTTGCAGCCGTTGCTGGCATGGTGGGTGACGATTTGCGCCGCCGACCAGTACATGGCCGCAGCCGCCTCGCCCTCGCTCAGCCGATAGGGCGCTTCGCCCGCAGCGCGCATCTTCTCGGTCGACAGCAGCACTTCGAGGCGGATGCCGAGCGCGGCCTTCTCTGGCCCGCCCTGCAGGTAATCGAGCGGCTCGGGGTCACCCTCGGGGCGCTTGGGCATGTCCTGCATGTAGGGCGCGAGCGCCTGCGGGGTGACGACCCACGGGCTCACGGTAGTGAGGAAGCTCTTGGCGAGGAACGGCCCCAAGGGCTGGTATTCCCACGCCTGCAGGTCGCGCGCCGACCAGTCGTTCAAGAGGCAATAGCCCGCGATATGGCTCTCCGCCTCGCCGATGGGGATCGGTTCGCCGAGCGCGTTGCCCTCGCCAATCCAGATGCCCATCTCGAGCTCGTAATCGAGCCGCGCCGAAGGGCTGCGCACCGGCGCGGCACCGTCTTCGGCGGGGCGCTTCTGGCCCGCGGGGCGCACCACCGGATGGCCCGAGGCGCGGATGCTCGAGGCACGGCCGTGATAGCCGATCGGCACATATTTATAGTTGGGCAAGAGCGGATTGTCGGGACGGAACAGCTTGCCGATGTTGGTCGCGTGATGGATGCCGACATAGAAGTCGGTATAGTCGCCGACCAGCGCGGGCAGCTCCATCTCGACCTTGTCCTTGCCGATGAGATGCTGGCCGACGACGGCGCGATAGTCGCTGTCGGTGAGCAGCTGCGACAGGCGGCTGCGAAGGCCCTGCATCGCCTCGGCGCCCAGCGCGAAGAGCGCGTTGAGCATCGGCTGCTGGAGCGCCTCGCGCACGTCCTCGTCCTCGATCAGCTCGCCCTGCGCCAAAGCGTCGAGATCGAGCACATAGTCGCCGATCGCAGTGCCGATACGCGGCAGGCCGTCGTCCGCCGAGAAGACACCGAGCGGCAGGTTCTGGACGGGCCAGTCGGCATGGCCGTTGGCGCCGTCGACCCAGCAGTCGAGATCGGGCGAATTGGTCGGGTCGTTATGCATCGGTCACCTTTGCTTTGGGGAAGCCCTGCCAGGCTTCGTCATAATCGGGCTGCGCGCTTTCAACTGCGAAATCGGTCGGGCGGTAGGGCCAGCAGGTCTCGACCATGAAGGCCAGCGTGCCCTCGTAACGCTCGGGCTCGAGATCGGCTGCGCTCGCCTTCTTCCACGTGTCGACGTCGGGGCCGTGGCCGCTCATGATATTGTGCAAGCTGATGCCGCCCGGCGAGAAGCCCTCGGCCTTGGCGTCATATTGCCCGAGAATGAGCCCCATCGCCTCGCTCATCACGTTGCGGTGGAACCACGGCGGGCGGAACGTGTCCTCGGCCACCATCCAGCGCGGCGGGAAGATGACGAAGTCGGCATTGGCGCGCCCCGGCACTTCTGACGGGCTGGTCAGCACGGTGAAGATCGAGGGGTCGGGATGGTCGAAGCTGACCGTGTTCATCACGTTGAAGCGCGACAGGTCGTAGCGCATCGGCGCGACATTGCCGTGCCAGGCGACGACGTCGAGCGGGCTGTGGTCGAGCATGGTCGCCCACAGCTTGCCGCCGTGCTTCTGGACGAGCTGGTGGTCGCCGTCCTTGTCCTCAAAGGCCGCGACCGGCATCTCGAAATCGCGCGGATTGGCGAGCCCGTTGGCGCCGATGGGCCCGAGGTCGGGCAGCCGGAAAGGCGCGCCGTAATTTTCGGCAACATAGCCGCCCGCACCGCCTTCGGGCACCTCGACACGGAAACGGATGCCGCGCGGGATGAGCGCGATATGCCCCGGCGGCACGTCGAGGCGGCCCATCTCGGTAACGAGGTGGAGACTGCCGCGCTGCGGGATGAAGAGCAGTTCGCCATCGCTGTTCATGAAGCTGCGGTCCGCCATCGAGACATCGGCCCGGTAAACGTGCAGCGCCACGCCGGTGAGGTCGGCCGGATCGCGCGTCACGAGCATGGTCGCGAGGCTGTCGACGAAATCCTTCTCGGCATCGAGCGCGGGCGGGTCCCAGCGCAGCCGGTTGGGCGCAAGCGGCTTGTCGCTCCCCTTGGCGGTCAGCAGCGCATTGCCTTCATAGGGCTCGTAAGGCGGGTGATCGGCGGTCGGGCGCAGGCGGTAGAGCCAGCTGCGCAGGTTTTCGGGCCGCGCCATGGTGAAGGCGCTCGCCGAGAACTGCTCTGCATAGAGACCGAAGGCGGGCCGCTGCGGGCTGTTGCGCCCGACGGGCAGCGCGCCCTCCACGGCCTCACTTTCGACATGGCTGCCAAAGCCCGTCAGATAGTCACCCATAGCTGCTCCCTCCTGTGGGCGAACGGGTGGCGGCTCGCCGCGCTCCTGTCAATCGCACCGGGCGCGCGGGGTCAGGCGACCGCGCCCTCGGCGGCCGAATAGGCGCCCTCGGGGACGTCGGCGGGCACTTCGACATCGACATCGGGGATGGTGATGCCGAGCTCGGCGCGGAACAGGAAGACGAGCAGGATCAGGATCACCGCGAACAGGATGATCAGCGCCACCATCGAGCGCTCGGAGCCTTCGACGGCCAGCGGATTGTCTTCGGTCATGGGCAATGCCCTAGCCGAAAAAGAGCCAGATGCCGACAGCAACCATGACCGCGCCTGCCGAAATCCCCGCGGCGACGACCTCCATTCCCTTGGTCGAGGGCTCCTTCACGAAATTGGCGCTCATCCGCTTGATCGCCCCGCACATGCGGCGCTTGGCGCCCTGCACGACGATGATCGCGAGGATCATGAAAAAGGTCGCCATCGCCTTGGGGACCCAGGCGGGCTCGAACTGGCCGAACAGCGCGCGAAGGCCGAGGCCGAGGCCGATCAGCCCCATGCCCGAGCCCATCCAGCTGGCCATCGTCCGCTCGACCGCCATGATCGTGCGATCCTCGGCCAGATCGGTGCGATCCTCGGCCAGTTCGTGATTGTCGCGATCGTGACTGCTGACGCCGCCAACCATGCAATTCCTCCGCTTGCCTGCCTCTGAAACGGCTGGCGAGCGGGATCGTTTCGCAAGTGGATTTGTCGCCGGCACCTTGCGGTGAGGCAATAAACGTGGATGAGTTCGCGCATGTCGGGAGCCCATGCGACGCGCCAGCCGCCCCGCCACCTGCTGGTGGCCCTTGGTCCCTTTGCCGTGCTTCTGGCGGCCGCGCTCTACAACGGCCACCCGCTCCTCCTGCCCGACAGCGGCCCGTTCATCCACGGCGCGACCGGCCATAGCGTCCAGTACGAGCGCTCACCGGTCTACGGCTTGTTCGGCGCGATCTTCATGCTCGGGCGCGAGACGACCGCCATGTTGTGGCTTTGGGCGATCGCTCAAGGAGCGCTGGTGGCAATCGCGATGGCGCTCCTGTCGCACCGCCTCCTGCCCGGCTGGTCCGCCCGGCAGCGGTCGCTGCTGCTCGGCGCGCTGGCGCTGGTCACCTCCTGGGGCTGGCACGCGATGCAGATCTCTCCCGACGCCTTCGCCGGGCTGGTCGTCATCCTCGCGGTCCTGCTCTTCGCCGAGCCGCGGCAGGGCGGTGCCCCCTTCATCGGCATGCTGCTGGTGCTTGCAGCGACGGTCCATTCGACCCACCCCCTCCTGCTCGTGGCGGTAACGCTGGGCAGCGCGGCGGTGGCGGCGCTGTCGCGGCAGGCGGTCGCCCCGATCCTTGGCAAGGGCCTCGGCTTTTCGGCGCTGTCCATCGGCCTGCTCGTCATCGTCAACGGCCTTGCGCACGAGCGTTGGTCGCACGCCCCGATGGGCGATTACTTCGCCTTTGCCGCGCTCCAGCAGGAAGGGCTCACGGCGGCTTGGCTGGAGGCAAGCTGCGCAGGGGACGCACCGCCCACTCCGCAGCTTTGCGCGATGCGCACGCAGCTGGGCCGCGACAGCCAGCAGATCCTGTGGCAGCGCGGTCATCCCCTGAATGCCGCCGTGCACGACCGGACGGACGCCCGTCCGCCGCACCTGCAGGGCGAGATGGCCACCGCCTGGAAGGGCGCGATCCTCGCCGACCCCGCGGGCTTCGCGCGCTCGGCCATCCGCGACCTGGGGGCGCAGCTGGTCATGGTCGCGCCGCTCAACGACTATTGCCCCGACCCCTGCGCGGTTCGCGGCGCCACGCTCGATCGCTGGGTCGGCGACGTCGATCCGGCGCTGATGGAGAACTTCCTCGCCTCGCGGCAGGCCACGGGTCGGCTGCCACGGCAGGAAATCCGGATGCTGGTGGTGCCCCTGACGCTGCTGTCGCTCCTGCTCCTGCCGGTCCTGCTGCTCCTGTGCTGGCGGCGGCTGCGTTTCCCGACACGGCTGTTCATGGCCGCGCTCTTGAGCGCGCTCCTCGCCAACGCCTTCCTCGCGGGGGTCTTTTCGGAGCCCGATGACCGCTACCAGAGCAGGATCGCCTGGCTGGCGCCCTTCGCCATCGTGGTGGCGCTGGCCGACCTTCGTTCGAGACGCCACGGGCGCCACGACGGAAGGAGCGGCTGAAGCATGCCTCGACGACCCCGCACGACCAAGTCTCGGGGTCCCCTCGCGGAACGCCGCCCCCTATCGCCGTGTTGTGGCCGGGAAAAGGGGGAAAACCCATGCCGACCAAGACCACCACGCTCGCCTGGAGCGCTTTCACCTTTTTCCTGATCCTCGGGGTCGGGGCCTGGTATGCGATCGGCGCGACCTATCGCGATGCCGAGGCGACCCAGCTCCTCGAAACGCTGTCCGACACGGGCCTTTATCTCGGCTCGGCGGGCGCGGGCGCCTCGGCAACGATCCTCGCGCTGATGCTCACCCTGCTCGGCTTCGTGCGCAAGATCGACGTCGACTTCGACCAGGTCGTCAACGGCCATATCGACCGCATCTCGAAATTCGCCACCGCCTCGCTGATGCTGTCGCTCCTGCTCCTCCTGCTGCTCGCTTTTCCGATCGGCGACTTCCAGCAGATGCCGCAAAGCTGGTTCGGCGTGCTGTTCCACCTCGTCTTCGCGGCGATGACGCTGGTGATCGCCTTCATCGCGCTTACGGTGGCCACACTCTACGCGACCGTGCAGGCCGTCATCGGCGGGGTCGCGGACGCCGTCGAGGACGAGCAGGAAGACTGAATGTCGGCGGAAAACCGCTGGTGCTGCCGGAGAGATTTGAACTCTCGACCTCTCCCTTACCAAGGGAGTGCTCTACCCCTGAGCTACGGCAGCATCTCTAGCGGGAACGGCGCGCCCTATCGCCAAAGCATGGCGACCTGTCAAGCATCTTGGCGAGCGCTTCGTGCTGTTTTAACGAGCCCCCCATGACGACCGAGAAGGACGAGAAGGCAAAACGCCTCGCCGAAGCGCTCCGCGCCAACCTGCGCCGCCGCAAGGGACAGGGCAAGGAGATGGCGAAAGAGCGCTCCGGCGAATCGAAAAAGCCGGACGAATCAGGCGCCTAAGGCCGCTGGCGCTAGAGCGGCTTGCACTGGGCCTCGAGCCACTCCTTGTCCTCGCCCGTGAGCTGCGAGCCGATCTTCTCCATCACCTGCGCGTGATAGTCGTCGACCCACCGACGCTCCTCGGGGGTCAGCATCTCCTTGTCGATGAGGCGCCGGTCGAGCGGCGCGAAGGTCAGCGTCTCGAACCCGAGCACGCGGCGGCCCTCCACCTCATGCGCGACGACGAGCACGAGATTCTCGATCCGCATGCCGTACTCGCCTTCCTTGTAGAAGCCGGGCTCGTTCGACAGGATCATGCCCTCGCGCAGCGGCTCGTCGGCGCCCGCATAGGCACCGCCCGGCGGCGAGATGCGCTGCGGCCCCTCGTGCACCGCGAGGAAGGCGCCGACGCCGTGCCCGGTGCCATGGGCGAAGTCCTCGCCGATCTCCCACAGATATTGCCGCGCGAAGCTGTCGAGGCGCCCGCCCGAAATACCTTCGGGGAAGCGCGCGCGGGCGATGGCGATATGGCCCTTGAGGACGCGGGTGTAGCGGTCGATCATCTCGTCCGTGGGCGTCCCGACGATCACCGTGCGGGTGATGTCGGTGGTGCCGTCGAGATACTGCCCGCCCGAATCGACGAGGTAGATCTGGTTGTTCTCGAGCTTGGCGTTCGACTTTTCATCGACGCGATAGTGCGGCAGCGCGCCATTGGCGCCCGCGCCCGAGATGGTGTCGAAGCTGATGTCCTTCAGCTCGCCCGTCTCCTCGCGCAGCGCATAGAGCTTGGCCGCGACCGACAATTCGTCCTGCCCGCCCTTGGGAGCTTCCTCCTCGAGCCACTTGAGGAACCTGGAGATGACGACACCGTCGCGCTCCTGCGCGGCGCGGTGGCCCGCGATCTCGGCCTCGTTCTTGATCGCCTTGGGCAGCACCGCGGGATCACGCCGCGCGATGACCTTCGCCCCGCCCCGCTCGAGCGCCATCTCGATCGCGGCCACCGAGCGTTCGGGATCCACCGCGACGGCCTTGCCCGAATAGCTGCCTTCGAGATGCGCCTCGAAGTCCGAGCGCTCGTGGATGCGCACCTCCTCGCCGAGGTGGTTGCGAAGCTCGCCATCGACCTTGTCGCCGTCGAGGAACAGGTCGGCCGTGCCGTCGGCCTGCACGACGAGAAAGGCGAGCGCGACCGGCGTGTGGGTCACGTCCTTGCCGCGCACGTTCAATGCCCATGCGATCGAATCGAGCGCGGCGATCACCGCCGCATCGGCTTCCTCTTCCTTGAGCCAGGCGGCGATATCGGCGCGCTTGGCAGCCGAGGACTTGCCGGCGAGGTTCTGCGAATAGGGTTCGAGCTTGGCCTTCGACGGCGCGGGCTGGTCGATCCACACCTTGTCGATGGGATTGCGCTCGACCGCGACCAGCTCGGCGCCCTTGTCGGCGAGCGCCTTGGTCGCCGCCTTCACCCAGGCGCGGGTGTGGAGCCACGGGTCGAAACCGATGCGCCCGCCCGACGGCGCCTTCTTCGACAGCCACTGGGCGATGCTCGTCTGCGGCACGTCCTCGTAGCTGAAGAGCTCGCCGTCGACCTGGTTGCGCACCTGGATGGTGTAGCGCCCGTCGGTGAAGATGGCGGCTTCCTCGGGCAGCACCGCGGCGGCGCCCGCCGAACCGTCGAAGCCGGTCAGCCACGCCAGCCGCTGGGCGTAGCTGCCGACATATTCGGACATATGTTCATCGGTAAGCGGGACGACGAAGCCGTCGAGCGCATCGTCCTTCAGCTGGGTGCGCAGGGCTTCGAGGCGGTCGGCGTGGGTGGACATTCATTCTCCTCTGCCCGTCTGTTGGGCGAAATTCTCTGTTGCTTGGTCTCCTATAGCACCTAGTGTCGCGACAACGAATGTGAAGGAGCATCATCGATGAAGCGTCGCCTCCTCGCGGCAGGCATTGCCCTCGCCGCGCTCAACGCCCCCGCCATTGCCCAGCCTACCCCTGCCCAGAAGGACAGCATGACCGACATGCCAAAGCCCCCCGTCGCCGAACAGCGCGACTACAGTTTCACCCGTCACGGCATCACCGTCGAGGACCCTTATGCGTGGCTGCGCGACGAGGGCTATCCGGTCGTCGATGACGAGGATGTGCTCGCCTATCTCAACGAAGAGAATGCCTATTTCGAGGCGTGGAAGAAGCCGCGCGAGGAAGAGATCGAGGCATTGTTCGAGGAGATGAAGGCGCGCATCAAGGAGGACGACAAGGGCGTCCCGGTGAAGAATGGCGACTATGTCTACTGGTCCGAATTCGCGCCGGGCACGCAATATCGCCTGTGGTATCGCAAGAAGGCCGACGGCACCGCCAGCGACGTCACGCCCGACAATGGCACCCTCATCTATGACGAGAACAAGGAAGCCGAGGGCCACGAATATTTCCGCCTCGGCGGCTATGAGGTCAGCCCCGATGCGACCAAGGCGATCGTGCTGACCGACCGCAACGGCTCGGAGCGCTACACCATCGAGGTCATCGACATCGCCAGCGGTGAGGTGCTCGAGACGGTCAGCGATACCGCGCTCGGCAGCCCCGAATGGGACAAGGCGGGCACCGGCTTCTTCTACACCGTCGCCAACGAGAATTGGCGCACCTACGAGGCCTTCTATCACCCGCTCGGCGCCGATCCCGACAAGGATCGCCTCGTCTTCGAGGAAACCGAGAACCAGGCCTTCACGGTGAGCCTCGGCAAGTCGACCGACGAGAATTACATCTTCCTGTCGACGGGCGAGAACAGCTCGAACGAATATTATTTCATTCCCGCCGACCAGCCCGAGGCCAAGCCGCAGCTGATCATGCGCCGCCGTCCCGACATCCAATATTCGGTCGATGCGAGCCACGGGAAATTCTGGATCGTCACCAATGACAATCACGTCAATTTCCGCCTTGCGCAGGCCGATCCCGCCGATGCGCAGAAATGGCATACGGTGATCCCGGGGTCGGATACCTTCTATCTCGAGGATATCGACGCGCACCGCGACCACCTGCTCGTCTCGGGCCGCCTCGACGGCTTGGACCAGCTGTACCTGCGCGACTATGACAGCGGCGAGATGACCCGCATTCCCTTTGAGGAAGCAGCCTATACCGCGGGCTTCGCCGGCATGGCCGACTATGCGCCCGACCAGTATCGCATCGGCTACAGCTCGATGGTCACGCCCAATACGGTCTACGACTACGACCCCGACACGCAGCAGTTCACCACCCTCAAGGTGCAGGAAATCCCCTCGGGCTATGATCCCGAGAAATATACCGTCGACCGCCTGATGGTGGACGCGCGCGACGGCGCCAAGGTGCCGGTCTCGATCGTCCGCCGGAAGGACCATGAGCTCGACGGCTCGGGGCGCCTCTTCATCTATGGTTATGGCGCCTATGGCAGCGCCATCCCGCCCTATTTCTCGACCGCGCGCCTGAGCCTCGTCGATCGCGGCTATGCCTATGCCATCGCCCACATCCGCGGCGGCGACGACCTCGGCTACCAGTGGTTCCTCGACGGCAAGCTCAAGAAGCGCACCAACACCTTCAACGACTTCGTCGACGTCACCCGCGGCCTCATCGAGGCGGGCTATGCCAAGGAAGGCATGGTCGCCGCGCAGGGCGGCTCGGCGGGCGGCGAGCTGATGGGCGCGATCGTCAACCAAGCGCCCGAGCTTTACGGCGCGATCGTCGCCGACGTGCCCTTCGTCGATGTCTTGAACACCATGCTCGACGACACGCTGCCGCTCACCCCGGGCGAGTGGAACGAATGGGGCAATCCCATCACCGATCCCGAGGCGTTCGAATATATCCTGTCCTACAGCCCCTATGACAATGTGAAGGCGCAGGACTATCCGCCCATGCTCATCACTGGCGGCCTCAACGATCCGCGCGTGACCTACTGGGAGCCCGCCAAATGGGCCGCCCGCCTGCGCGCCACCAAGACCGACGACAACCCGCTGTTCCTCAAGATCAACATGGGCGCGGGTCATGGCGGCAAGTCGGGGCGTTGGAACTCGCTTTACGAGACCGCCGAGGCCTATAGCTTCGTGCTCGACCAGGTCGGCGCGGAGTGAAGTTCGCGCTCGGCCTCGCGCTGAGCCTCCTCATGGGGGCGGCCGCCTGTTCGGCCGCCCCCAGTGATTATGAACGCGCCCGCGCCGGCACGCCGGTGATGGAAGCCACCGTCGCCGTCGCCGAAGAGGTCGCCGGTGCGCCCGGGCGCTACGACCTCACCCTGAAACTGCGCGACGAGGCGCCGGTGTGGATCTTCCTGCGCTCGGGCCTCGCGCGGGACGACCGTACGAGCTGGCGCGCGCAAAGCTGGAAGGTGATCACCGACGGGGTCGAGCTGGTCCGCATCGGCCATCATGAAGCACTCGTCGCCTCCGACGGGGGCTACCTGCCTCCGACGGTCGAGATCGCCTTCACCCCCTACGAGCGCATGCTCGAGGCGGACTACCAGCCGGCGGTCCCTCTGGGCGAGGCCACCGCGCTCTTCTCCGACCATTTCACCCTTCGCCCCGCCGCCTCGGTCGCCGCCGTGCAGTCGCTTGGCGCCGACTGGACGATGCTGCCCGACTATGCCGGCGGCCACCCGCTGGTGCGCTTTCGCGAAGGCTTCCATCATGGCAGCGACGAGGGGCCATTCGCGCTCGAGGCGCCCGCCTATGTCGTTCATGGCGAGGTGCCCTCGACCGGCAACCGCGCCATCGCCATGCGCGTCCATCCGGGCGTGCCCGACTGGCTGACAACCCAGCTCGAGACCGAAATCCCCGCCATCCTCGGCTATTATGCCGACCGCCTCGGCCCCCACGACAACGGCCGCCCCGACCTGTTCGTCACCTGGGCCGGCCCCACGCAGGGCACCGTCAGCCTCGGCGGCAGCGTGATCGACAGCCAGATCGTGATGCGGCTCGAGGGCGAGGGCCTCGCCGTTCCAAGCACGATCGCCGGCCGGCAGGCGCGCCAGTTCATCGCCCATGAGGCCGCCCATTTCTGGCTCGGCAACCTCGTCGACTATGGCCGTCCCG
Source organism: Sphingomicrobium aestuariivivum (assembly GCF_024721585.1). NCBI lineage: Bacteria > Pseudomonadati > Pseudomonadota > Alphaproteobacteria > Sphingomonadales > Sphingomicrobiaceae > Sphingomicrobium > Sphingomicrobium aestuariivivum. The sequence goes on from NZ_CP102629.1 coordinate 1,250,893, forward strand.
GCGATGCCTGGACCAGCGAGGGCGGCGCCGACCTCCTCGCGCTGCGCGCTACGCAGGCGGTCGATGCCGCCGAGGGCGCGGCGCTCGAGGCGCGCACGCTGCGCTCGAGCTGGCGCGAATGCCTCCGCCTCGGTGCCGGCGGCCCGCTCGCCAGCGCGCCCGAGCGCGGGGCGGGGCAGGCCTTCTACGGTTGCGGCTTCCTGTTCGGGCTCGTCGCCGAAAAGGCCGCGCGCGATGCCGGCGGCGACTTCTTCAGTTTCTGGTCGGGGCTGATCGACCGCCACGGCGGCGACGGCACGGTGAGCGCCGAGGAATGGCTGCGCCACTATGTCGACATCGGCGGCAACCAGCTCGCCGCAGCGCGCATGCGCGGGCTTGCCTTCAACCGCGCCACCGACGCCGAGCAGCTCGAGACGCTGTTCGCCGCCGCTGGCCTCACCCCGCCGGAGTTCCAGCCATGAGCAGGCCAGAATTCACCATGGAACTGACCGCGCAGCGCGCCGACATCGACGAGCTCGGGCACGTCAACAATGCGGTCTGGGTGCAGTGGATCCAGAAGGTCGCCATCGCCCATTGGGACGCCGCCGCGCCTGACGAGCTCAAGGACGAGGTCTTCTGGGTCGTGACCCGCCACGAAATCGACTATCTGCGCGCGCTCGAGGAAGGCGAAACCGTCACCGCGCGCACCTGGATCGATCCTGAAGCCAAAGGCGCGCGCTCGGTCCGCCATATGGAGTTCGAGAAAGACGGCAAGGTGCATGTTCGCGCCGCCACGCAGTGGGCGATGATCGACAAGGCAAGCGCCCGGCCCGCCCGTGTCCGCGCCCGCCACCTCGCGCCTTTCACCGGCACGGGTGATTGACGCGGCATTAGGGAAAGCGCAGTCTCCCGCCAATGACGCGACCCATCCTCCACGATTATTATCGCAGCTCGGCCAGTTACCGGGTCCGTATCGGCCTCAACCTCAAGGGGATCGATTACCATTCGGAGAAGGTCGATCTCGTCTCGGGAGCGCAGAAGGACGAGGCCTACAAGGCAAAGAACCCGCAAGGCTTCGTGCCGATGCTGGAGATCGACGGCCACCGCCTGACGCAGAGCCTCGCCATCCTCGACTATCTCGACGCCACCCGGCCAGAGCCGCCCTTCGTGCCCGACAATCCCGCCGATCGCGCCCATGTGCTCGCGCTGGCCACGCTGGTCGCCTGCGACATCCATCCGCTCAACAATTTGCGCATCCTCAAATATCTCAAGCAGGAGCTGCGCTGCGAGGAGGCCGCGAAGGACGAATGGTATCGCCACTGGGTGCGCGAGGGGTTCGATGCGCTCGAGAAACTCGCCGCACCGCGTGCCGGTGCCTTCCTGTTCGGCGACCAGCCGACGCTGGCCGACATCTGCCTCGTGCCCCAGCTCTACAATGCGCGCCGCTTCTCGGTGCCGATCAACGATTATCCGCATCTCCGGCGGGCCGACGAGAGCGCGAGCGCGCATCCGGCATTTGCCGACGCCCATCCCGACAAGCAGGAAGATCATCCATGAACCGCGCCGACAAGCTCACCGAGGCCATGAAGGGCGCGGTGCCGATCGACAGCACCGACATCCCGAGCCTGAAGGGCAAGGTGTCGGAAGAAGAATGGCAAGCCCGCGTCGAACTCGCCGCTGCCTATCGCCTCGTCCACCATTTCGGCTGGGACGACCTCATCTTCACCCACCTGTCGGCGCGCGTGCCGGGGCCCGAGCATCATTTCCTGCTCAATCCCTACAACCTCATGTTCGACGAGGTCACCGCCTCCTCGCTGGTCAAGGTCGACCAGAACGGCCATGCGGTTGACGACACCCCCTTCATGACCAACCCCGCGGGCTTCACCATCCATTCGGCGCTGCACATGAACCGCGAGGACGCGCATGCGGTGATGCACCTCCACACGCCCCACGGGCAGGCGGTGAGCGCGCATGAGGACGGGCTCCTGCCGCTGACCCAGACAGCCATGCTGGTGCTCGGCGATCTCGCCTTCCATGACTATGAAGGTGTCGCCGTCGACCTCGACGAGCGCGAACGGCTCGTCGAACATCTCGGCGACAAGTCGATGATGATCCTCCGCAACCACGGCACGCTGGCGACCGGCGGGTCGGTCGGAGAATGTTTCATCCGGCTCTATTATCTCGAGCGCGCCTGCGAGGCGCAGGTGCTGGCGCTCTCGGCCGGCCCCGGCAAGCTCAACATGCCCCCGCAGGGCGCTCCCGAGATCACCGCGCAGCAGGGCGGCGCGGGGCTTCCGATCGTCGCCAAGATGCTCGCCTGGCCCGCGCTGATGCGCAAGGCCTATCGCCTCGACCCGAGCTTCGCGACCTAGGGCGCTAGAGCCCCTCGTCCATCCGGATCCACAGCGCGCGCGCCATCGCGATGGCGTGGCCCGACTCATCGTGGATCACGCTGCCCGAATGGAGCTTGCGCCCGTCGGCCTCGAGCGACCAGCCGGTGACGGTGAGCGCTTCGCCGGGTGCGGGGCGCCGCTGGACCTGCGCTGCGATCCCCGCCAGCAGGGCCGGCGTGTCGACCAGCCCCGTGGCGAAATAGGAGGGACAGTCGAGCGCTGCCCAGACATAGCGCGTTGCCACCAGCCCGTTGGCACCGCCAAGGTCGCCGCGCGGCACCCAGCGGTCGGCGGCCAGTCCGCTCGCCGCATCATGGCCGGTGATGAGGTGCAGCGCCTCTTCGGGATCGCGCAGCGGGCCGCACACGAAGCAACGCGGTGCCATATGCTGTTCGGCTGTCGGGAAATGCGCCTTGGCCCGTGCGATCGCCTCGTCTCCCGGCGGTGACGGCATCGGATCGAGATCGAGCGGTTTGCCCAGCGCCTCTGCCTCCACCAGGAGCCTGTCGCCGTCCATCAACCGCGCACCGGACGCATCGCGCACCAGCTGTAAGGCGCGATCGAGCGGGGTCGGCGCATGGAGCCGGACCTTCGCCGCCGGGCCGCCAACCGCTTCGGCGACGACCCCCGAGACATAGCCGCCATTGCCCATCCCGTCGGGTCCGCGGAACCGGCTGTCGATGATGATCGGATCGCTCGCTGTCATGGGCGCGTTGTAGGAGGGAAGACGCGCGCCGTCACCCTCATCACAGGAGCGAACATCATGAATATCCTCATCGTCCTCACCAGCCATGACGAACTTGGCGACACCGGCGAGAAGACCGGTTTCTGGCTCGAGGAGCTGGCCGCGCCTTACTATGTCCTCAAGGACGCGGGCCACCGCCTCACCCTTGCCAGCCCCAAGGGCGGCCAGCCCCCGCTCGACCCCAAGTCTGACAGCGAGGACAGCCAGACCGAGGACACCAAGCGCTTCAAGGCCGACCCCGAGGCGCAACAGAAGCTGGCCACCACCAAGCTCCTCTCCGACATCGACCCCGGCGACTATGACGCGGTCTTCTATCCCGGCGGCCACGGCCCGCTGTGGGACCTTGCCGAGAGCGAGACCTCGAAGAAGATCATCGAGACGACGTTGCGCTCGGGCAAGCCGGTCGCGCTCGTCTGTCACGCTCCCGCCGTCCTCAAGATCGTCGAGAGTGAAGACGGCAAGCCGATCGTGGAGGGCCGCAAGGTCACCGGCTTCACCAACGAGGAAGAGGAACAGGTCGGCCTCACCGATGTCGTCCCCTATCTCCTCGAGGACGTGCTCAAGCGGCAGGGCGCCGAATGGAGCGAGGGCGGCGTGTTCGCCGAACATGTGGTCGCCGACGGCCTCCTCATCACCGGCCAGAACCCGCCTTCCTCGGGTCCCACCGCGCAGGCGCTGTGCAAGGCACTCGCGGCCAAGGAGGAATATGCCTGATCAGCGATAAAATCGCTGGATTCCGCGATGAACGGGGCCGGTTCGCCGGCCCCGCTTCTTCAACTCGAAACTAACATATGTTAGTTCATGTGCTGCGCTGCCGGGGGTGGAGAGACAGCGACGGCCCCGGCGCCATGTCCGGTCCGGGGGCGTGCAATGTCAGGAGTGCCGCCCCATGAGCCGCCATATGACGTTCGATCCCGCTTATGCCTTCGCCATCGCGGCGTTCCTTCCGCTCGCCGCCTGCGCCACCGACGATTACGACACTGCCGCCGAGACCTACACGATCGAAGGCGAGATGACCTATCGCGAGCGCATCGCGCTGCCCCCCGGCGCCTATTATCGCGCCACCCTGCTCGACGTTTCGCGCGCCGATGCGCCCGCCGACGTGATCGCCTCCGAGGTGCGCCGCGTCGACGAGGGCGAATCGGTCCCGCTCGACTTCTCGATCGAGGCCGACAGCGACCGCTTCATCGCCAATCACCGCTACAGCGTGCGCGCCATGATCTACAATGTGAACAACGAGTTGTTGTGGACCAGCGATACCAACCACCCTTACGATCCCGCGCCGGGCGCGACCGACATCGGCACCATCATGCTGGTGCGCACCGGCGGCCAGCAGGGCGCGACCGGCCTGTCGGGCACGTGGGAGGTCTATGCCATCAACGGCACGGCCATCACCTCCGAGAACAAGCCGAGCATCACGTGGAACGACGGGCAGGTTTCGGGCTCGACCGGCTGCAACCAGTTCACGGGCTCGTTCCAGCAATATGGCGACCGCGTGCAGATCGGCGACAATGTGGCGATGACGCAGCGCGCCTGCGTGCCGCCCTATGACGCCATGGAGCAGCAGTTCATCGGCACTTTCAACGATCTCGCGGGCTTCCGCTTCAATGGCGAAGGAATGGTGACCTTCATCGCCTCGAACGGCGGAACGCTGACGGCGCGCCCCGCCCAATAGGGCGCGGCCGCCCGCGGCGGGGCGATCCGGTAACGGTGCTGTGAGAAAATGGTCGGGGAGAGAGGATTCGAACCTCCGGCCCCTGCCTCCCGAAGACAGTGCTCTACCAGGCTGAGCTACTCCCCGACTGACGCTCGATATCCCGAACGGAGGGGCAAGGACGAAGCGCTCCCTAGCTTCCCCTTGGGGGTGATGCAAGCGGCATCTTACTTGTGACCGAGCAGGCGCAGCATTTCGCTGGTCGAGACCATCTTTTCGCGCGGGCTGCCGGCGCGCGCGGCGGCCTCTTCCGCCGCCTCGATCTTGCGCCAGTCATCGAAGCAGGTCGCCAGCACATCGCGCGAATCGAGCAGGGCATCGAGCCCCTCGCCGCCCGCCTTGCCGCCGTCCGAGCCGGCCGGCATCGCCGCCTCGATCTGCCCCGCGACCTCATAGCCGTCTGGCCGGTTGGTACCGATCGTCCCCGTCGGACCGCGCCGCGCCCAGCCGACCGCATAGAGCCCGTCCCCGATGACCCCGTCCTCATTGGCGAAACGCCCGCCGCGATGATCGTAGGGCACCCCCTCGATCGGCGGCGATGAATAGCCGATGCAGCTGATGACGAGGCTGGCGGACAGGACATATTCCTCGCCTGTGCCCCGCGCCCGCCCGTCGGGGTCGAGCCGCGTGCGCTCGACGATAACCCGTTCCACGCGCCCCTCGCCCTCGATCCGCACGGGCCGTGCGAAAAAGTCGAAGCGGATCGCCTTGTCCTTGTCGCAGTCCTCCGCCGCATAGCCGCGCAGCAGCGCGACCGACTTGGCGAGCCCGCGATCCTCGAGGTCGTCATCGGCGCTCTGCGGCGGAAAATCCGCCTCGTCCACCACCGGACAGGCGATCTCCAGCTGGCCGAGCTCGGAAAGTTCCTTGGGTGTCATCGCGATCTGGTGCGGCCCGCGGCGGGCGAGGATGGTGATGTCGGCGACGCGGCTGCGCTCCAGCGCCTCATAGGCATGGGCGACGATGTCCGACCCTTCGAGTTCGCCCAGCGTCTTCGACAGGATACGCGCGACGTCGAGCGCCACATTGCCCGCGCCGATCACCACCGCGTGCGTGCCATCCAATGGCGGCTCGTGGGTGGCATGGTCGGGATGGCCGTTATACCAACCGACGAAGGCGGCCGAGCCCATCACCCCGGGCAGGTCCTCGCCCTCCAGCCCAAGCTGGCGGTCGTTGGGCGCGCCGGTCGCCATCACCACCGCATCATAGAGCTGGCGCAGTTCGGCGACGGTCACCGCATCGCCGATCGACACATTGCCGAGGAAGCGCACATTGTCGGCCTCGGCGACCTTGTCGTAGCGGATCGCGACCTTCTTGATCGACTGGTGGTCGGGCGCCACGCCGAAGCGGATGAGACCGTAGGGGACAGGCAGCCGGTCGATGATGTCGATGCGGGCGCTGTCGCCATAGGCCTTGGCGAGTGCCTCGGCGGTATAGAAACCCGCCGGTCCCGAACCCACGATCGCGAAGTGACGCATGGCCCTGCCTCCCTGTTTTCCAGGAACGACCATAGCAGCCGTGCGAGCGCGCGCTAGTCGAGCGAGCGATCCTCGAGGAGGAGGTCCTGCCCGTGGGTCTTCATCGCGCTCTCGATCGCGCCCTTGAACATGCCGAGCATGCCCGGAAGGTCGATGGTGCAATGCACATTGGCGTCCTCGACGATGATCACCGCCTTAACCTCCTGCCCCATCGCGCCCACGGTGAGGTTGAGCGTGTCGCCCTCCCACGCCTCGTGGACCTCGGCCATCCCGCCCGGGATCGCATCCTTGAGGCGGTGGGTATTTCCGGCAATGCGCGCATGTGCCTCGGCTTTTCCGAGGCTGTGCGGCAAATCGACTTCCAACGGCGTGCTCATGGGCCTAGGCTGGAGTGATGCAGGACCCTTTGCAAGCCTTGTTCGTCGATAAGGCATGGTCACTCCGATGAGCCTTGTCACCGCGATGCTGCTCGCCATGGCGCCGGTCGCGCCCACGCTGCCCGACACGGCCGCCGACTATATCGAGCCGGGGCAGGACTTTGCGGGCTACAATGCGTGGCGCGCCAACAATCCCGCGCGGCAGGCCGAGATCGACGCCTATTTCTCCTATCTCGACACTTCTGGCGTCGGCGACGTGGTGCCCAAGTGGCAGCTCCTGCGCACCGCCAGTTCGTGGCGCGAATGCAACCAGCCGCCCTATGAAGTGCCGCCGCGCCAGAACTGGGACGGAATCGTCAACACGCTGCGCTATCTCGGCGAGGCGGTGAAGCCCGCGGTCGGCGAGATGGAAGTGCTCTCGGGCTATCGTAACCCTTACCTCAACAGCTGCGCGGGCGGCTCGGCGCGTTCGGTGCACCGCACCAACATCGCCTTGGACGTCGTCCCCCGCTATCCGTTCGACCGCAACGAGCTGATGAGCCGCCTGTGCACCATCCATGCGCGTTACGGGCGGCGCTACGACGCGGGCTTCGGCTTCTATGTCGGCATCCGCTTCCACGTCGATGCGTGGAAATATCGCATCTGGGGTGTCACCGAAGAGGAAGGCGGTCGCCAATGCGGCATCGCCCTCCAGCGCCGCGAGGCGGCGCGGATCGACCAGTTCTGACTGTGTTGGTCGAAAAATACAGTCGACCCCTTGTGTTGCAGCTTTGCAACATTACATTCGAGCCAAGAACAGACCTTTTCTCCGCTTTTTGTTGAGGGGCAAAACAGATGGATCTCGAAAAACTCACCGAACGCGCCCGCGGCTTCCTGCAGGCAGCCCAGACCATCGCGGCGCGCGAAAATCACCAGCGCATCACGCCCGCGCATCTCGTCAAGGCGCTGCTCGATGACGAGCAGGGCATGGCCGCGGGGCTCATCGCCAAGGCGGGCGGCGATGCCAGGCAGGCGCGCTCAAATGTGGACACGCTCGTCGCCAAGGAGCCGAGCGTCACCGGCGGCGGCGCAAGCCAGGCGCCGGGCGTCGACGGCAACACCATGCGCCTTCTCGACAAGGCACAGGAAGTCGCCGAAAAAGCGGGCGACAGCTATGTCACCGTCGAGCGCCTCCTCCTCGCCGCGACCCTCGGCTCGGACGATGTCGCCAAGGGCCTCAAGGACGCGGGCGTCACCGCGCAGGGGCTCAACAAGGCGATCGAGGACCTGCGCGGCGGGCGCACCGCCGATACGCAAAATGCCGAGGACCGCTATGACGCGCTGAAGAAATATGCCGTCGATCTCACCGAGAAGGCGCGTGCTGGCAAGCTCGACCCCGTCATCGGCCGCGACGAGGAAATCCGCCGCACCGTGCAGGTGCTGGCGCGCCGCACCAAGAACAACCCGGTGCTGATCGGCGAACCCGGCGTCGGCAAGACCGCCATCGCGGAAGGGCTGGCCCTTCGCATCGCCAACGGCGACGTCCCCGATGGCCTCAAGGACCGTACGCTCGTGTCGCTCGACATGGGCGCGCTCATCGCGGGTGCCAAATATCGCGGCGAATTCGAGGAGCGCCTCAAGGGCGTGATCGACGAGGTGAAGCAGTCCGACGGGCAGATCATCCTCTTCATCGACGAGATGCACCAGCTGGTGGGCGCGGGGAAGAGCGAGGGCGCGATGGACGCCGGCAACCTTTTGAAGCCCGCCCTGTCGCGCGGCGAACTGCATGTCATCGGTGCCACCACGCTCGATGAATATCGCCAATATGTCGAGAAGGACGCCGCGCTCGAACGCCGCTTCCAGCCGGTGATGATCGAGGAACCGACGGTGCCCGACACCATCTCGATCCTGCGCGGCCTCAAGGAGAAATACGAACTCCATCACGGCGTGCGCATCACCGATGCCGCGCTGGTGGCGGCCGCGACGCTGTCGAACCGCTACATCACCGACCGCTTCCTGCCCGACAAGGCGATCGACCTCATGGACGAGGCGGCGAGCCGGATCCGCATGGAGGTGGAATCGAAGCCCGAGGAAATCGAGAAGCTCGACCGCCGCATCATCCAATTGAAGATCGAGCGCGAGGCGCTGAAGAAGGAAAGCGACCAAGGCTCGAAGGACCGGCTCGAGAAGCTCGAGAAGGAGCTTGCCGACCTCGAGCAGGAATCGGCCGAACTGACCCAGCGCTGGCAGGCCGAGAAGGACAAGATCGACGCCGAGGGCGACCTCAAGGCCGAACTCGATCAGGCCCGCATCGAACTCGAACAGGCGCAGCGCGGCGGCGACCTCGCACGCGCGGGCGAGCTGCAATATGGCCGCATCCCCGAATTGGAGAAGAAGCTCGAGGCCGCCTCTGCCGCCACCGAGGGCGCGATGCTGCGCGAGGAAGTGACCGACGAGGACATCGCCTCCGTCGTCTCGCGCTGGACCGGCGTGCCCATCGAGAAAATGATGGAAGGCGAACGCGAGAAGCTCCTCCAGATGGAAGAGCTGCTGGGCAAGCGCGTCATCGGCCAGAGGGAAGCGGTCGACGCCGTCTCCAAGGCCGTGCGCCGCAGCCGCGCCGGGCTCCAGGACCCGGGCCGTCCGCTCGGCTCCTTCCTCTTCCTCGGCCCGACCGGCGTCGGCAAGACCGAGCTCACCAAGGCGCTTGCAGAATTCCTGTTCGACGATCCCACCGCCATGGTGCGCATCGACATGTCCGAGTTCATGGAGAAGCACAGCGTCGCCCGCCTCGTCGGCGCGCCTCCCGGCTATGTCGGCTACGAGGAAGGCGGCAAGCTCACCGAGGCGGTCCGCCGCCGCCCCTATCAGGTCGTCCTGTTCGACGAAGTGGAGAAGGCGCATTCGGACGTCTTCAATATCCTCCTGCAGGTGCTCGACGACGGCCGCCTGACCGACGGGCAGGGCCGCACGGTCGATTTCACCAACACGATCATCATCCTCACCTCCAACCTCGGCAGCCAGTATCTGGCGCAGCAGGATGAGGATGCCGACCCCAAGGTGGTCGAGGACCAGGTGATGGAAGTGGTGCGCGGCCATTTCCGCCCCGAATTCCTCAACCGCCTCGACGAGATCATTCTGTTCCACCGGCTCTCGCAGAGCCACATGGGGCCGATCGTCGATATCCAGCTCAAGCGCCTGCAGAAGCTGCTCGACGACAAGAAGATCGAGATCGATCTCACGCAGGCTGCCCGCGACTGGCTCGGCCGTGTCGGCTACGATCCCGTCTATGGCGCGCGTCCCTTGAAGCGCGCGGTGCAGAAATATCTGCAGGACCCGCTCGCCGACGAGATCCTCGCCGGGCGCGTGCGCGACGGCATGACCGTGAAGGTCGAGGAAGGCGACGGCCAGCTCGTCCTGACCCCCGCCTAGGGCGGCGGCAAGCGACCAACGAGAAAGGGGCGTCCACCATGCGGTGAGCGCCCCTTTTTTATCGTCTCGCCGGGCCGTGGCCCGCGCGGTCCTATTTGAAGTCGGTAGGCGTGCGGGTGGCCTCGCGCACCGAATCCTGCACGTCGCGTTCGATCAGGTCCCATTCCTGCTGGGTCTTGCAGATCTGGCGCTTGCCAAGGCGCGTGCCCGGGGGCGGCGGGAAGCGCTTGCAGACATAGGCATTGTCGCCGCGCGCCTCGGCCGTCTCCTCGGCGGCCTTGGCGGCGGCTTCCTCGCGGGCGCGCTGGTCGGCCGGCTGCACGGCGAGCGCGCCGCTCGGCACGGCGATGACGAGGCCTGCGATCAGGATCGACTTCATTCCACTTCCCCTTTGGACGCCGAGCGCCCCGCTTACTGGCCCGGTCCCTTGCTCTGCAGCGCCCGGCGGGCATTTTCCTGCGACGAGGTGCGCACGTCGCTGTCGATCTGGTCCCACTCCTGCTGCGTCTTGCAGATCTGGCGATCACGGCCGAGGCGGGTGCCCGTGGGCGGCGGGAATTTACGGCACACATAGGCATTGTCGCCGCGCGCATCGGCAGTGGCCTCGGCGGCCGCGGCGGCGGCCTCCTCGCGGGCCTGCTGCTCGGCCGGCGGTGCCGCCGTCACGGCGGCGCTCGCGCCGAGGATCAGCGCGGCGGTCAGAAAGGTCTTCATCGGTCTTGGCTCCCTCTAGTCCCGGCGACCGGCCGGGGTCTTCGGGGGGAGCCTAACGCGCGTCGCGGCGAAAAGCGAATCGCTAGTCCTGCAGCGCCTGGCGGGCGTTTTCCTGCATCGCCGTCTTGATCTGCTCCTCGATCGACTGCCACTCGGCAGCAGTCTTGCAGATCTGGCGGCCGCGGTTGAGGCGCGAGCCCGTGGCGGGCGCGATCCGCTTGCAGACATAGGCGTTGGCACCGCGATCCTCGGCGGTCGCCAGGGCGGCCGCGGCAGCGGCGTCTTCCTTGGCGCGCTGGACATCGCCCCGGTCCTGCTGCGGGCCACCCACCAGCATCGCGCCGGCGATCATCGATAGGGTCAGGATGGTCATGTCGCTTGCTCCTTACCGGCCCGCTCCCCTCATGGCGGCGGACACAGCATCATAGCGCAATGATGCCGGTCGACAAAGCAAGGCCTTGGCGATGAAGCCGGGGCAGCCATCGATGAAGGGGGGTGGACAAGGCGGAGGCACCCCTCCAGCAATGCGGGGATGAGCGAGACGGACGCGGCGATCGGACAGGCCCTCGAGGCATGGGACGAGGAGGAAGCCGCACGGCTCGTCCTCGAGGTGCATGAGAGCGCCACCCTGCCGCCCCGGCGCCTTGTCGAGCGCGCCCGCCAGATCGACCGCAACGACCTTGCGCTGCGCATCCTCGGCGACCAGTCCCGCCCCAACCGGCTAGGCATGCTGTCGCTGCGCAAGGAGATGGGCGAGCCGGTCGCCGACGAACTGCTCGCACTCGCCGATAAGGGTCGCCCCGCGCTACTCGAGACCGTCTCGGCGTTCGAGATGGAAGGCCGCGCGGACGAAGCCGTCGCCCTGCTCGAGGCGCGCCTTGCCGACGAGCCCGACTGGGTCGAGGGCCACCAGTCGCTGGCCCAGCTCGCATGGATGGGCGGGCATGATGATGCCGCCGCAAGCTTCCGCGACGCGATCGCGGCCATGCCCGGCAACGAGGTCCTGCGCGCCGCCTGGCTCGGCACGCTGAAGACGATGGACGACCCGGAGGCGCTCGACGCCGGCTGGGCCGCCGCCATCGCCGATTTCCCCAATTCGCCGCTTATCTCGATGGTCGGCGCCGACCTCCTGTCCGAGCGCGGGCGCTACGACGAGGCCGACGAGCAATTCCGCCGCCTCGTCAACATGCAGGACCAGGCGTTCGACGGCGCGCGCATGCGCCACCTCATGCGCACGGGTCGCTACGAAGGCGTGCTGCAGGTCGGACAGGAAGCGCTATCGCGTCACGGGGACGGCGAATGCTGGGCCTGGTTCGGGGCGGCGCTGAAGGCGCTCGGCCACCCCCACGCCGACTGGTTCTTTCGCGGCCACGACCTGTTCAGCGAGCAACGCATCGACCTCGAGGAGGAAGAACGCGCCGCACTGGCCGCGAAATTGCGCTCGCTCCACCATGCCGCGGGGCCGCCCTTCGGCCAGAGCCCGCGCGGCGGCACCCAGACCTTCGGCAACCTGTTCAAGCGGCGCGATCCCGAGATCGTCGCCGCGCGCGCCGCGATCCGCCGCGCCGTGCGCGCGCATGTCGAGGCGCTGCCGCCCGCAGAGGCCAACCACCCCTTCCTCGCGCACCGCGACGCGCGCCCGATCGCCATGGTCGGCAGTTGGTCGATCCTGCTGAAAGGTGGCGGGCGCCATGTCAGCCACATCCACAGCCAGGGCTGGCTGTCCTCGGCGCTTTATGTCGACCTGCCCGACACGCTCGGCAGCGGCGATGATGCCGGCAGCCACGACGGCTGGCTCCAGATCGGCGAGCCGCTCATCACCGGCGGCAAGACGATCGAACCGATCGCGCGGATCCGCCCCGAGCCATTGAAGCTCGCGCTCTTCCCCTCGATCTTCTGGCACGGCACCGAGCCGTTTTCGGACGGCGAGCGTCTGACCATCGCCTTCGACATGACCCCGCTGCGCTAGGCGCGGCACCTGCTGCCATTAGCGAAAAGGCAGCGCCACCGGCGCCGCCTCTCTCCTTGCGCGCACGGCGCAAAGAAAAGGGGGCGGAGCTTTCGCTCCACCCCCCAATCCTTCGGTCCTTGACCCAGTTCGTTAGAACTTGATCGAGGTGCTCGCGAACAGATAGCGACCAACCGGCGAGTAGGTACCCGCCCAGGTGTTGGCGTTATCCGTGCCGTAGTCCGCGGGGACCAGCGGCGGCGAGATGTCGAAGATGTTGTTCACACCGACCATGAGACCGATGTCGTCCGTCACGTCGTAGGTGAGCGTGAGGTCGAACAGGTTCCACGATTCGATGTTACCGGCCGGATCGGGTTCACCCGAGAAGCCACGGTCGGCGTCGGTGATGAACTCGTCGAGTTCGACACCGCCGATGTGACGCCAACGGATCGAGGCACCGAAGCCGTTGTCCATGTTGTACGCCGCACGCAGGGTGTGACGCCATTCCGGCTGCGGGAAGCCACAGGTGCCACCGACATAGCCGGCGCAATCCACGACCCCGTCACCACCGTCGGCAGGGATGCCCTGATCGAAGGCATATTCCATCAGGTAGGTGCCGAGCAGGTCGAGGTTGAGACGACCCGGGCCGACGTCACGGCCGTAGCTCAGACCAAGGTCGAGACCTTCGGTCGAGAAGCCACCGATGTTGACGTTACGGTCGACGACGAAGCCGTTCTGACCCGCCCACAGCGAACCCGAAACGGGGTCACGGGTGATGCGGTCACAGAATTCGGCGTTGCCGGTCAGGCCGCACTGACGAACGATCAGTTCGGCACCGTAGGTCGAAATCGCCTGTTCAACGTCGATCTGGTAGTAATCGAGGGTGGCAACGAAGCCCGGAAGGGTCGTGCCGCCTTCGAACACCACACCGGCAGTCCAGGTGTCGGCTTCTTCCGGCTGGAGGTTCGGTTCACCGCCGAACACACCGTTGTACTGCGACGCCGGGCTCGGGGTGATGCCGCCATACTGGCCAGCGGTCACACCGGTGTTGGCGCACTGCGCTGCGGTGAATTCGGGCGTGGCGCCCGAGCACGGATCGGTACCGTTCCACAGGCCACGCTGGACCGGGCCGAACAGTTCGACCACGTTCGGGGCGCGGACCGCGCGGTTGTAACCACCACGGAACTTCACCTCGTCGATCGGCTGGTATTCGGCCAGGATCTTGTAGGTGTCGGTGGTCGCACCGGTCGAGTAGTCCGAGTAGCGATAGCCGAGTTCGAGCGCGAGACGCTCGACACCGGTCATGCCCGAGATGATCGGAACGAGAAGTTCGCCGAAGATGTCGGTGACGTTGTAGCTGCCTTCGACCGGCGGCTGGTTACCACCCTGGCCGGCAAGGTCGCCGGTCTGGAAGGTGATGTCCGGCTGGGTCACGAGGCCGACGTCGCGATATTCAACACCGATGAGGCCGCCAACGGCTTCCATCGGATCGATGTTGAACAGTTCGCCGGTGACATAGCCCTGGACGACGGTTTCATCGACGTAGCCGGTGACCTGGCCCGGGACGAGCACATAGTCGAGCGACGCCTGGGTGATGCCGTCTTCGGGGTTGTCGACGATGCCCGAACCCTGGAACGGGTTGTAGGGCACACAGCCCGCGGCAACCGCGGTCGGGTCGGCGCAGATCACGTTGCCGTTCGAATCCGTGGTGGCCTGGAGGGCCTGGCGGAGACGCGACAGCGAGAAGTCGTTCGAGTAGAACGAGGCATAGTCGGTCAGGCCGTACTGGGCGCTGACGTCGTAGCTGAAGCGGTCGGTGATGTCGCCGCGAAGGCCACCGACGAGGCGATAGGCGGTGTGGCGCAGGTTGTTGTTACGACCACCACCTTCGACGTTACGCTTACCGATGAGCAGCGGGACGACGCCGTCGGCGACGGGATCGTCACCGGCATCTTCCACACCGTCGATCGCGGCGCAGAGCTCGGCGCCCTGGGCAGCCGACAGCAGCGGGCTGTCGCACGAGATGTTGTAGACTTCCGCGAAGAAGGTGCCCGATTCAGCGATCTGGGCGTCCGAGCGGTCGTCCATGAACATGAACTCGGCATAGGCTTCGACGTTGTCGTTGACTTCATAGTTGGCGAAACCGCCAGCGGTCCAACGCTTGTCGGGACGCTGGAAGAAGTTCACCGGCGCATAGTTGTAGAGCGGCGCACCCGCACCACCGAAGTCCGAGAAATCGTCCGAACCACCGGCGATACCGAAGAAGTAGTCACCGAAGGTCGGGTCGACGATGGTGGCCCACGGCGAGTTGAACGAACCGCCGCAAACGCCTTCGTCATCGATGGCGCAGGACGAGTAGTCGCGGTCGCCCTGGAGGATCGGTTCGATCTCGCGGTAGCCGACGTAGAGGACCGCGTTGCCGCGACCGTCGTCGAAGCCGGCGCCCATGGTCAGGGTGACGTCGAGCGTGTCGCCGTCCCACACCGAACCCGTCGGATATTCGAAGCCACGCGCGTCGAGGCTGTCGATGATCGACACGCCGCCGAAGTCACGCTCGCCACGGTTGTCGTGCTGGTAGACACCGTACGAAGCATCGAGCTGGATGCCTTCGAAGTCGGTGTTCATGATGAAGTTGACAACACCGGCCACAGCGTCGGCACCGTAGGTCGCCGAGGCGCCGCCGGTCAGAACGTCCACGCGCTCGATGAGCGAAGCGGGGATCTGGTTGATGTCGGCGACGGGGTTGTTGGGGTCACCCGGCTGGAGGCGACGGCCGTTGACCAGCACGAGGGTGCGGGCCGAGCCGAGGCCGCGAAGGTCGACCGTGGCGGTGCCGCTCGCGCCGTTCGAAACGAACGCGGTCTGGCCCGGGGTCACCTGCGGGAGCGAGTTGAGAAGGTCTTCGACGCGGGTGGTACCGGTCTGGGCGATGACTTCCTCGCCCACGACGGTCACCGGGCTGGCGCTGTCGATGTTCGGACGCGCGATGCGCGTACCGGTGATGACGATGTCTTCGACTTCGTTGATGGGCGTGCCCTCAGCGTTGACGTCGACATTCTGCTGTTCGACCGGGCCAGTTTCCTCGCCCATGTCCTGTGCAAAGGCAGGCGCCGAGAACGCCATGCCGGCGATCACGGTGCTGGCCAGCAGCACGTTCTTCTTTTCGATCTTCATAAATTCCCCTCTCGTCGTCAGCCCCCGGGCCGACGTGAAAAGCTAGATGTAACGACGCTCATCGCCGCCATCGCTCGGGACGCTAAGGGGAAAGGTTCGTTACGCAACCGCAGGAGCGCTCGAAAAGACACTTTTGCGACAGCTGTTGCTTAGCCGACACAGGGGCCGGAAACGGGGTTACGGGCGCGTAAACCCCAGAGTTCAGCCAATCGTTCAGCCGATCGTGCCGCCTCTAGCCCGCCGTTCGGCTTCCAAGCTAGCATGGGCGTCGACATAGGCCTCCTGCCGTTCGACAGACCAGTATTTCAGTTCTGCGAGCGGAATCCGGCTTCCGGTGACGGCGCAGCGCACGAAGGTGCCGTGAGCGATCAGCCGGAAGGTGGCATCGTCATAATGAAGGCGCGCCTCGCGCCCGCCGCCCAGCAGCATGATCAGTCTCCGTTGTCGTCGCGGGCGTCGAAAAGGCCGCCCTGGTCGGGGGCGAGATAGGGTTTCCGCGCCCGCTTCGCAACGGGGCGGCGGGCAGGAGGTGCCCCCTCACCCGCCGGCACCACGGCAAGGCGCCCGTCGTGGAAGACGAGGTCCAATGTCCCCGCCCTTCTTGCGACCTCAACGCCGGTGACGACATCGTCCCCCGCCATGACCCGCACGAATCCCCGCTCGAGCGGCCCGTCGGGGTGCGCGAGCCTGGCCATGCTCCATGCAGCATCGAGCCGCTGCGACAGGTCGTCCAGTCGCCGCTCGATCGGTTCGGGCCGGAGCCGCGCGAGGATCGAGCGGCTGCGCGCCTCCTCGCGGCGATAGTGCTGGCGGAGCCCCGCAAGAGCGCGTTCGCCCTGCTGGTCGAGCCGCGCCTGCCCGCGCCGCGCGCCCTCGCGCAGCCCGTTGGCAAGGCGTTCTCCAGCAGCCGTCACCCGCTCCTGTCCGGCGACTACCCGGCGATCGAGCACCGCAGGCTGTTGCCTTGAGGCAACTGCTGACAGCCGAGCCGCCGCGGCCTGCGCCTGCATCACCAGCCCCGAGCGCAAGCCGCGCGCCGCTTCTGCGAGACGCCGCTGCGGCAAGTCGGTCAGTCGGCGGGCCGTGGGCAGCCGCTCGGCCAGCCCTGCCACCCGTTCGCCGCGCTCGCGCAGCGTGCGCGCCATGCGCTCGTTCATGCGGCGGTCGAGTTCGCCGAGCCAGCCCTTCAATTCGGCCAGCACCGGCACCGCCATCTCGGCAGCGGCGGTCGGGGTCGGGGCACGCTTGTCGGCGGCATGGTCGATGAGGGTGACGTCGGTCTCGTGGCCGACCGCGCTGATCAGCGGGATCGAGCAGTCGGCGGCGGCGCGCACCACCACTTCCTCGTTGAAGGCCCACAAATCCTCGATCGAGCCGCCCCCGCGTGCGACGATGAGGAGGTCGGGACGCGGCACCGGCCCTGACCCGTCGAGCGCGTCGAAGCCGCGGATGGCGGCGGCGACCTGCGCGGCGGCCGTCTCGCCCTGCACCGGCACCGGCCAGAGGATGACATGGCTCGGACAACGGTCCTCGAGCCGGTGAAGGATGTCGCGGATGACCGCGCCGGTCGGGCTGGTGACCACCCCGATCACGCGCGGGAGATAGGGCAGCGGCTTCTTGCGCGCCTTGTCGAACAGCCCCTCGCCCTTCAGCGCCGCCTTGCGTTTTTCAAGCAGCGCCATCAGCGCGCCCTCGCCCGCCAGCTCCATCGAATTCACGACGATCTGGTATTTGGAGCGGCCGGGGTAGGTGGTGACCTTGCCCGAGGCGATGACTTCGGCGCCATCCTCGGGGGCGAAGGCGAGCCGCCCCGCCTGCCCCTTCCACAGCACCGCGTCGATGCAGGCGTCCTCGTCCTTCAGCGTGAAATAGCAGTGGCCCGAGGCCGCGCGCTTCCAGCCCGAGATCTCGCCGCGCACGCGCACATGGCCGAAGCGGTCCTCCACAGTGCGCTTCAGCGCGCGGGAAAGTTCGCCCACACCCTGCGCGGGCGAATTGTCGCCGGGGCTTTCGGACGCTAACAGGCCGGAAACGGGTGGCTTGGAGGCGATGATGAAGATCCTGCTCTTGGGTTCGGGTGGACGCGAAGATGCGCTGGCGTGGCGACTTTCGCAATGCGGCTCTTGCGAGGAACTGCATGTCGCGCCGGGCAATCCCGGCATGGCGCGCTGGGCCGACGAGGTCCACAGCCTCGACCTCGGCGACATCGACGGCACGGTCCGGCTGGCCCACGGGCTCGGCGCCGACCTCGTCGTCGTCGGCCCCGAGGCGCCGCTGGTCGCCGGCCTTGCCGACAAGCTCGAGGCGGCGGGCATCCCCTGCTTCGGCCCCGGCAAGGGCGCGGCCATGCTCGAGGGATCGAAGAGCTTCACCAAGCGCATCTGCGACGATGCGGGCATCCCCACCGCCGCTTATGAGGAAACCGCCAGCGTCGAGGCCGGCCTTGCCGCGATCGAGCGCTTCGGCGTGCCCGTCGTGGTCAAGGCCGACGGCCTCGCCGCGGGCAAGGGCGTGACCGTCGCCATGACCCGCGAGGAAGCCGAGGAGGCGGTGCGCGAGGCGGGCGATGCGCCGCTGGTGATCGAGGAATTCCTCGAGGGCGAGGAAGCGAGCCTGTTCGCCCTGTGCGACGGGGAGAGCGTGCAGTTCCTCGCCTCGGCACAAGACCACAAGCGCGTCGGCGAGGGCGACACCGGGCCCAATACGGGCGGCATGGGTGCCTATAGCCCCGCCCCCGTCCTCACCGACGACCTCGCCGACCGCGCGATGCGCGAGATCGTCGCGCCGACCGCCAAATGGCTGAGCGAGCAGGGCATGGCCTATCGCGGCGTTCTCTATGCCGGCCTCATGCTGACCAAGGACGGCCCCAAGCTGATCGAATATAATGTCCGCTTCGGCGATCCCGAATGCCAGGCGATCATGCCGCGCATCGCGGGCGACCTTGCAAAGGCGCTGCACGCGGTGGCGTCCGGCGGGCTCGAGAAGGCCGAGCCGCTGGCGCTCGAGGAGGCGCATGTGATGACCGTCGTGGTGGCCTCGAAGGGCTATCCGGCGGGCTCGACCAAGGGCGGCGCGATCAACGGCATCGAGGCGGCCGAGGAGGATGGCGCGATCGTCTTCCAGGCGGGCACCGCGCGTGCCGACGACGGCCAGCTGGTCGCTGCGGGCGGGCGCGTGCTCAACGTCACCGGCGCGGGCGAGAGCCTCGAGGATGCGCGCGATGCGGCCTATGCGGCGCTCGAGAAGATCGACTTTGCCGACGGTTTCCACCGCTCCGACATCGGCTGGCGCGAGTTGGGCCGGGATGGCTGATTGCCGCCCCTTGCCAGCCCCTCGCGGGCCGTGGCACAGCGGTCGGCGATGAAGCCGCGCCTCGTCCTCCTTCTCGGCATCGCCCTCGTGGTGGTCGCCACTGCCCTGTGGCACGGGCCCGCCGGCCAGGCGGCGGCGCGCTATACCTTCGAGACCGAGGAACTCGCGCGGCGCAATCTCGACTATTACGAGATGCCGCACATCACGCCCTTCGTCGAGCGCGAGCCGTTGACGCGGCGGCTGTGGCTGGCGGGAGAGGCCAATGACTTCCAGCGCGAGGAACTGGCGCGCATCCTGTCGGGCCTGCCGCAGGTCGAGGACGTGCAATGGATCGTTCCGGACGGTCCGCGCGTCGTCGAGGGCACACCGCTATTGCCGCTCGTCATCGAGGTCGAGCTGGCGGGGCTCGCCGCCTTCGGGGCGGGCCTGTTGATCGCCTTCTTCCTGTTCGGTCGCCCCCGCGACCCCTATCGTTTCGAGATCTGAGGAGCATTTCCATGGACACGCTCATCCAAACCTACTGGCCGGTGATCGTCATCGCGCTGGTCGTCGGCATCATCGCCGGCTGGCTCATCTTCCGCCCCAAGCAGCGCGTCACCCTGTCGGATGACAGCGCGCCCAAGCGCCCGCATATGCAAGCGGCCGAGACCAAGGGGACGATCATCGCCGACGGGCGCTCGAAGGAAGGCCGCACGGTGGTCGACGAGGCCGCCGCGGGGCTGACCGACGTGACCGGCCAGTTCATGCAGGCCGAGGTGCACGAGCAGTTGCCCGGCGCGACCGGCGAGCCCGACGATCTTCGCAAGCTGAAGGGCGTGGGCCCCAAGCTGGCGACCGCATTGAACGATCTCGGCATCGTGCGCTACGACCAGCTCGCCAAGCTCACCCCCGCCCAGCTCGAGAAGATCGACGAGCATCTCGGCAGCTTCAAGGGCCGCCTTCAGCGCGACCGCGTGGTCGAGCAGGCCGACTATCTCGCGCGCGGCGACATGGACGGTTACCGCACGAAGTTCGGCAACCTTTAGGGGCCGAAACTTCTAAGGTTCAGGACGCCGCCGGAGCTTTCCGGCGGCGTTTTTTCTGGCGCGCGGCGATGAGCTTGTCGATCTTGCGCCCGTCCATATCGACGATCTCGAAGACCCAGCCCTGGAAGGCGAATTTCTCTCCTTCCTCGGGGAGGCGGCGCAGCACCGCCAGCGCGAGCCCCGCGGCGGTCGAATAGTCGCGGTCCTCGTCGAGCTTGAGGCCCAGCTTCTCGACGAGGATCTCCGCATTGGCGGTGCCCGAGACAAGCCACGAGCCGTCCTCGCGGGCGCGCACGGGCTCTTCCTCGTCCTCGTCGTTGCGGAAGCTGCCGGCGAGCGCGATGAGGATGGAGCCGGGCGTCACGATGCCGTCGAGATGGCCATATTCGTCGTGGACGAGCGCGAGCGGCACCTCGGCCTCGCGCAGCACGTCCAATGCGTCCATCGCGTCCATGAGGTCGGGGATGATCGGCGCGGGGCGCGCGAGCGCGGTGAGGTCGAGCGCCTGCCCGTCGAGCATGGCGTCGAGGAGGTCACGCGCGCTGACGATCCCGACGATATCGTCGACCGAGCCATTGGCGACCGGCAGGCGGCTGTGCGGGGTGTTGGACAGCTCCTCGCGGATGTCGGCCACGCTGGCGTCGGCGGCGAGCCAGTCGATCTCGGTGCGCGGGGTCATGATCTCGCGCACGGGGCGGTCGGCAAGGCGCACGACCGAGGAGATGATCGCGCGCTCGGATTCCTCGAGCACGCCTGCCGATTGCGCCTCGGCGACGACGAGGTGGAGTTCCTCGGCGGTGACCGCCTGGTCGTTCTCGCGGTTCATCCCGGCGAGCTTGAAGATGAGCGCGCTGGTCTTGTCGAGGATCCAGACGAGCGGCGCGGTGATGCGGCTGAGGCTCGCCATCGGGCGCGACAGCATGGCGGCGATGGGCTCGGGGTTCCTGAGCGCGATCTGCTTGGGGACGAGTTCGCCGATGACGAGGCTGACATAGGTGGTCAGCACGATGACCAGCCCGAAGCCGACGCTGTCGGCGGTGGCCCCCGCCATCCCCAGCAGCTCGAGCCGCTGCGCCACGGGTTCGCCGAAGGTCGCGCCCGAATAGGCACCCGCGAGGATGCCGATGAGGGTGATGCCGATCTGGACGGTCGAGAGGAAGCGGCCGGGTTCGCTGGCGAGGTCGAGCGCGCGCGCCGCGCCGCTCGAGCCCTGCTCGGCCATCGAGCGTAGCCGCGAGGGGCGCGCCGAGACGATCGCCAGTTCGCTCATCGCGAGCACGCCGTTGAGCCCGATCAGCGCGAGCAGCACGAAAAGGTCGAGAACAGGAAAGGGTTCGGGCGAAATCATGGTCGTTATCGTCATTCCTTTGGCGGCTTAACGGTGATCCGACAAGTTCGCGCGTTCAGTTGAGGTTCCGAAACGTTTCGTAAAGGGCACGGATGGAACCAAGGAGGGGGGAGGCTCTTTCTTCCTCCGATATTTGAGTTTCCAAGGGAGTTTTTCAATGAAAATGACGCACAAGATGACCGCGATCGCCGTCGTGGCGGGTCTCGGGACCGCGGCCTGCACGACCGATGCGATGACCGGCAACAAGCGCGTGTCGACCGAAGCCGCGATCGGCACCGGCGCCGGCGCCGTGCTCGGTTACCTCCTCGGCGACATCATCGGCGGCAAGAACGATCGTACCGCCAAGATCATCGGCGCGGGTGTCGGTGCGGTCGCCGGCGGCGCCGTCGGCGCCTACATGGACAAGCAGGAGCAGGACCTGAAGCGCGCCACCGCGGGCACCGGCGTCGATGTCATCCGCGACGGCGACGAGCTCCTCCTCCGCATGCCCTCGGGCATCACCTTCCCGACCGACAGCTACTCGATCCAGCCCGAGTTCCGCACGACGCTGAACGAGGTGGCGAACACGCTGAAGACCTATGATTCGACCTATATCGACGTCATGGGCCACACCGATTCGACCGGTTCGGACAGCTACAACCAGACGCTGTCGGTGAACCGTGCCAATGCGGTCGCCGACTATCTCGCCATGCAGGGCGTGCAGCGCGCGCGCATGGCCACCGTCGGCTATGGCGAATCGCAGCCGATCGCCGACAATTCGACCGAATATGGCCGCGCGCAGAACCGCCGCGTGGAAATCAAGGTCGTCCCGGTGACCCAGAATGACGTGAACGCCGCGGGCTACTAAGCCCCGGCGCGATCGTTCGCGAATGATGAGGCCCTCGTTCCTTCGGGAACGGGGGCCTTTTCCTTATGCGCTATCGCCGCTCGGCGAAGAAGGCGCGCAGCATGGCGGCGGCCTCCTCCTCGCCCAGCCCCGCCAGCACCTCGGGGCGGTGGTGGCAGGTCGGCTGGCCGAACAGGCGCGGGCCATGGGCGACGGCGCCGCCCTTGGGATCCTCGGCGGCATAGGTGAGCCGTTCGATGCGGGCCAGCGCGATGGCGCCCGCACACATGGCGCAGGGCTCGAGGCTCACATAGAGATGGCAACCGACGAGCCGCTCGCTGCCGAGCGCCTTCGCGGCGGCGCGGATCGCGACCATCTCGGCATGGGCCGAGGGGTCGGCGTCGCGGCGCATGCGGTTCTCGCCCTCGGCCAGCAGCTTGCCCGCGGCATCGGTGACGACCGCGCCGACGGGCACCTCGCCTGCCGCTGCGGCAGCGGCGGCAAGGTCGAGCGCACGGCGCATCGGGGCGGGGAGCGGAAAGGCGGTCATCGCCTCCCCCGCTAGCGCGAGATCGAGGGGATTGTCACGCCTCAGGAGGCGGCAGGGAAGGTCCCGGCCGGCGCGGCGTCGCGCTCGGCGCTGCCGGTCTCGGGCTCGTCGGCAGCAGCCTCGGTATCGGCCATCCGTTCGGTCGCCGTTCCGACAGGCGGCTCCGGTGCGCCGGGGGAGCGGGTGCCCGCCTCGACTTCGAAGCCCGGGCCCTGGTCACGCATGTCGGCGACCCCGTTGTCGATGGTCGGCGTGGCGGCGCGGATCCGCTCGTTACTGCCACCGATGAAACCGAAGCCGACCGCGATGATGGCGGCGACAAGGATCAGCAAGATGATAGCGACAAGGGCGCGCACGGCTTTCTCCTCCGGTGGATGGGTCACGTCAAAAACGTCAAAATCGCGAGTCGGGTTGCCGACACTGGTGGAAACGGTCGGCGAATCGGTTGACCTTCGCGACAGGTCGGGCTAGGTGGCAGCGCTTTCCGGGACCGGTGCGGTCCCCAACCGACACAGGACGAAGATTATGTCGCGCGTCTGCGAACTGACCGGCAAGGGCCGGCAGGTGGGCAACAACGTTTCCCACGCCAACAACAAGACCAAGCGGGTTTTCCTTCCGAACCTGCAGAACGTCACGCTTCTGAGCGAGACCCTCGACCGCCGCGTCAAGCTGCGCGTGTCGACCCACGGTCTGCGCTCGGTCGAGCACAATGGCGGTCTCGACAACTGGCTCCTCAAGACCAACAGCGACAAGCTGTCGGCCAAGGCTGCCAAGCTCAAGAAGGAAGTCGCCAAGGCGAAGGCCGCGCAGGCCTAAGCTTTCGCGTCTGACCGGTCGCGTCCGCGGGCGCGATCCGACTAGCCGAACGGCCACCCATCAGGCGGGACATCGTACCGGACCAGCAAGGTCCGCTGCGGTGCCCGCCCGTTGTCGTCCGTCACCAGCCAGACATGATAGCCGTCATCCGCCGCCGCGCTGATGGCGATTCCCTCGGCATTGTCGAGAATGCCGAGCCCGAGCGGCTGCGGGTCCGAGACAAGGAGCCCGCCTTCCGCGACCTCGAGCCGCGCTACCGTCGCGCGCAGCCCGAAGATCGAGATGCCGCGTTCGAGCAGCAGCCCGTCATCGCGCCCAGGCCAGCGCGCCGCGCCGGTCGGCATGAGGCTCGTGCCAGTGATGGCGACGGGTTCGAACCGCCCGCCGGCGAAGCGCAGGGCGCGCTCGCCGTCCTCGCCGATGACGTAAAAGCTGTTGCGCGCGGCGAACATCGCCTCGGCGCCGCGATTGTCGTCGGCAAAGCCCGGCAGCGGTTCGAGATGCTCGACCTGCGCATCGCGCACGAGGAGGCGGGCATAGCCCTCGAAGGTGACGACCAGCCGGTCACGGTCGATGGCGATTGCCTCGGCATCCGATGGCCAGCCGATGGCGGTGAGCGGGAAGCGGACGAGCCGCGCGCGCCGCTGGTCCGGTGCGGGCGGCTCCATTTCGACGCCGATACCGAGATCGCTGAGGATGACGAGCTGGCCATCGGGCGCGATATCGAGTCCCGACCATCCCGAGGCCGCGAGGGCGCCCGGCGCCACGTGCCATGCCGCGCCGACCCGCCAGCCGGGCGGCAGGTCGTCGCCGAGGGCCGCAGGCGAAAGCGAGCGATCGATGTCGCCCTCGCGCAGCGGCGGTGTCCACCCCCAAAAGAGGTCGTGGCGCAAGTCGAACTGCATGATGGCGGCAAACAAGAGGCCGGCACCGAGGAGCCTGAACGGTAGCTGCATCGGCTATTCAGTCCCCGTCAGGCGCGAATCATGCATAAGTGTTTGCAGAGACAGGGTTTCCCCCCTTTTCCCTGTCCCATTATCCCTCGCGTCGCGTATCGAGGGTGGGCCCGGACGGCTGCTACCGTCCGGGCCCGTTTCATGTTCAGCGCATCTCGACATCGAAGAGCCCGGCGAGCTGGTCCATCAGCGCGCCGCCCAGCTGCTCGGCATCCATGATGGTGACCGCGCGCTTGTAGTAGCGCGTGACGTCATGGCCGATGCCGATGGCGGCCAGTTCGACGGGCGATTTCGTCTCGACCCAGTCGATGACCTGCCTGAGGTGCGTCTCGAGATAGGCGCCCGAATTGGCCGAGCCGGTCGAATCGTCGACCGGCGCCCCGTCCGAGATGACGATCAGCAACCGGCGCTCCTCGGCGCGCGCGATCAGTCGCTGGTGCGCCCAGATCAGCGCCTCGCCGTCGATATTCTCCTTCAAGAGTCCCTCGCGCATCATCAGGCCCAGCGGGCGGCGGGCGTGGCGATAGGGTTCGTCGGCCTGCTTGTAGATGATATGGCGAAGGTCGTTGAGGCGCCCCGGCTGCGGCGGGCAACCCGCCGCGCGCCAGTCCTCTCGGCTGAGACCGCCCTTCCACGCGCGGGTGGTGAAGCCGAGGATCTCGCTCTTCACCCCGCATCGCTCGAGGGTGCGCGCCAGCACGTCGGCGCAGATGGCCGCGATCGAAATGGGGCGCCCGCGCATCGAGCCCGAATTGTCGATGAGCAGGCTGACGACCGTGTCCTTGAACTCGGTATCGCGCTCGATCTTGTAGCTTAAGGAATGGGTCGGCGAGACGACGACGCGGGCGAGCCGCGCGGCATCGAGCAGGCCTTCCTCCTGGTCGAAGTCCCAGCTCCTCGCCTGCTGCGCCATGAGCTTGCGCTGGAGGCGGTTGGCGAGCCGCGTGACGACGCCCGCCAGCCCCGCCACCTGTCCGTCGAGATAGGTGCGCAGGCGATCGAGTTCGTCGGCGTCGCACAATTCCTCGGCATGGACGATCTCGTCATGCGCAGTGGTGAAGACCTTGTAGCCCTCGCGCGGGGCCTCGGCCCAGTCGGGGCGGCGGCCCTGCCGCGGCTCGTGCGCGGCGTCCGAATCCTCGCCCGTCTCGGGAATGTCGGCATCGTCCATCTCGGCCGAGCCGTCATCCTCGCCTTCCTGTTCCTCGGGCCGCTGTTCGGGCTCGCCTTGGTCCTTTGAGGCGTCGTCTTCTTCCTCACTGTCCTCGCCGTCGTCGCCGCCTTCCTCGGGGGGCTGTTCGTCCTCTCCCTCGTCGGGATCCTCGGCCTCGCCGTCCATGTCCTCCTCAAGGTCGAAGTCGAGGTCGGCGAGCACCTTGCGGATGAGCGCGGCATAGGCGTCCTGATCGTCCAATGCGTCGGCCAGCGCATCGAGGCTGTCGCCGGCCTTGGCCTCGACCGTCTCGCGGACGAGGTCGAGCTTGCGCTGGACGGCCTGCGAGGGCGGCTCGCCCGTCAACCGCTGGCGAGCCATGAGGCCGACCGCGATCTCGAGCGGCACCTCCTCTGGCGAGCGCGCGCGCATCAGCGGCGACACGCGCACGCGCGCTTCGGCATGCGCCTTGAGATTGCCCTTCACCCCCGGAAACTCGCGCCCGCCCAGCGCCTCGACGCGGGCGGTCTCGAGCGCATCGTAGAGCGCGCGCGCCTCGACATCGGCGGGGGCGCGCCGCAAATGCGCGGGTTCGTCGTGGAAGCGGTGCCGGAGCGCCAGCGCATCGGCGGCGCCGCGTGCCTCGGCGACCAGCGCGGGCGCGAGGTCGCGGCCCGGCGAGGGGATGCGCCCCTCCCCGCTCTTTCCCTGCTCGGCAAAGGCGACCTCGAGCGTCTCGTCACGGGCAAGCGCCCGCGCCGCGCCGGTCAGCGCGCGGCGGAACAGGTCGAGATTGTCGGGCTCGGGCATCAGCCCGCGCGGCTCGCCACGCTCTCGGGCAGGTCCTCACCGAAGACGCGCTGGTAATATTCGGCGATCACCGGACGCTCGGCCTCGTCGCACTTGTTGAGGAAGGAGACGCGGAAGGCATAGCCGACATCGCCGAAGATAAGCGCATTCTGCGCCCAGCTGATGACGGTACGCGGGCTCATGACGGTCGAGATGTCACCGTTGATGAAGCCCTGGCGCGACAGGTCGGCGACCTTGATCATCTGCTCGACGGTCTTCTTGCCCTCGGGCTTGTCATATTCGCCCGACTTGGCCAGCACGATGCGCGCCTCGGTCTCGGCGGGGAGATAGTTCAGGGTGGTGACGATGTTCCAGCGGTCCATCTGGCCCTGGTTGATCGCCTGCGTGCCATGATAGAGGCCGGTGGTGTCGCCGAGGCCGACCGTGTTGGTCGTCGCGAACAGGCGGAACCAGGGGTTCGGCTTGATGACGCGGTTCTGGTCGAGGAGCGTCAGCTTGCCTTCCGTCTCCAGCACGCGCTGGATGACGAACATGACGTCGGGGCGGCCGGCGTCATATTCGTCGAAGACGAGCGCGACGGGGTGCTGGAGGCACCAGGGCAGCAGCCCTTCCTTGAACTCGGTGACCTGCTGGCCGTCCTTGAGGACGATGGCATCGCGGCCGACGAGGTCGATGCGGCTGATGTGCGCATCGAGGTTGATGCGGATGAGCGGCCAGTTGAGGCGCGCGGCGACCTGTTCGATGTGGGTCGACTTGCCCGTGCCGTGATAGCCCTGGACCATGACGCGGCGGTCATGCGCGAAGCCCGCGAGGATCGCGATCGTCGTGTCGGGATCGAACACATAGGCGGGGTCCGCGTCGGGAACGCGGGGGTCGGCCTTGGAAAAAGCGGGGACCATCATGTCGCTGTCGATGCCGAAGGTGTCGCGGACGCTCACCTCCATGTCGGGGGCGGACAGGACCAGCTCTTCGGCGGTGTCGATGGGCGCGTTCATCGGATCGTTCATGGGGGTGGACTTAGGGGTTCGGGCCCGATCCGACAACAATGGTCTTTCGGGAGGTGGTCGCGCGATAGGCCCGACTCCGCCGACGCTGCTATGGCCTCATTAGCAACAGGGAGACGATCATGGCCTATGTCGACGGTTTCCTCATTCCCGTTCCGAAGGACAAGCTGGATGCCTATCGCGCCACCGCCAAACGGATGGCGCCGCTGTTCAAGCAGTGGGGCGCGCTACGCGTCGTCGAGACGATCGAGGATGATTGCCCCAAGGGCGAGCGGAACGACTTCCACACCGCCGTTCTGGCCGAAGCAGGAGAAGTCACCGTCTTCAGCTGGACCGAGTGGCCCGACCGCGACACGCGCAATGCAGCGTGGGGGAAGATGGAAGAGCATATGAAGGCGCATCCCGAGCTGATGGACATGCCCTTCGACGGCAAGCGCATGATCTACGGCGGCTTTATGCCCCTGCTCGACACCGAGGCGTGACGGCACAAGCGCCAGCTAGGCAGGCAGCGAGCGCCTCGCTTATGCTGGTGCCATGCCGGTCGAAGCCGTCCGCCAGCGCCTGATCGCCCATGTCCGCTCGGTCTTCAACGAGCGGGGGCAGCAGCCTGTCCCGCCGTCCGATGACGCCTGGTTCGAGAAGGACAGTCCGATCCGGCTGGTCCATGCCGATATTGTGGGCATGATGGTCGGCGGGGTTCGCGGGCTCCTCCTCCAGATGCTCCATCCGCATGCCCTGCAGGGCGTGCTCGACCATTCGGACTTTCGCGCCGACATGCACGGACGCCTGCGCCGCACCGCGCGCTTCATCGCGGTGACCAGTTTCGGCCATGCCGATGCTGCGCAGGAGGCGGTCGACCGCGTCAATCGCATCCATGCCGCGGTGGGAGGCAGCCTGCCGGACGGCGGCGCCTATCGCGCGACGGACCCGAGGGTGCTGGCGTGGGTCCATGTCGCCGAGGCGACGAGCTTCCTTGCCGGCTATCGCCGATATGTCGCGCCCGACTGGCCGCAGGCCAAGGCCGACCGCTATTTCGAACAGTTCGCGCTGATCGCCGACAAGCTGGGTGCCGATCCGGTGCCGCGTAGCGAGGCCGCGGCGACGGCGATGTTCGAGGACATGCGCGGCGACCTCGCGACCAGTGCGGCGGCGCGCGAGGTGGCGCGGCTGGTGCTGGCCCAGCGCCCGCCGGGAACCCCAGCCGCGCTGCAGAAAATGATCGCCGCCGAGGCGGTGGCTCTACTGCCCGACTGGGCGCGGGGGATGCTGGGCCTCAATGCGCCGCGGCTGTCGGCGCTGCCCGCACGGCTCGGCACGCTGGCCACCGCGCGGACCCTGCGCTGGGCGTTCCGGCAGCAGGGCGGCTATCGCGGGAGCTAGGCGAAAGCGGGGCTCTTCTTCAGCCGCTGGAAGGCGTCGATGACGGCGCGCAATCTGGCTTCGTGGCGCCGGTCGCCGCCATTGCGGTCGGGATGATATTTGCGCACCAGCGCGGCATAGGCCTTGCGCACGCCGTGGAGGTCGGCGTCATTGCCGAGCCCGAGGACATGGAGCGCTTCCTGTTCGCTCGCCGAAAAGCGGGCGCGCACCGCCTCCTCGCGCATCGAGGCGCCGTTCCGGAAGCGCGCGGCAATGGCATCGAAGGGATCGTCGAAATCGGCCCAGCGCGGCCCCGGGTCTCCGACATCGGTGAAGTTGAAACGCTTGCCGCCGTGGCTCTCGCGCCGCGGGATCGGCGACTGTTCCTCGGCGATTTCCTGCGGGCTCATGCCGGCGAAATAATTGTAGGCGCTGTTGTGCTGTCGGACATGGTCGAGGCACAGCCAGCGCACCTCGCCGGGGCCGTCGAAATCGCCCGGCGTCACGGGCGCGCGGAATTCGCCCGCATCGCCGCAGCCGGGAACGGCGCATCGCCGGCCCGAGCCTTCGACGCGGCCATGGAATTTTTCGTGTCTTCTGGTCATGCGCTCGCGCCCCTATATGGGAGCGATGGAGACAAAAACCAGCGCCGAGATCATCCGCCGCCTGACGAACGCCCTCGCGCCCGTCACCCTGAAGCTCGACAATGACAGCGCCGCCCATGCCGGCCACATGGGCGACGACGGCTCGGGCGAGACGCACTGGTCCCTGCATATCGTGTCGGCGCAGTTCGACGGATTGAACCGCGTCCAGCGCCAGCGGCTGGTCTACAAGGCGATCGGCGACCTCATGGACAATCCGATCCATGCGTTGGCGATTCTGGCGCAGACACCAGCGGAGGCCGCATGAGCGAATTGAAGGAAATCACCCCGAGCGTCCACGACCTCGGCAGCTTCAAGGTCCGCCGCGTGCTGCCGAGCCGCCCGCGCACGATGGTCGGCCCCTTCATCTTCGTCGACGAATTCGGCCCCGCGCAGATGGCCACCGGCGAGGGCATGGACGTGCGCCCGCACCCGCATATCAACCTTGCCACCGTGACCTATCTCTTCGAGGGCGCGATCCATCACCGCGACAGCCTCGGCACCAGCCAGGTCATCCGCCCCGGCGCGATCAACCTGATGACCGCGGGCGAGGGCATCGTGCATTCGGAGCGTAGCCCGCAGGAAGAACGCGATGCGGGGCCGCGGCTCTACGGCATGCAGACATGGCTTGCCCTGCCCGACGGCAAGGAAGAGATCGCCCCCGCCTTCGACCATGTCACCGAGGAGCATCTGCCGCTGATCGAGGACGTCAATGCCTCGGCCCGAGTGCTGATGGGCAGCCTGTGGGGCAAGAGCGCAGGCACACTGCAGCACAGCCCGACCATCTATGCCGATATCATCCTCGACAATGGCGCGATCCCGATCGACGCCGACGCCGACGAGCGCGCGGTGATGGTGACCGAAGGCGTGATGAGCCTCGATGACCAGCCGCTCGAGCCGTTCAACCTCTATATCCTCAAGCCCGGCGAGGCGATGACGCTGAAGGGCAAGGGCCGCGCGATGCTGCTTGGCGGCGGGGCTTTTTCCACCAAACGCCACGTGTGGTGGAATTTCGTCTCCTCGAGCCGCGAGCGGATCGAGCAGGCGAAGGAGGACTGGAACGCACACCGCTTCCCGACCGTGCCCGGCGACGATGTCGAGCGCATCCCCATCCCCGAGGTGCCCAAGACGGTGAGCTATCCTTGAGACTTGCCGCGCTAGCAGCGCGCTGACAGGGTGCACCGCGTAGCGTCTGGGGAGTGAGCCGATGTTGATGGCAGGTCTGTTGATGGTGTTGGCTGCTCCCGACTGGGATAGCCGACATCCTCACGCCAAGGCCTTGCCTGCCGCGCCGGTCGAGGAAATTTCGCCCGACACATGGCGGGAATTGCTGCTGCCCGAGCGCGAGCCTGGCCCGGTCGAGCGGGTGCAGATCAGCTATCGCAACGACAGGCCCGACCGGGTGACCCTTTACGCCGCCGCTGAAACCCATCGCGCAAATATCTGTGTGCGAGCCGCTCACCGCTTCTATTTGACGCACGAGGACGGACGGATCTTCGCCTTTGGCGGCAAGACATCGCACGAGCTACGTTATGGCGGCGACTGCGCGTCCGAAGAACAATGGGCGCGGGTCAGCCCGTTGCTTGATGTCGAGCAGGCCGTTTCACTGGTCGAACGGCTTCATGTGCTACAGGTCGAGGCCGCAACGGGCGATACCGCGGCGACATTCCGCTGCTGGGACCGGAGTGAGCAGGACAAATGCGATGGCAGCGCGGCGACGGTCTTCTCGAACATCGACTTGTCGCGGCTCGTCTTCATCGGAACCACCACACGAGCCGGCACTTTCTCGGCCCGGGCATCGGACGGGGATGATGAGCTTGGCTGGAGCTTGAGCGGTCGGATGGATTTGACGCCGCGGGCATCGCTCTTCATCGACTATGGATCGCCCCCGCCCGCGGCCTTTTAGGCGCGGCCCGGAAGCCATGGGAGGAAAGCCCTAGATGAAGACCGAGCGTATCAAGCTGTCGACCGGCATCAGCCTCAACGTCGCCACCGCCGGTCCCGGGGACGCGCGGCCCGTCATCCTCCTCCACGGCTTTCCCGAATCGCACCGCACGTGGCGCGGGATCGTGCCGCTGCTCGAGGACCGCTTCCGGCTCATCATGCCCGACCAGCGGGGGTTCGGCGGGTCGGACAAGCCGCACGACCTCGATGACTATCGCACCGACAAGGCGATTGCAGACCTGCTCGCGCTGGCCGAGGCGCTGGGGCACGACAGGTTCAGCCTCGTCGGCCATGACTGGGGCGGTGCGGTGGCCTGGGCGGCGGCGCTCAGGGGCGGGCCGCATATCGAACGCCTCGCCATCATCAATTCGCCCCACCCGCTCATCTTCCAGAAAACGCTGATCGACGATCCCGCCCAGCGCGAGGCGAGCCAGTATATGCGCCGCTTCCGCGAGACGGCGATGGAAGAGCATATCCGCGAAATGGGGCTCGAGACCTTCTTCGAGAAGAGCTTTGCGCCGCATGTCGACCTCGCTTCCATCCCCGACGAGGATCGCAGGGCCTATCTTGAGGAATGGGGCGGCGAACGCGCGCTCGAGGGCATGCTCGCCTGGTATCGCGCGGGGCCGATCCTCGTGCCCGCGATGGACGAGGAGGATGTGCCCTATCCCGACTGGGTGATGACGGGCGTGCCGAAAATCCGCATCCCCACGCTGGTCGTCTGGGGGATGAAGGACCCGGCCCTCCTGCCCTGCCAGCTGGACGGGCTCGATGCACTGGTCGAGGACCTGACCGTCAAGAAGATCGACGATGCGGGTCATTTCGTCCCGTGGGAGAAGCCCGAACCGGTGGCCGAAGCGCTACACGCCTTCCTCGGCTAGCCAATCGATCCAGCCGCCATGCGCATGTCCGTGCGCGAGCGTGACTTCCGCCTCCCCGCGCGGCCAGTAGCGGACCTTCAGCACATGGCGCAGCAGCGTGCGGTCGCCCTCGAGGCTGACCCAGGCGAGCGGCTGCGCTGGGGTGGCCGCCCTCCCCGCCTCCTCCATCGCGAGGCGGATACGGGCTTGCGTCTCTACCGGCAGATATTGCCAGACGAGGCTGTGCATCAGCACGCGGGTGACGTGATTCGCTCGCGGCGCGGCAAGCTGCGTCTCGACGAACTCGGCGGCATCGGCGTGGACGACATGCGGAGCGCCGTGGGCCTCGGCGAGGTCGAAGACGGCATGGAGCCGCGCGGTGCGCTCTTTCATCTCGGGCCAGACATAGGCAGCAAGGCGGATGCGGTCCGCCTCGCTCGAAAGGTCGAGCGGGTCGCGGTCGCAGCCGGTGGTAGAGATGATCTCGACCGGCGCGTCGGGCGGCGGGGGGCCTTTCCATTTGGGCGCGAGCCGGACGGGGCTGTCCGCAGGGCCGGCGCGCGTGCCGCCGAGGTCGATGCGGAAACGGTCCAGCATGAGGTTGATGCCCGCGCTCGAGCCGATTTCGACCAGCTCGAAGCGCGGGCCGAGCCCTTGGCCCGCCAGCCATTTCAGCCCCGCCATCAGCCCGGCCGCGCGGCCCGCCTCGTTGGTCTGCGGCGGCCCCTTCATCCACGGCAGGATCGCAGCCTCATGCGTTGCGAGCACCGCGGCGACGAGGGGCCCGACCTCCTCACGCCGCAGTTCGCCCGCATAAAGCGGCGTAAGGCGCGGCTCGGCGCCCGACAGATGGAGCGCCTGCAACCCCGCCGCGACGCGCAGCGGCACGACATCGTGCAGCGGATCGCGCGGCCAGTCGTGGACCAGCCGCCCGAGCGCGCTTTCGGGATCGAGCCCGTCCCACACCGCCTTCACGATGGCGGCAGTGAGCGGCGCGCCATTGGCGCGGCAATAGTCGACCTGGTTCGAAAAGGCCTGTGCAGGAGTGGCGGTCATCATCGCTCCTTCGCGCACACCCTTGCATTCAAATGGGTTAGCGCGCAAAGGCACGCCCCATGTCGAGATCGAAAAGCCGTTCCGCCGCGCGGCTCGCCGCCGTCCAGGCCCTCTACCAGCAGGAAATGGAAGGCACGGGCACCGCGCAGCTCATCCACGAATTCCACGAACACCGCCTCGGGCAGGTGATCGAGGACGTGCAATATGCCGAGGCCGAAGTGCTGTTCTTCGACGACATCGTCGCGGGCGTGCTGGCGCGCAAGGACGATCTCGACGAGAAGATCTCGGCCAAGCTCAGTGAAGGCTGGAGCCTCGACCGTCTCGACCGCGCGATGCGCGCCATCCTGCGCGCGGGCACCTACGAGCTGGTCGCGCGCGCCGACGTGCCGCGCGGTGCGGTGATCGACGAATATGTCGATGTCGCCGACGCCTTCTTCGAGCAGCGCGAAAAGGGCTTCGTCAACGGCCTGCTCGACGCCATCGCCAAGGATGTGCGCGG
Organism: Sphingomicrobium aestuariivivum; assembly: GCF_024721585.1. Lineage (NCBI taxonomy): Bacteria > Pseudomonadati > Pseudomonadota > Alphaproteobacteria > Sphingomonadales > Sphingomicrobiaceae > Sphingomicrobium > Sphingomicrobium aestuariivivum. Next base: position 1,284,985 of record NZ_CP102629.1, read on the forward strand.
CTAGCCCTTACGGGTCGTAGCGGTCGAGAAAGCCGAGCGGGATGTCGACCCGCTCGCGCCAGCCGTCCTCGTCATGCTCGGCGCCCTTGAAGCGGCGGCTCTCGAAATGGGTCGGCGCCCAGCCGCCCTTCGTCATCATTTCCGCAAAGGCGACATAATAGGGTTCGTAGCTTGCATCGAGCGTGGCGGTGCCATGATCGACGTAGAGCATGTTCATCTCGGGATCGATGTGGGTCGAATCGAGATAGGCGTCCCACGCCGCGACCATGTCGGCGACATGCGCGGGCACTTCCGCCTCGTCCTCGATCGGGTTGCCAAGCGCGAAATGGGTGGAAAGCCCCGCGCCCTGCCCGAACACCTTGGGATATTCGGCCACCGCATAAAGGCTCATCAGCCCGCCCATCGAGGCGCCCATCACCGCCGTGTTGGCGGGGTCGGCATGGGTCGGATAGCGGCGGTCGATATAGGGCTTGAGGCGCGTGACCACCCAGTCGAGATACTCGTCGCCGCGAAAGGCCGAGCGGTCGAGCCGTTCCTCGCCGATCGTCGCGGCCAGCGCAGCGCGTCGCTGGGGCGGCAGGAAGTCGAGCAGCTTTTCCGGAAAGAGCGAGAGCCAGCGCGTCTCGGGGCTGCGGATGCCGACGACGATCCATTCACGCAGGTCGCCGCGACGGCTCAATCGCGTGATCGCCTCGTCCATCCCCCATTCCTTGCCGTAATTGGTGAAGGCGGGGTCGAACAGGTTCTGGCCGTCATGCATGTAGAGAACGGGAAAGCGGGCACGCGGGTCGCGGCCATAGGATGGCGGGGTCCAGACCCACACCTCGCCGACACCGGCGGCGGCGCCATCGGCGAACATCATCTGGGTGATACGGCCCGAGGAAATGGCCGGCAGCGCGGCGGCGCCCGGCAGCGTGTCCTCGGGGCCTTCGGCAGTCACCTGGTCGCTTGTCAGGCCGGCGGCATCGACGGGCGGCACTTGTGCCGGCGGGGCATCCTGCAGGCCAGCCAACAGGGCCAACATCAACGCGATTGGCAAAATCCCCTCCCTCGTGCGATTGCAGGAGCGATCATGCCGCCAGAACGCCCCCCTGTGAAGCCGTCATCGAGCCTCGAGGCGCGGCTGCACGCGCGTCTCCGGCTGCTCGCCGACCATCCTGCCGCTGCCGGGCTTGCCGACGATGTCGCGCATCTCGACGGCCGCGTGCTGACCCATGACACCATTGTCGAAGGGGTACATTACCGCGCCGACGACCCACCCGAGAGCGTGGGCTGGAAGCTTGCCGCGGTGAACCTGTCGGACCTCGCTGCCAAGGGTGCGCGGCCCGTCGGTGCGCTCCTGTCGCTGACCATCGGCGCGCCCCTCGGGGACAGCGAAGCGGGCGAATGGGAAGAGCGGTTCCTGGCGGGCCTCGCGGCGGCGGGCGAGAGCTACGGCCTGCCGCTCATCGGCGGCGACACGGTCGCGCTACCGTCAGGCGCGCCGCGCGTCCTCGGCCTCACCGCGATCGGCGAGCCGGCAGGACCGCCCCCGCGCCGCGACGGCGCGCGGGACGGCGACCTCCTCCTCCTCGTCGGCACGCTTGGCGGGGCGATGGCGGGGCTCGAGGCGCTCGACAAGGACGCCGCCGCCGAAGGGCCGCTGGTCGACATCTACCGCCGCCCCGTGCCGCTGCTGGCGGCGGGACAGGCGCTGGCGCCCTTTGCCCATGCGATGATGGACGTGTCCGACGGGCTGCTGCTCGATGCGCGGCGCATGGCGCAGGCGAGCGGGCTCGGCGCGAGCATCGACCTCGGCGCGCTGCCGCTCGAAGCCGCTTTCGTCGCGGAGAAAGGCGACACGCGCGCCTCGCGGCTGTTCGCGGCGACGGGCGGCGACGATTATGCGCTGCTCGCCGCCATCGCCCCCGAAGACGAGGATGTGGTAAGACAATCTTTACCAAGACGGGCGAGGGTGGAGATCGTCGGACGATTGGCGTCCGGCACCGGTCTTGCCCTCACCCATGACGGCGAACCGGTCGCACTGCCCGAAAGGCTCGGCCATGAACATGATCGCGATTGATCCCCGCCGCTTCCTTCTCGGCATGCTCGGCCTGATGAGCGGCAGCCTGTTCGCGCTGACCCTTTCCTAACCCACATCAACCTCCCTTTTGACCAGCCTTGCGCACTGGCAAATGTGCGTTACACCTGTTGGTCGTTACATCATGGGAACGGCATACTCGCCGTCCCGAACAGGGGGGTTTCCAGTATGGATCTGGTGTTGATCGCGATTGCCTGCGGCGTCGTTGCGCTGCTCTACGGCATCATTACCTCCCGCCAGGTGCTCGGCGCACCGGCGGGCAACGAGCGTATGGTCGAGGTGGCCGGCGCCATCCAGGAAGGCGCCAAGGCGTATCTCAAGCGCCAATATACGGCGATCACCATCGTCGGCATCGCCGTGGCGATTGTCGTGCTGCTCTTCCTCGGCGTGGTCGCCGCGATCGGTTTTGCCATCGGCGCCATCCTGTCGGGTGTCGCGGGCTTCATCGGCATGAACGTCTCGGTCGGCGCCAATGTGCGCACCGCCGAAGCCGCCCGCACCAGCCTGCAGGGCGGCCTGACCATGGCCTTCCGGTCGGGCGCGGTGACGGGGCTTCTCGTTGTCGGCCTCGCGCTGCTCGCGATCGCGGGCTACTTCGCCTATCTCATCGGGCCCGGCGGCTATGCGGCCGACGACAGCACCGTCGTCATCGGCCTCACTGCCCTCGCGCTCGGCGCGAGCCTCGTGTCGATCTTCGCGCGTCTTGGCGGCGGCATCTTCACCAAGGCCGCCGACGTCGGTGCCGACCTCGTCGGCAAGGTCGAAGCCGGCATCCCCGAGGACGATCCCCGCAACCCTGCCGTGATCGCCGATAACGTGGGCGACAATGTCGGCGACTGCGCGGGCATGGCGGCCGATCTGTTCGAAACCTATGTCGTCACCGTCGGCATCACCATGGTGCTCACCGCGCTGCTGCTCGGCCCCGTTGCGGGCGACCTGCTCGTACCGCTCATGGCGCTGCCGCTCCTTATCGGGGGCGCGTGCATCCTGACCAGCGTCATCGGCACCTATTTCGTCAAGCTCTCGGGCAATTCGACCAACGTGATGGCGGCCATGTACAAGGGCTTCATCGTCTCGGCGGTGCTCGCCGTGCCGCTCATCTGGTTCGCCATCCAGTTCGCGCTTGGTGACATGACCGCCGAAATCGGCGGCGTGATGACCGACGTCGATCCGGGCGCGCCGCTCGCCGAAGAGGGCACGACCACGCTCAGCGCCTTCACCGGCATGGACCTGTTCTGGTGCGCCATGGTGGGCCTCGTCGTCACCGGCCTCATCATCTTCATCACCGAATATTACACGGGCACCAACTACCGCCCCGTGAAGTCAATCGCCAAGGCCTCGGAAACGGGTCACGGCACCAACGTCATCCAGGGCCTCGCCATCAGCCTCGAGGCGACCGCGCTGCCGACGCTCCTGTTCGTCGTCGCCATCGTCATCGCCTTCCAGCTGGCAGGCCTGATGGGGCTGGCCTATGCGGCCACCGCGATGCTCAGCCTCGCAGGGATGGTCGTGGCGCTCGACGCCTATGGCCCCGTCACCGACAATGCCGGCGGCATCGCCGAAATGTCGGGTCTCGATGACAGCGTGCGCGAGAAGACCGACCTTCTCGACGCGGTCGGCAACACGACCAAGGCGGTGACCAAGGGTTATGCCATCGGTTCGGCGGCGCTCGCGGCGCTCGTCCTGTTCGCGGCCTATACGACCGATCTCCGGAAGTATTTCCCCGACACCGATGTCGATTTCAGCCTCGAGAATCCTTACGTGATCGTCGGCCTGCTCCTCGGCGCGCTGCTGCCCTACCTCTTCGGTGCCCTCGGCATGACCGCGGTCGGCCGTGCGGCGGGCGACGTCGTCATCGACGTGCGCGAGCAGTTCAAGGCCAAGCCCGGCATCATGGACGGTTCGGAACGCCCCGATTACGCCAAGACGGTCGATCTCGTGACCAAGGCAGCGATCAAGGAAATGATCGTCCCCTCGCTCCTGCCGGTGCTCGCGCCGGTGGTGGTCTATTTCGCGGTCACCGCGGTGGCGGGCCAGCAGAACGGCTTTGCCGCGCTGGGTGCGCTGCTCCTCGGCGTCATCGTCTCGGGGCTCTTCGTGGCCCTCTCGATGACCTCGGGCGGCGGTGCCTGGGATAACGCCAAGAAATATATCGAGGACGGCAATCACGGCGGCAAGGGCAGTGAAGCCCACAAGGCCGCGGTGACGGGCGACACGGTCGGCGATCCCTACAAGGATACCGCGGGTCCGGCCGTCAATCCGATGATCAAGATCACCAACATCGTCGCGATCCTGCTGCTCGCGGCGCTGGCGGGGGCGGGTCACGGGCTGATCTGACCTCGATCAACAGCCAAGATGGGCGGGAGCGCGGGGCAACCCACGCTCCCGCTTTTCTTTTCAGGGGCTTCCCGCTAAGGGGCGTGGCACCACTTAACCGCGAAGAAGGATGGACATTGGCCAAGGAAGAACTTCTCGAGATGCGGGGTCGGGTGGTCGAGCTGCTGCCCAACGCGATGTTCCGCGTCGAGCTGGAGAACGGCCATGAGATCCTCGGGCACACCGCCGGCAAGATGCGCAAGAACCGCATCCGCGTGCTGACCGGCGACGAAGTCCTCGTCGAGCTGACCCCCTACGATTTGACCAAGGGTCGGATCACCTACCGCTTCAAGTAAGGGCACCGCCCCCGATGAAGCTTGTCCTCGCCTCGGCATCGCCCCGCCGCCGCGAATTGCTGGCGCGCATCCATGTGACGCCCGACCTGATCGATCCCGCCGATATCGACGAGGATCCGAAGGCGGGCGAACTGCCGCGCCCCCATGCCGGCCGCCTCGCGTCGGAAAAGGCGGCGGTAGTCGCCGCGCGTCACCCCGACGCGCTCGTGCTGGCGGGCGATACGGTGGTCGCGGTCGGGCGCCGCATCCTGCCCAAGGCCGAGGACGAGCAGACGCTGCGCGACTGCCTCGCCTTGCTCTCGGGCCGCCGCCACCGCGTCTTCACCGGCATTGCCGCCGTCGCCCCCGACGGGCGCAAGTGGGAGAAGGTCGTCGAGACCATCGTCGCCATGAAGCGCCTCAGCCAGGACGAGATCGACACCTACGCCGCCATGACCGAGGAATGGATGGGCAAGGCCGGCGGCTATGGCCTGCAGGGCTATGGCGAGGTCTATGTCCGCTTCATCCACGGCAGCCATTCGAACGTCGTCGGCCTGCCGCTCGCCGAGACGCGCAACATGCTGAAAGCAGCGGGATACCCCCTTGCCTGAGTGGATCCTCGAGGAAGGCATCGGCGAGACCCGCGCCGCGCTCATCGAGGGCGATGACATTCTCGAGGCCCGCGTCCGTCGTCATGGCGTGACGCCCGCGGGCACGATCCTCGATGCAAAGCTTCTCGCCATCGCCCCCCGTGTCACGGTGGAAGCGAACGGCGAACAATTCCTCCTGCCGCGCGGCGCAAGCGGGATCAGCGAGGGCGCGACCATCCGCATCCGCGTCACCCGCGAGGCGCTGGGCGGCGCGGAGCCGTGGAAGCGCGCGCTCGCCATCCAGAGCGACGAGGCCCCCGCCCCTGCCCCGCCTCTGGCGGACGGCACACCCGGCACGATAACCGGCTGGGACGACCTCATCGAGGAAGCCCGCACCGGCATGATCGACTTCGACGGCGGCCAACTGCGCATCGAGCCGACCAGCGCCATGACCATGATCGACGTCGACGGCTGGCTCGTCGCCGACAAGCTCTCGCAGATGGCCGCCTGGGCGAGCGCCCGCGCCATCCGCCGCCTCGATCTTGGCGGCGCGACCGGCATCGACTTCCCCACCATCGAGGGCAAGGAGGCGAAGAAACAGGTCGGCGACATCCTCGACATGTATCTCGAAAAACCCTTCGAGCGGACCGCGATGAACGGCTTCGGCTTCGTTCAGGTCGTGCGCCCCAGGACGCGCGCCAGCCTCATCGATCTCGCCGCCGACCGCGCCGCCTTTGAGGCCCGCGCCCTCCTGCGCCGCGCCGAACGCCACGTCGGCGCCACGCGAATCGAGGCCCACCCCGCCGTCATCGCCGCGCTGCGCCCCGACTGGATCGCCGCATTGGAGCGCAAGGTCGGCGGCACGGTAACGCTCGAACCCCGCCCCGACCTCTCGCTGTCAGGCGCGACGGTCCAGGGCGCATAAGCGGAACTTCGGCCAGCGCTCCCGCCTTGGGGTCTCGAAGGAGACACCATCCATGTGCAAGCGCTCGCCCCTCGACCCCGACCTGCTCAAGATGAGCCGCCGCCGCTTCGCGGTGCTCGGCCTCGCCACCACGCTCGCGGCCTGCGCGGGCGGCGGCATGGGCAGCCCCAAGGGCCTGCGCGAGCGCCGCGTCTCCATTTCCACCGCCAGCGGCACGATGGACGGCTTCTTCGTCCACCCGAAGGGCGAGGCGTCCGCCGCCGTCATCATGTGGCCCGACATCGCCGGCCTGCGCCCTGCCTTCGAAGTGATGGCGCGCCGGCTCGCCGCCACCGGCCGCGCAGTGCTCGTCGCCAATCAATATTATCGCACCGGCACCGCCCCCCTGTTCGACGACTTCGCCGACTTCCGCGAGCAGGAGGGTTTCTCCAAGGGCCGCCCGTGGCGACAGGCGCTCACCCCCGAGGCGATCGCCGCCGATACCCGCGCCATCGTCAACTGGCTCGACGAAGAGGACGCCGTCGAAAGCGATGCCGGCATCGGGGTGCAGGGCTATTGCATGGGCGGTCCCTTCGCCTTCCGCTCGGCCACCGCGCGGCCCGACCGCATCGCGGCGGTCGCGAGCTTTCACGGCGGCGGGCTGGTGACCGACGCGCCTGACAGCCCGCACCGCCAGCTCTCGGGCAGCGAGGCCGCCTATCTCGTCGCCATCGCGCAGGACGACGATGCCGAGGAACCCGAGAACAAGTCGGTGCTGCGCGGCGCGATGGCCGCCACCGGTCGCCCCGCCGAGATCGAGGTCTATGCGGGCGACCATGGCTGGACCGTACTCGACAGCCCCGCTTACGACGAGGCCGCCGCCGAGCGTGCCTTCGGCCGCCTGCGCGCGCTTTACGACCGCGTGCTGGGTTGAACGGGCGCGCCGTCCGCGCCATGTGAAGCCGCATGCCGAACACGCCCGCCACCTGCCCCGTCTGCAAGAAGCCGACGGTGAATGAATACCGCCCTTTCTGCTCGCGCGGCTGCAAGGATCGCGACCTCCTGCAGTGGCTCGGCGACGGCTATCGCATCCCCGGTCCGCCCGTCATGCAAGAAGGGCTGGACAGCGATGACGAGGCTCGCTAGAGGCCCCTCACCGCAAGCGGCATCCGCCGCGCGATGACCCGGCGCCTGGGTAGCTCAGTTGGTAGAGCATGCGACTGAAAATCGCAGTGTCGGCGGTTCGATCCCGTCCCCAGGCACCATTTTCCACACACTGTGACCTTTAGGCCCTTGGCGAGCGCGCCTGCGTCTGTCTATCAGGCGTCATGGCCAAGACCCCCCAAGATGTCGCCGCGCAGGAAAAACTCGCCGGGTTGGTGCTGATCGGCGCCGCGCTCGCCGCCCTGATCGCTGCCAATTCGCCCTTCGCGGAAAGCTATCACCACCTGCTCGAGTACAAGTTCGGCCCGAGCTGGCCGCGCTTCGGCACCTTCAGCGTGGAATATTGGGTCGTTGACGGCCTCATGGCGATCTTCTTCCTGCTCGTCGGGCTCGAGGTGAAGCGCGAATGGTTCGAGGGCCGCCTGTCCTCCCCGCGCGAACGCCGCCTGCCGATCATCGCCGCGATCGGCGGCATGGCCGTGCCCGCCCTCGTCTTCGCGATCGTCGTCGGCTTCGATCCCGCCGTCCTCCACGGCTGGGCCATCCCCGCCGCCACCGACATCGCCTTCGCGATCGGGGTGATCGCCATCCTCGGCCGCTATGCGCCCGCTTCGATCAAGCTCCTCCTCGTGACCATCGCCATCGTCGACGATATCGGCGCGGTCATCATCATCGCGCTCTTCTATACCGCCGACCTCAACACCTATGCCCTCGGCGGCGCGCTCGCCGTGATGGGGATGATGGCGGTCATGGCGATGTACGGCGTACGCCGCCTTCTCTGGTATCTCATCGGTTTTGCCATCCTCTGGTATCTCGTCCTCGCCTCGGGCGTGCACGCGACCATCGCGGGCGTCATGGCCGCGCTCACCATCCCGCTCGGCACCGGCGAGAAGAAGTCGCCGCTGCGCCAGCTCGAGCATGACATCCACCCCTGGGTGATGTTCCTCATCGTGCCCGTCTTCGGCTTCGTTGCCGCCGGCGTCGAGCTGCCCTCGAGCATGGACGCATTGTTCCAGCCGCTGCCGCTCGGCATCATGCTCGGCCTGTTCATCGGCAAGCAGATCGGCGTCTTCGGCGCCATCTGGGCCGCGGTGAAGCTGCGCCTCGCCACCCGTCCGCGCGGCACCCGCTGGGCGCAGATCTATGGCGCGGCCATGCTGTGCGGTATCGGCTTCACCATGAGCCTGTTCATCGGCGCGCTGGCCTTCCCGGGAGAGCCCGAGCTGGTCGATGCCGCCAAGATCGGCACGCTGGCAGGCTCGCTCCTTTCGGCAATCGCCGGCTTCCTCGTCCTGCGCTTCACCCCGCCGATCCCGAGCCGGACCGACGACATGGAGCGGGTCGACGACCTGTTCGCGGGCGACGCGGACGATCCCGAGGCCGCCAAGGAATAGACGCGGGACTTTCCCGCATCCGCCAAGCCGACTAGCCTCCTCCGTGACCATCCACGGGGGAGCCCTAGTCCATGCGCCTGATCACCGCCCTTCTCGCCACCGCCGCGCTTGCCGGCTGCGCCACGACCGATGCGCCGCCCGCGCTGACCCTCGACGAGATCGCCGAAGCCTATGTGAAGGCGACGCTGGAGATCGGCACGCATGAGGAGGGCTATGTCGATGCCTATCACGGCCCCGCCGAATGGCGCGAGGCCGCCGAGGCGAGCCCGCGCGACAAGGCGGCGCTGAAGGCCGAGGTCGGCCGCCTGCGCGCGGCGCTCGGGGACATCGCGCCCGAGGACCCGCTGCTCATCGCGCGCCGCGACGCGCTCGATGCCCAGCTGCGCGCGGCATCCGCCCGGCTCGAGATGATGGAGGGGCGCGCCTTCTCCTTCGACGAGGAGGCCCGCCTCCTCTATGGCGCCACGCCCGCGCCCCGCGACCTGTCGAGCTTCGATGCGGCGATCGCGCGGCTCGACGCGCTGGTGCCCGGCGACGGGCCGGTGGCGGCGCGGGTCACCGACTATGTCGATCGCTTCGTCATTCCCGACGACAATGTCGGCGAGGCGATCCTTGCGGCCACCGCCGCCTGCAAGGCCGCGACGATCCCGCACATCGCCATGCCCGAGGGCGAGGCCTATGAGCTGGAGCTGGTGCGCGACAAGGTCTGGGGCGGCTACAACTGGTACCAGGGCGGCTCGCAGAGCCTCATCCAGGTCAATCTCGACAGCGACGTGACCCCCGACGAGGCGATCATCCTCGGCTGCCACGAAGGCTATCCGGGGCACCATCTGTTCAATTCGCTGCTCGAGCAGGAGCTGGCCGACAAGCGCGGCTGGGTCGAATATTCGGTCTATCCGCTCTACTCCCCCCAGTCGCTCATCGCCGAGGGGAGCGCCGACTATGGCCGCCGCCTCGCCTTCGACGATGCCGCCACGCTGGCGCTCTACCGCGACACGCTCTTCCCGCTGGCGGGGTTCGATCCGGCAGAGGCCGAACGCTATCACGCCGTCACCAGCGCGATGGGCGGGGTCGAGGAGGTGCAGCAGCTCGTCAGCCGCGCCTATCTCGACGGGGACATGACCCGCGCCGAAGCGGTGCGGGCGCTGATGGACTATTACCTCCAGAACGAGGCGCAGGCCGAGCGCAAGGTCGCCTTCGCCGAGGCCAACCGCGCCTATGTCATCAACTATGCGCTGGGCGAGCAGATGGTCGAGCAGTGGATCGAGGCGCGCGTCGCCGAGGGCATGACGCACTGGGAAGCGCTCGAGCTGATGCTGACCACCCCGGTCGTGTTGGGCGAATAGCAAAAGGGCCGCGCCACCCGACGGTGACACGGCCCCTTCCTGTCCGGTTTCGGAAAAGCCCTAGAGCTTCTCGGTCAGCTCGGGGACGATCTGGAAGAGATCGCCGACGAGGCCGATGTCGGCGACCTGGAAGATCGGCGCTTCCTCGTCCTTGTTGATGGCGACGATGACCTTCGAATCCTTCATGCCGGCAAGGTGCTGGATCGCACCCGAGATGCCGATGGCGATATAGACTTCGGGGGCCACGATCTTGCCGGTCTGGCCGACCTGGTAGTCGTTGGGAGCATAGCCCGCATCGACCGCGGCGCGGCTGGCGCCGACGGCGGCGTTAAGCTTGTCGGCGAGCGGGTCGAGGAGCTTGTGGAAGTCCTCGTTCGAGCCGAAGGCACGGCCGCCCGAGACGATCACGCCCGCGCTGGTCAGCTCGGGACGATCGCCTTCCGACAGTTCGGCCGAGACGAATTCCGACTTGGCGCTGTTCGCGCCGGCGTCGATTGCCTCGACGCTGCCCGAACCACCCTCGGCGGCGGCCTTGTCGAAGGCGGTGCCGCGCACGGTGATGACCTTTTTCGCATCCGACGACTGGACCGTCGCGATGGCGTTGCCGGCGTAGATCGGGCGCTTGAACGTGTCGTCGCCGTCGACCGCGATGATGTCGCTGATCTGCGCCACGTCCAATTTGGCGGCGACGCGCGGGGCGACATTCTTGCCGGTCGTGGTGGCGGGCGCGAGGAAGGCGTCATGGTGACCCATCTGGTCGACGATGATCGGCGCGACATCCTCGGCGAGCTGGTGCTCGAGATGCGCGGCATCGGCGACATGGACCTTGCCGACACCGTCGATCTTGGCAGCGGCTTCGGCGACGCCGCCGACGTCCTTGCCGACGACGAGCAGGTGCACTTCGCCGAGCTTGGCGGCGGCGGTCACCGTGGAAAGGGTGGCGTCCTTGATGGCGGCGCCGTCATGTTCGACGAGAACGAGCGTCTTCATCAGGCAACTCCCAGTTCTTTGAGCTTGGCGACCAGTTCATCGACACTGCCGACCTTGTCACCGGCCTCGCGCACGGGCGGCGGGGCGACATTGGTGATGGTGAGGCGGCGCGTGACGTCGACGCCATAGTCATCGGGCGTCTTGGTCTCGAGCGGCTTCTTCTTGGCCTTCATGATGTTGGGCAGCGAGGCGTAGCGCGGCTCGTTCAGGCGAAGGTCGGTGGTGACCACGGCGGGAAGCTGGAGCTTCACGGTCTCGAGGCCGCCGTCGATCTCGCGGGTCACGCTGACCGCGCCATCGGCGGGCTCGACCTTCGAGGCGAAGGTGCCCTGGCCCCAGTCGAGCATGGCGGCGAGCATCTGGCCCGTCGCATTGCTGTCGTCGTCGATCGCCTGCTTGCCGAGCACGATCATGTCGGGGTTCTCGTCAGCGGCGACCTTGGCGAGCAGCTTGGCCACGCCCAGCGGCTCGACGTCTTCATCGCTCTGGATGAGGATGGCACGGTCGGCGCCCATCGCGAGCGCGGTACGCAGCGTTTCCTGCGCCTTGGCCGGACCGACCGAGACCACGACGATCTCGTCGGCCTTGCCGGCTTCCTTGAGGCGCACGGCTTCCTCGACGGCGATTTCGTCGAAGGGGTTCATGCTCATCTTGACGTTGGCGAGATCGACACCGCTGCCATCGGGCTTGATCCGAGGCTTGACGTTGTAATCGATCACCCGTTTCACGGCGACCAGCAGCTTCATGGGCTGACTTCTCCTGACTGAAATTTCGAGTGCGATATGCTTGGCTAAAGAGCGCGCGTCAAATGGTCGGAGTTCCGTAGGGGCCGGAAACGCAACATTTCGCGACCATCCGTTGTTGGGCCGTCATGAGTACGCATGACAGCAAGGGCGAGATCGGCCCCGTGAAGTCGGTCGGCGACATCGTCGAGGGGCTCGAGGAGATCGGCGAGAAACAGGACTGCGTGTCGGTCGGCGACGTCGCCGATGCCTTTGGTACGCGTACCTATGCGCCCTTCCTCATCGTGCCCGCGCTGCTCGAGATCACCCCCTTGGGCGCCATCCCCGGTGTGCCGACCGTGCTCGCGGTCACCATCTCCATCTTCGCCTTCCAGATGCTGCTCGGGCGCGACCATATCTGGATTCCCGACTTCCTCGAGAACCGCCGCGTTACCGGCGACAAGCTCAAAAAGTCGGCGGAGAAGGCCGAGGGCGTGGCCGAACATATGGACCAGTGGTTTCACAGGCGCTTCAAGGGGCTGACGCGCGGCGTCTTCATCAAGCTCGCCGCCATCGTCATCCTCGCGCTGTGCGCTGCCGTGCCCTTCCTCGAGGTGCTGCCCTTCGCCAGCTCGGGCCCGATGCTGGCCATCGTCTTCATCGGGTTGGCGCTGCTGGTGCGCGACGGGCTCCTGCTCGTCATCAGCGTGAGCGTCGGCCTCGCTGCGGTCGCGGCGGGGCTCGGCTATTTGCTGATGGGTGGCGGTGGCGGCGGCTGATACGAAAAAGGGCCGCCGAAGCGACCCTTTCCCTTGTTCGATGATGGCAGGGGCCTAGGCGGCCTGCTTGACCTCCGCGACGATCTTCTTGGCGGCATCGCCAAGGTCGTCGGCGGCGATGATCTTGAGGCCGCTGCTGCCCAGGATTTCCTTGCCCTTCTCGACATTGGTGCCCTCGAGGCGGACGACCAGCGGACGGTCGAGGTCGACTTCCTTGGCCGCCGCGACGATGCCCTCGGCGATCGTGTCGCAGCGCATGATGCCGCCGAAGATGTTGACGAGGATGCCCTTCACGGCGGGGTCCGACAGGATGATCTTGAAGGCCGCGGTGACCTTCTCCTTGTCGGCGCCGCCGCCGACGTCGAGGAAGTTGGCGGGGAAGGCGCCGTGCAGCTTGATGATGTCCATCGTCGCCATGGCAAGGCCCGCGCCGTTGACCATGCAACCGATGTCGCCGTCGAGCTTGATGTAGGCGAGGTCGTACTTGGAGGCCTCGACTTCCATCGGATCCTCTTCGGTGAGGTCGCGCAGTTCCTCGATGTCCTTGTGACGGAACATGGCGTTCGAATCGAAGCCGACCTTGGCGTCGAGGACCATCAGCTTGTCGCCCGACACGGCGAGCGGGTTGATCTCGATCTGCGAGGCGTCGGTGCCGTGGAACGCCTTGTAGAGCGCGGCGGTGACCTTGGCGGCCTGCTTGGCGAGGTCGCCCTTGAGGCCCAGCGCGGCAGCGACCGAACGGCCGTGATGCGGCATCAGGCCGGTCGCGGGATCGATGGTGAAGGTGTGGACCTTCTCGGGCGTGTCATGCGCGACCTGCTCGATGTCCATGCCGCCTTCGGGGCTGGCGACGATGGCGAGGCGGCCCGAGGCACGGTCGACCAGCATGGCGAGATAGAATTCGCTGTCGATGTCGACGCCATCGGTGACGTAGAGGCGCTGGACTTCCTTGCCCTCGGCGCCGGTCTGGATGGTGACGAGCGTGTTGCCGAGCATGTCCTTGGCGTGGGCTTCGACTTCCTCGATCGACTTGGCGAGGCGAACGCCGCCCTTCGAGCCCTCGGGCAGTTCCTTGAAGGTGCCCTTGCCGCGGCCGCCGGCATGGATCTGCGCCTTGACCACCCAGAGCGGGCCGGGGAGCCGCTTGGCCGCCTCGACCGCCTCTTCCACGCTCATCGCGGGGATGCCGGCAGGCACCGGGGCGCCGAATTCCTTGAGGAGTTCCTTGGCCTGATACTCATGGATGTTCATGCGGTTCGTCCTTCGCTTCGCGAAATGTCTAAAGAGTCGCCGCGCCCTAAAGCATATCGGGGCGGAGAGGAAAAGGCGCTAGGAGGGGACATGTGAGTGTGAACCCCGATTCTCCAGACCTGCCCGAACCCGGGGCCGACGGGCGCAAGATCATCCATGTCGACATGGATGCCTTCTTTGCGTCGGTCGAACAGCGCGACCATCCCGAGCTGCGCGGCAAGCCCGTCGCGGTGGGCGGCGGACACAGGGGTGTCGTCGCGGCAGCAAGTTACGAAGCGCGCGAGTTTGGCGTGCGGAGCGCGATGCCGAGCGTCACCGCGCGGCGCAAATGCCCCGACCTCATCTTCGTGAAATCGCGGTTCGATGTGTATCGCGAGGTCAGCCAGCAGATCCGCGACATCTTCGCAATCCATGCGAGCGCGGTGCAGCCCCTCTCGCTCGACGAAGCCTTCCTCGACGTCACCGACGATCCCCACGGCCTCGGCTCGGGCAAGGCGATCGCCGAGGACATTCGCGCGCGGATCAAGGCGGAGACGAACCTCACCGCCTCGGCGGGCGTCTCTTATTGCAAGTTCATCGCCAAGCTCGCCTCCGACCAGAACAAGCCCGACGGCCTGTGCGTCATCCCGCCCGCCAAAGGCCCCGCCTTCGTCCAGAGCCTGCCGGTCAAACGCTTCCACGGGGTGGGCCCCAAGACCGCCGAGAAGATGAACCGGCTTGGCATCATGACGGGCGCCGACCTTGCCGCCTGGCCCTATCGTGAGCTGCGCGCGCGCTTCGGGTCGAGCGCCGACTGGTATTACCGCATCGCCAGAGGCATCGACGAGCGCCCCGTGAGATCGGACCGCGTGCGAAAAAGCTGCTCCGCCGAGCGGACGTTTGGCGAGGATGTGCGCGGCGAGGCCGAGACCTATGCCGAGCTCGACCGCGTGAGCGAGATCGCCTGGGCGCGGATCGAGAAGGCGAATTTCAAGGGCCGGACGGTCAATCTCAAGGTCAAATATGCCGACTTCGAGATCATCACGCGGGCCAGGAGCTTCACTGCCCCCGTGACCGATGCGGAAACCTTCCACGCCGCGGGTCGTTCGCTCCTCAGTCCCCTGTTTCCGCTGGAAAAAGGCGTGCGTCTCTTGGGATTGGGCCTGTCGTCCCCCGTGGAGGAGGAGTTGGGTGGTCCAAAACAACTGGGACTCGCATTTGAATAGGATTTCTGTTATATAATTGTCATTCACGAGCCGCCGCGCCAACGCGACGGCTTCTTCACGCAGGAACACTCACCAACGCTGCACGCAACATGGGGCCGGTCAACGTACGGGGGACGCGACCGCTTCAGCATGCCCAGCGTGGTCCAACGGAGAATTTATCTATGGCGAGCAAGGCCCTTAGCTTCGATGTCGGCGATTATGTCGTGTACCCCAAGCACGGTGTCGGCAAGGTCATCGAACTGCAGTCGACCGAGATTGCCGGTGCCAAGCTCGACCTCTACGTGCTCCGTTTCGAAAAAGAGAAAATGACCCTCCGCGTCCCCGTCAACAAGGCGGAATCGACCGGCATGCGCAAGCTGTCGTCGGACAAGGCGATGAAGGAGGCGATGGAAACCCTCAAGTCCAAGCCCAAGGTCAAGCGCACCATGTGGTCGCGCCGCGCGCAGGAATATGAAGCCAAGATCAACTCGGGCGACCTCATCCTGATCGCCGAGGTGACCCGCGACCTGTTCCGCGCCGACGACCAGCCCGAGCAGAGCTATTCGGAGCGCCAGATCTTCGAGGCCGCCTCGAGCCGCCTCGCCCGCGAACTCGGCGCGATGGAAAAGACCGACGAGAAGACGGCGCTCAAGAAGATCATCAAGGTGCTCGATGACGCCGCGAAGATCTGGAATGCGGAAAAAGAGGACGCCTAAAAACGTCCGGGGGATCCGCGACGCATCTTCTGATGCCTGATCGACCTGATCACCAAGGGGCCCGGCCGGAAACGGTCGGGCCTTCTCGTATCCGCCGTTGGTCGAAAAGCCCGCCCCGCCTTCTTGTGCCTCCCTCTTGGATGGCGTATTAGAGTGCCAACACAGTAGGGACGCCAAAGCATCATGTTCGTCAAAGCCAGCACCATCGCGCTTCTCACCGGCGCCATTTCCTCTTGCGCCGACTTCGTGAGCGAGGATCGGATCGAGATCGAGACCGGTCCCGCCGTCACGCGCACCATCGAGGCGCAGGACTTCGACCGGCTCGCGGTGAGCGGTCGCTATGACGTGATCGTCGTGCCGGGCGAAGCGGTGGCGGTCGAGATGGTCGGGCCCGAAAACGTCATCGACCAGACCGAATTCTCCTTCGCCGACGGGCTTCTCACCATCCGCCCGGAAGAGCGCGGCAGCGTCATTTTCCGCTGGGCCGATGACAAGGTGCCGACGATCCGTATCACTTCGCCCGGCATCAGCGAGGCGACCATCCTCGGCTCGGCCGACGTGCGGCTCGAGGCCGTCGACGCCGAGGCCTTTACCGGCAACATCAAGGGCTCGGGCGACCTTCGCCTCGATGCAGTGAATACAAAGACGCTGGCATTTGACGTGCGCGGTTCGGGCGACATCTCTGCCGCAGGCACGACCGAGCGGCTCGACATTGCCATCGCGGGGTCGGGCGACATCAGCACGCGCGAACTCATCGCCGCCAATGCCGACATCAGCATCGCCGGATCGGGCGACGTCAATTCGCGGGTCACGGGCGAAGCCGACGTTCGCGTCGCCGGCTCGGGCGATGTCGTCGTCAGCGGCGGCGCGACCTGCAACATTTCCAAGGCCGGCAGCGGCGACGTCAGCTGCACGAGCTAGGCACCCAAGGACGGAGCTAGGATCATGATCTTCAAGGCCACCACCATCGCGCTGATGAGCGGCGCCATTTCGACCTGCATGGGAAATCTCGACATTATCGACGGCGATGACGTCTCGATCGAGCCGGGCCGCGTCGTCACCGAGACGGTCCAGGTCGCCGATTTCAGCGACCTCGTTGTGGCGGGCGCCTACAATATCACCGTCGTGCCGGGCGAGGATATCGTCGTCACGGCAGAGGGCGGCGAGAATATCATCCGCCACACCGAGTTCGACGTCGAGGACGGCACCCTCGAGATCAAGACCCGTCGCGACGCCGACGGCAAGCGCGTCAGCTGGGACGGCAACAACAAGATCGACATCCGCATCACCCACCCCAATATCGAGGGCGCGTCCATCGCGGGCTCGGGCAGCGTGCAGATCGCCGAGGCCTCGGGCAGCCGCTTCGACGGCTCGATCGCCGGCTCGGGCGACTTGCGGATCGACAGCCTCACCGCCACCAGCGCCGATTTCTCGGTCGCGGGCTCGGGGGACATCTACGCCTCGGGCAAGGTCTCGCGCCTCGATATCTCGATCGCCGGGTCAGGCGGGTTCGAGAACCCCGAGCTGGAAGCCGAGAGCGCCGATGTCTCCATCGCCGGATCGGGCGATGTCGCCGCGATCGTGACCGGCGCGGCCGACGTCTCGATCATCGGGTCGGGCGACGTCGTCTTCACCGGCGGCGCCGAGTGCACCGTCTCCAAGGCCGGTTCGGGCGACGTGACCTGCAGCTAGGCGCGCGCCTCTTCTGGCGTTGTTAACCATTTTGGGCGATGGTCCTTTTCCATGAGGATCATCGCCCTTTTTCTTGCCGCCCTCTCCCTAGCCAGCCCTGCGCAGGCCGAGGAGCGTCGTTTCACCGTCACCGACTTCGACAAGGTCCGCCTCGATGGCGGCTTTGCTGTCGAGATGGTGACCGATCGCTCGCCCTTTGCCATCGCCGAGGGCAATTCGGCCGCGGTGGACGGGGTGCGCATGCGGGTCGAGGGGCGCACGCTCATCATCTCCGCCAACCGCTCCAACTGGTCGGGCAGCGAGCGCGACCGCGCCGAACCGGTCGCCATCCGCATCGGCACGCACAATGTCCGGCAGGTTTGGGTCAATGGTTCGGGCATGATCGCGATCGACAAGGTGAAAGGTCCGGCTTTCGGCCTTGCCATCCAGGGTGCGGGCCGCGCCACCGTCGGCAATGTCGTCGTCGAGGAACTCGAGGTCGCGCTAAACGGCGCGGCGAGCGCCGAGGTGGCGGGCGATGTCGAGGATGCCACGCTGATCGTGCGCGGCATGTCGTCGCTGGCCGCCGAAGGGCTGGAGAGCGACCGCGCCATTATCGGCGTGGACGGTCCCTCGATGGTCCGTCTCGGCCCCGCGCGCGAGGCGCGGATCGACGCCATCGGCACCGGCGACATCAGCCTTGCCGGTCGCCCCAATTGCGAATTGCGCCTCGTCGGCTCGCCGAGCGTGACGGGCTGCCGCTAGGCCTCAGACCAGCGCCAGCGCGGCAAGCTTGCCGTAGAGCCGCGGCGGCAGGGCACCGATGCCGGTGCCGTCATCCTCGTCGCCGGGCGCATCCTTCGCCTCGAGATAACGCCAGCCCTGGTGCGCGCGCTTGGGCTGCGCCGCGCAGGGCTCGAGCTGGTCCGACAGGACGATATCCCAGCGCCCGTCGGAACGCTCCTCGAAGCCGATGACCTTCGAGCGGGCGACGATGCGATGCTTGACGATCCAGTGCAGGCGACCGCCGTTGAGCACCTCGGCGTGGCGCACGGGGCGGCGCTTGGTGACAATGCGTACCTTGCCCCCGCTCGCGCGCCGCGCGATCCGCTTCTCGAGCGTCGGCAGGCTCGCGCAGCCATAGGCCACCTTGGTCATGTGCACGCAGGACATGGGCCACAAAGTGGCGCTTTCCTGCTGCCCGTTCAATACCTTACAAAAGGACCGCGCTGGCCAGCCCGAGGAAGGCGAGGAAGCCCATCGTGTCGGTCACGGTGGTCACGAACACGCTGCTCGCGACCGCAGGGTCGGCGCCGAAGCGGTCGAGGACGACGGGCACCAGCACGCCCGCGAGGCCGGCAACGAGGATGTTGAAGAGGATGGCGACGGCGATGACCGCGCCGATCATCGGGTCGAGGAAGATCGCCACCCCGACGCCGAGCACCAGCGCGATGGTCACCCCGTTCAACAACGCGACCAGCCCCTCGCGGCGGATCGCACGCCAGCGGTTCGACCCGGTAAGCTGGTTGGTGGCGAGCGCGCGCACGGTGACGGCGAGCGCCTGCGTGCCGGCATTGCCGCCCAATGCCGCGACGATCGGCATCAGCGCGGCGAGGATGGCGAGCCGCGCGATGGTGTCCTCGAACTGGGCGATGACGAAGGTCGCCAGCAGCGCGGTGCCGAGGTTGGCGATGAGCCAGCGTACGCGCCCCGAATAGGCCTCGCGCACCGGCTCGTTGATGTCGCCCTCGCCCGCACCCGAGAGAAGCAGCGTATCCTCGCCCGCTTCTTCCTGGATGATGTGGACCACGTCATCGACCGTGATCATGCCGACAAGCCGCCCGCTGTCGTCGACCACCGCGGCCGAGATGAGCGCGTATTTCTGGAACTTGAGCGCCACTTCTTCTTGGTCGAGCTCGACGGGGATGAGCGTTTGCTCTTCCTGCATGATCTCGGTGATCGGGACGGTCCGCTGGGTCCTGAGCAGCGTCGACAGCTTGGTGGTGCCGACGGGATGGTGCTGGGGGCCCACCACGAAGATTTCCCAGAAGTCGCAGGTCAGCTCGTCGCCGGCGCGCAGATAGTCGATGACCTGGCCGACATTCCAATGCTCGGGCACCGCGATGAGGTCGCGCTGCATGATGCGGCCCGCGGTCTCCTCGGGATAGGAGAGCGCTTCCTCGACCGCGGCGCGATCGTCGGGCTCCATCCGCTCGAGGATGGCCTGCTGGTCCTCCTCGTCGAGATCCTCGAGGATGGCGACGGCATCGTCGGTGTCCATCTCGGAGGCCAGGCCAGCGGCGTCCTCGGGCTCCATTTCCTCGATGACGAGCTCGCGGACGTGCTCGTTCATCTCGGCATAGACGTCGGCGTCGATCAGGCTGCCGAGCGCGGTGATGATGGCGGGGCGGTCCTCGGGACCGGCAAGCTCGATCAGGTCGGCGCGGTCGGCGGGGTGCAGTTCGGCGACCAGCGCGCAGGCATCCTCGATGCGCCCCTCGCGCACATCCTCGACCACCTCGCGGACGAAATCGGGGCGCATGCGATCGTCCTCGTCGAGCACGAGATCTTCGTCATCGAGCGTCGTCGGCAGGTTGCTGATGTCGGATCTCCCCCGCGAAAATTGCGCCTTTCCCTCCTAGGCCGCGCCCGGGGATGGCGCAACAACAGCCTCTATTGCAATGGTGTATTAATACGCTATGACGGTGATCCAGATCCAGTCGTAAGGGGGCTTCCATGAAATTCATCACCTTGGCGGCGACGGCCGCACTCGCAGCCGCAGCCGCCGGATGCACGAGCGCACCGCAAGCCACGGTTGCCGCCACCTCATCGGCCGCAATGCCCGCCGCGATCGGCGCCGACGTGCTAATCCGCGACGTGCGTGTCATCGATCCGGCAACGCGCCGCGTGCTCGAGGCGCAGGATGTCCTCGTCGAAGGCGGGTCCATCGTTGCGCTCCACCCCACCGGATCGGCTCGGGTCGCCGCGCGGCAGGTGGTCGACGGGCGCGGCCTGACGCTGCTTCCCGGCTACATCGATATGCATGCGCATGTCGGTTACGGCATGCTCCACGAGACGACGCTAGCGCTGATGCTGGCCAATGGCATTACCGGCCTGCGCGACATGTCCGCCGACTGCCCGCAAGGCGAAGGGCCGATGAACATGTGCCGCCAGCAGTTGCTCGAGAGCCGGGAGAAGATCGCTGCCGGACAGCTGGCCGGCCCCACCCTGCTCTCGCTGGGTACTGCAAAGATCGACAGCAACCGCCCCGACGAGGCGCAGGGCCGCGCGGCGCGCTACCATGTCGCGACCCCCGAGCAGGCGCGCGAGGCCGTCGCGGCTTTCGATGCCGAGGGCATGACCTTCCTCAAGGTCAGCCAGGAATTCATGCCCGATGCCTTCGAAGCGTTGCTCGACGAAGCTTCCGCGCGCGACCTCGGAGTTGCCGGCCATGTGCCGCTCATGTTCTCGGTTGGCGAGGTCGCCGCCATGGGAATGAGCTCCATCGAGCATGCAAGAGACCTGCCGCTCGACTGTTCGCGCCATGGCGCGGTGTTCCGCGGCGCCGTCGCCGCGGCGCTGACCGGCGCTGGCGACTGGCCCGATCGCGCGGCCATGCCGGGCCTTGCCCGCGACAGTTTCGATCCTTCCATCTGCGAGGCACAGATCGCCGCGATGCGCGAGGCGGGAACCGGCTATGTGCCGACCCACCTCACCCGCGAGATGGACTATCGCGCCGCCGATCCCGCCTATCGCGGGGATCCGCGGTTCGCCTATGTCCCCGCGCTCCAGAAGCATTATTGGGACCGGGACCTCGACCGCACGGCGGCGATGCCCGACGCGCTGCGCGACGACCTCGAGGATTTCTACCGGCTCGGGCTACGGACTACGAAACTGGCGCATGATGCCGGGGTGCCCGTGATGGTCGGGACCGATGCCAATGACACCATGTCCTTCCCGGGCTTTTCCTATCATGACGAGATGTCGCATCTCGTGGCGGCAGGTTTGAGCGAGATGGACGTGCTGCGAGCCGCAACAAGCGTGGCCGCAGGCTTCCTCGGGCGCGAGGACCTCGGCGCCATCGCCCCGGGCCAGCGCGCCGACCTCGTGCTCCTGTCGGGCGATCCGCTGGCGGACATCGATGACAGCGACACGATCGTGGCGGTTGTCCACGCGGGCAGGCTGCACGGCCGCGATCAGCTCGATGCGCTGCTGGCCGATGTGGAGGACAAGGTCGCGGCCATGGGCGCGGGCGCGGCGGGCAACGATGCGGGTCAAGGGGGTGGCCAGTAGGCCACCGCGCGCCTACATCGGCCTGCAACATCAAACCCAAAGCGGAGAAATCGCCTCATGGCCGATACCCTGACCCTCACCCTTTCGACCGGCGGCGACGTCGTCATCAAGCTGCGTCCCGACCTCGCGCCGGGCCATGTCGAACGCATCACCGGCCTCGCCAAGGACGGCTTTTACGACGGCGTCGTCTTCCACCGCGTGATCCCGGGCTTCATGGCGCAGGGCGGCGACCCCACCGGCACCGGCACCGGCGGCTCGGACCTGCCCGACCTCAAGGCGGAATTCTCGGCCGAACCGCATGTCCGCGGCACCTGCTCGATGGCGCGCACCCCCGATCCCAACTCGGCCAACAGCCAGTTCTTCATCTGCTTCGACGACGCGCGCTTCCTCGACAACCAGTATACCGTCTGGGGCCAGGTCGAGAGCGGCATGGAGCATGTCGATGCGCTGCCCAAGGGCGAGCCGGTGCCCAACCCGGGCAAGATCGTGAAGGCGACCGTTTCCTGAGGATCGGCGCATGACCAAGCTTGTCACGCTGATCACCGGGGCCTCGGCGGGCCTCGGTGTCGAATTCGCCCGCCAATATGCGGCGAAGGGGCATGAGCTCGTGCTGGTCGCGCGTCGTCGCGACCGGCTCGATGCGCTTGCCGCCGAGCTCGGCAAGGCGCGGGTGGTGGCGATGGACCTCTCCGAGCCGCACGCCGCCAGCCGCCTCCTCGCCGACATCGCCTCGGCAGGCGAGCAGGTCGGCACCCTCGTCAACAATGCGGGCTTCGGGCTGGTCGGCGCCTTCGATGCGCTCGACAGCGCGCGCCAGCGGCAGATGGTCGACCTCAACTGCGGGCTCCTCGCCGAGCTCGCGCATGGCGTCATCCCCGGCATGAAGCGCCTCGGCCACGGCGGCATCCTCAATGTCGCCTCGGTTGCAAGCTTCCAGCCGGGGCCCGGCATGGCGACCTATTTTGCCACCAAGGCCTTCGTGCTGTCGCTGTCCGAAGCGCTCCACGAGGAATATCGCAAGACGGGCATCCACGTCAGCGCGCTCTGCCCCGGCCCGACCGCGACCGAATTCGGCGATGTGGCGGGTTTCGGCGGCAATTCGGCGGTCGATGTCGTGAAGATGACCGCCGAGCAAGTGGTCGCGGCCGGCATCAAGGGCCTTGAGGCCAACAAGGCGGTGGTCGTGCCCGGCGTAGCCAACAAGATTTCGGCCAATTCCAGCCGTTTTCTGACCCGCAAGGCGGTGCGCAAGGTCGTCGGCATCATAAAAAAGTGAACGTTCACAACTTTTGCACTTGCACAATAAATGGTGCGGTGCGATAAAGGTTGCGTCGAACCACTGGTTCGGCATCCTCTCCTGACGGGGCCCGGTCGTTTCGGCGATCGGGCCCCATTTTCTTTCCGGGCGAGCGCGCACCCCGCCCCTTTTTTCATTCCGGTCCCTTTCCCATCTGAACCTTTGCCGAGCCCGACCCATTGTCGGTGAAAGAGCGAAGGAGCATCCGTGGCCGAGAGTGACAGCGATACCCGCGTAAAGCCCAACCGCGTCCAGGTGGCGAGCCTGCCGCCCGCCGATTCGGGGCGCGGCCTCGCGCGGCTGCCCGCGGGCCTCATGGACGCGCTCGGGCTGGCCGACGGCGATGTCATCACCATCACCGGCAAGCGCACCACCCCGGCGCGCGCGATCCGCCCCTACAAGGACGACGCCGGCCTCGACATCATCCGCCTCGACGGGCTCCAGCGCACCAATGCCGGCGTCGGCGCGGGCGATTTCGTGACTGTCGAGAAGGCGGTGTCCAAGCCCGCGAAGAAGGTCAGCTTCGCTCCCGCCCAGCATGGCTTGCGGCTGTCCGGCTCGACCGATGCGTTGAAGCGAAGCTTCTTCGGCGCGCCGCTGACCAAGGACGATTTTGTCGCCACCGCTGGCCACCAGCGGGTCAATACCGACATGCCCGAGAACATCCGCGAACTCCTGCAGGCGCCCACCTTCGCGCTGCAGGAGATCCGCCTGCGCGTGGTCGCCACCCAGCCGCAGGACATCGTCCATATCGATGCCCAGACCGAGATCGAACTGATGCCCGAAGGGCCCAAGGTCGAGGCGGGCGATCGGCCCGCCATCACCTATGACGACCTCGGCGGCATGACCGACACGATCGACGCGCTGCGCGAGATGGTCGAATTGCCGCTGCGCCATCCCGAACTGTTCCAGCGCCTCGGCGTCGACCCGCCCAAGGGCGTGCTGCTCCACGGCCCGCCCGGCACCGGCAAGACCATGCTCGCGCGCGCCGTCGCCAACGAAAGCGATGCCGAATTCTTCCATATCGCGGGCCCCGAAGTCATGGGCTCGGCCTATGGCGAATCCGAAAAGAAGCTGCGCGAACTGTTCGAGAATGCCGCCAAGGCCGCGCCCTCGATCGTCTTCATCGACGAGATCGACTCGATCGCCCCCAAGCGCGACAAGGTGCAGGGCGAGGCCGAAAAGCGCCTCGTCGCCCAGCTCCTCACCCTGATGGACGGCCTCGAGCCGCGCGCCAACCTCGTCGTCATCGCCGCGACCAACCGTCCCGACGCGATCGACCCCGCATTGAGGCGCCCAGGCCGCTTCGACCGCGAGATCGTGGTCGGCGTGCCCGACGAGGCGGGGCGTCGCGAGATCCTCGGCATCCACACCCGCGGCATGCCGCTGGCCGACGATGTCGACTTGGACAAGCTCGCGCGCCGCACCTATGGCTTCGTCGGCGCCGACATGGCGAGCCTGACACGCGAGGCCGCGCTCGAGGCGGTCCGTCGCATCATGCCGCGTATCAATCTCGGCGAGGACGAGATCCCGCAGGAAGTGCTCGAAAGCCTCGCGGTCACCGCCGATGATTTCCGCGAAGCGCAAAAGCGCGTCCAGCCGTCCGCCATGCGCGAGGTGATGGTGCAGGTCCCGCGCGTCGGCTGGGACGATATCGGCGGCCTCGACGAGGCGCGCGACAAGCTCAAGGAAGGGATCGAGCTGCCCTTGAGGCACCCCGACGCCTTCCGCCGCCTCGGTATCCGCCCGGCCCGAGGCTTCCTCCTCTACGGCCCGCCCGGCACCGGCAAGACACTGCTCGCCAAGGCCGCGGCGCGCGAGTCGGAGGCCAATTTCATCGCCACCAAATCCTCCGACCTTTTGTCCAAATGGTATGGCGAGAGCGAACAGCAGATCGCCCGCCTGTTCAGCCGCGCCCGGCAGGTCGCCCCCACGGTGATCTTCATCGACGAGATCGACAGCCTCGTGCCCGCGCGCGGCGGCTCGATGGGCGAACCGGCGGTCACCGAGCGCGTCGTCAACACGATCCTCGCCGAGATGGACGGGCTGGAGGAGATGAACAATGTCGTCGTCATCGGTGCTTCCAACCGCCCCAACCTCCTCGACCCCGCGCTCTTGCGCCCCGGCCGCTTCGACGAGCTGATCTACGTCGGGCCGCCCACCCTCGAGGGGCGGCGGCGGATCCTCGAGATCCACACCGGCCAGATGCCGCTTGGACCGGACGTCGACCTCGACGATCTCGCGCAGCGCACCGACCGCTTCACCGGCGCCGACCTCGAGGACCTCGTGCGCCGCGCCGGCCTCATCGCCATGCGCCGCGACATGGAGCGCGCCGAGGTGTGCAAGGAGGATTTCGAGAAAGCACTCGAGGAGACCAAGCCCTCGGTCACGGCCAAGATGCTCAAGCAATATGAACGCATCCGCTCCAACCTGAAGCAGGAAGCGCTGAAACCCCAGCCGACCATCGGCTTCGTCTCGCCCGGCATGCTCAGTCCCAAGTCGAAGACCAAGAACGGCCCTTCGACGGACGAGGAAGAGGAGTAGACGTCAGCTCCGGCGAAACAAGGCGAGGCTCGCCACCAGCAGCGCGATCAGCGTCACGAAGGCGAGCCAGGGCGCCAGCTTGTAGAGCAACAGCGTGCCGGTCGGCGCGAAGATGAAGGCGAAGCCGTTCACGCTGGTCGTCAGTCCCGCCACCGCGCCCTGTTCGGCAAGCGGGACCGCAAGGCTCGCCCCCGCGGCAAAGCCCGGGCGGGTGAGGCCGAAGCCGAGGCAGGCCACCCCATAGCTCAGGACCAGCCCGTGGAGCGTGCCCGCGAGCATCACCGCCACCACGCCGAAGATCGCCACCCAGGCGCCAACGAGGATGAGCTGGCGCGGGCTCCAGCCGGTGCGCGGGATGATCCCCCATTGCGCGACCAGCGAGGCGATCGCCCCGCCCATCAGCACCAGCCCGACCTCGCCCAGCGCGCCCGCCGGGTCGAGCCCGAGCTGGTCGATCACGTAAAAGCCCATCACCGTCATCAGCCCCGCCAGCGCGGTATTGGTGATCGCGCCCGCCACCAACCAGTCGCGCACCCGCGCGTCGGTCCATTTTAGCCGCGCGGTCGGGCGCGGGCTGGTCGCGGCGCGCAGCGCGGCGCCCGTCGGGCTTGCGCTCGGATAGCCCATCGCCGCGGCGCGCGACCGGCGCACCCGCTGGCGGTCGTCGGGCAGCCACACCGAGACGGCGACCAGCGTGGCGACCCCGAAAGCGGCAAAGACGTAGAGCGGGCCGATGAGCTCGAGCCCCGGGATGGCGAAGGCGGGCACCAGCGCGGGGCCGATGACGGTGCCGAGCCCGAAGGCGGCGGTGAGCCCCGACAGCGCCACCGTGCGGCTCGAGCGGCGGGTGCGCGCGGCGAGATAGGCTTGCGTGCCCGCGGGCGTGGCGCAGCCGAGCAGCCCGTAGACCGCGCGGATCACGGCAAAGCCGATCATCGCGGGCAGCACCCCGACCCATCCCGCCAGTCCCGCCTGCAGCGCGATGGCGCAGCCGAGGGTCGAGACGATGAAGCCGACCAGACCGATCAGCACCAGCGCCTTGCGCCCGTGCTTGTCCGACCGCCGCGCCCAGATCGGTGCGCACACCACCCAGGCGATGGCCGAGGTGGTGAAGGCCAGCGCCATCCAGTAATCCTCGATCCCGAGCGAGCGGCCGACCGGCGGGATGATCGTCTGCATCGCCGTATTGCCCGTCGCGGTGACCAGCATCGCCCCCCACAGCAGCGCGAAGTCGCGGCGCGTCAATGCGCTCCCCGGCACCTTGCCGAAGGGGGTGGCGGACGGCGCGCTCGCCATCAGTCGTCGCTCCCCAGCGGCAGGTTGAGGCGGCGGCTCACGGTGTAGTCCATGCTGGTGACGAGGAAGTTGGAGATCGCCCAGAGCGTGCGCTGCCACAGCGTGTCGCGGCGTGCGTGAAGTTCGGGGGTGATGGCGCGCGAATCGGCCAGTTCGGTGCGCACCCAGTCACGCATGAGCTGCGCCGCCTTTTCGTCATGGATGCGCAGCATCACCTCGAGGTTGAGGAACAGGCTGCGAAAGTCGAAATTCGAGCTGCCGATATGCACCGCGTCATCGACGATGACGAGCTTGGTGTGCATCTTGGTCTTCTCATATTCGTGGATCTCGACACCCGCTTCCAAGAGCTGGTGATAATTGTGCCGCGCCGCCGCGATGGTGGTGTCATTGTCGGACTTGGCAGGCGTCAGGAGGTTTACCCGTCCGCCATCCTTCGCCACCCGCTCGAGCCGCCGCAACATGGCGGCCGAGGGGCTGAAATAGGCCGCTACGAGGTCGACCTCCTTGGCGCTCCACAGGTCGCGGATCAGTCCAGACGGCCAGGGCGTGTGACGCGGCCAGGGTGCTGAGAACTGCCATTGCAGCGGGCCACTCGTCGTGCTCGCCCGCGCCACGAGGTCGGCGAGCTTGCGCAGCCGCGCCTTCTTGTCCCCCATCCACTCGTAGATGGCGTCATAATAGTCGCCGAGCGCCACCACGCAGTCGCCCTCGACCCGCAGCCACAGGTCGCGCCAGCAGCCGTCCTCGTCGCCGAGATAGTCATCGGCGATATTGGCGCCGCCGATGATCGCGGTGGCGCCATCGGCGATGAGGATCTTCTGGTGGTTGCGGATGAGATAGCGCCGTCCGAGGCTGGCGTTGAAGGCGAAGCCCGAGGCGCCTGCCTCGCGCAAGGGGGCGAAGAAGGTTTCGGCATCGGCCATGTCCCTGAGCCCGAAGCCGTCGATGACCAGCCGCACGGCGACCCCGCGCCGCGCCGCCGCGATGAGGGCATCGCGTACCGCAACGCCGCTCTGGTCGTCCGCGAAATCGTAGAACAGGAGGTCGAGCGTCTCGCGCGCGCCGCCGATGGTGTCGAGGATCAGCCCGCGCCGCCGCGCCCCCGAGGGCACCATCGCGAAGTCGTTGTCCGCGACCGAAAAGGCGATTTCGGGCTCCATGCGGGGAGCCTTGGCGGGCCGCGGGGGCGCTGGCAAGCCGCATTGACTCTTGGGGCGCCAATGCCTATCTCGCCCGTTCGGAATTCCTAACCCCAAGATTTCAAGAGGATCAGCGGCTTATGGCGCGCGTTACCGTCGAAGATTGCGTCGACAAGGTCTCGAACCGGTTCGATCTCGTCCTGCTCGCAGCCGAGCGGGCGCGTCAGATTTCGGGCGGTGCCGATCTCACCATCGATCGCGACCGCGACAAGAACCCCGTCGTCGCGCTGCGCGAGATCGCCGAGCAGACCGTCAAGCCCAAGCATCTCGAGGAAAGCCTCATCTCGGGTCACCAGCGCGTCCAGATGGACGATGACGACGAGACCGATGAACTGTCGAGCCTCAGCGAATCGGCCGAAGCCCTGCGCCTCACCGCCTCGGCCCCGCCGCGCCCGACCCCGGGTGCCGCCGACTAGGGCTCTCGCGACAAGCGACATGAAAAAAGGGCGGTGCCGCGAGGCGCCGCCCTTTTTCGTTCAGGCCCTGGCCGCGGCCTAGAGCTCGACCTTGTCCATCTGGTGACGGCGGATCGTCGCGCCGGTGCGGCGGTCGATCCACATCAGGTCCTTCAATCCCAGCACAGTGCCGTCCTGCGCGGTGACCGAAACGCGCGCCACCGACTTGCCGTCGCGCACGTCGGCGAGCTGGATGTCGGAACAGCCATGACCCCAGTCCTCGCCCCACTGCCGGAGCGCGACCACCACGGGCAGCAGCGCCTCGCCCTTCTCGGTCAGCTGGTAGACCACCTTGCGCCCGTCATTGGGATCGGGCTGGCGGTCGAGGATGTCGCCCGCGACCAGCTTGGACAGCCGGTCCGACAGGATATTGCGGGCGATGCCGAGACCCGCCTGGAACTGCTCGAAATGCTTCAGCCCGTTGAAGGCACCGCGCAGGATGAGGAAGGACCAGCGCTCGCCGATCAGCTCGATCGCGGGCGGAAGCGGACAGCGCAGTGCCGCGTCCCGGAATGACTCGATGTCGGGTTCGATGCCGCTCAATCCTGTGTCCTTTGTCATGGCCGCCTCGCGGGCTAGCCCCCATGGGTGGGCACAGTCATAGGCGCGTCATTTTCAAAATAACAGTTGCTAAACGAGACTGTTTCAACCTAATAGGTTTCCGAACAAAACCGAAAGGACGACCATCATGCGCACCCTTCTGGCCCTCGCTGCCGCCGCCACCCTCGCCGCGCCCGCTGCCGCTGCCGCGCCGCTGCTGAGCGCCGACCTTGCCGCCGCCGCCGAGGCGCGCGTAATCGTCAAGGGCGCCGCTTTCGCCTGCGAGGGCGAGACCTGCACCACCCGCTCGGCCGCCAGCCGCCCCGCCGTGCTGTGCGAGCGCCTCGTCAAGGAAGTCGGTCCCGTGACCAGCTTCAAAGTCGATGGCGAGGAAATCGATGCGCGCGATCTCGAGCGCTGCAACGCCAAGGCGCGCTAACCCGCGTCAAACGCCTGAGGCAACTTGCGAAAGGCTCGTCCGACAGGGCGGGCCTTTCGTGCGTTTTGCACTTGCACAAGCGCCCCCCGCGCCCCCATTAATTAACCGTGCTGAGACAATATGAACTGGTCGAGAAGGTCCGGGCCTATGACCCCGACGCCGACGAGGCGCTGATCAACCGCGCCTATGTCTTCTCGATGAAGGCCCATGGCGCCCAGCTCCGCGCCAGCGGAGACCCCTATTTCTCGCACCCGATCGAAGTCGCGGGCATCCTCACCGACCTCAAGCTCGACGACGAGACCATCGTCACCGCCATCCTCCACGACACCATCGAGGACACGGTCGCCACGCCCGAGCAGATCGAGAACCTGTTCGGCGAGGAAGTGGCCCGCCTCGTCGACGGCGTGACCAAGCTGTCGAAGGTCGAGGCGATGAGCGAATCGCAGCGCGCCGCCGAAAACCTTCGCAAGTTCCTGCTCGCGCTGTCGGGCGACATCCGCGTGCTGCTGGTGAAGCTGGCCGACCGGCTCCACAACATGCGCACGCTGCATCACATTCCCAAGGAGCATAAGCGCCGTCGTATCGCCCGCGAGACGATGGACATCTATGCGCCGCTCGCCGAGCGCATCGGCATGTACGAGATGATGAAGGAGATGCAGACGCTCGCCTTCCAGCATCTCGAGCCCGATGCCTATGCCTCGATCCTCAAGCGCCTCGACCAGCTCAACGACAAGGGCGGCGATGTCATCAACCGCATCGGCCTCGGGCTCCAGCTCCACCTGGCCGACCATGGCCTCGATGCCGACGTCACGGGGCGCGAGAAACATCCCTATTCGATCTGGAAGAAGATGGCCGAACGGCACATCAGCTTCGAGCAACTGTCCGACGTCATGGCCTTCCGCGTCATCGTCGACACGGTCGAGGACGTCTATCGCGCGCTGGGCCTCATCCACCAGCGCTGGCCGATGGTCCCGGGGCGCTACAAGGATTACATCTCGACCCCCAAGCGTAACGGCTACCGCTCCTTGCACACCTCGGTGATCCACGACACCAACATGCGCATCGAGATCCAGATCCGCACGCGCGAGATGCACGAACAGGCCGAGCGCGGGCTCGCCGCGCACTGGGCCTATAAGGAAGGCGCGCCCAAGGGCGACAAGCCGGTCATGTGGATCAACGACCTCGTCGAGATCCTCGACCATGCCGCCGACCCCGAGGAACTCCTCGAGCACACGCGCATGGCGATGTACCAGGACCGCATCTTCGCCTTCACCCCCAAGGGCGAGCTGATCCAGCTGCCCAAGGGCGCCACCGCGGTCGATTTCGCTTATGCCGTCCACACTGACCTTGGCGACCAGACGGTCGGCGTGAAGGTCAACGGGCGCGTCGTGCCGCTGCGCACCGTGCTCGACAATGGCGACCAGGTCGAGATCCTCGCCAGTGACGCGCAGCAGCCCCAGCCGTCATGGCTGCGCTTCGTCGCCACCGGCAAGGCGCGCGCCGCCATCCGCCGCTTCGTGCGCCACAAGGAGCGCGACGAAACGATCGAGCTGGGCACCAAGATCTTCGCCGAGATCCTCGAGCGCCTGCCGTCGGCACCGCGCGCGGGTGCGACCAAGCGCGCCGCCAAGCGTCTCAAGATGGACGACGAAGCCGCGCTGATGGAAGCAATCGCCAAGCGCCGCATCGCCGATGAAGCGGTGATGGAAGCACTCGTCCCCGGCTCGACCGCCAAGCTCGAGAAGAAGGACGGCCGCGCGCCCGAACAGCGCAACGCCATCTCGATCAAGGGCCTCACCCCCGGCGTCGCCTTCGAACTTTCCGATTGCTGTCACCCGATCCCGGGCGACCGCATCGTCGGCGTACGCGGCGAGGACGAGATGATCGCGGTCCATGTCATTGGCTGCGAACAGCTGCTGGCCTCCGACGACAGCGACTGGCTCGACCTGTCCTGGGGCGAACAGTCGGACGGCGGCACCGCGCGCATCCGCGTCATCCTCCACAACGTGGCGGGCGCGCTGGGCGAGATGGCGGGGATCTTCGGCGCCAAGCGCGCGAATATCGTCAACCTCGGCCTCGTCCACCGCGACGGGGCCTTCCACACCTTCGACGTGGATTGCGAACTGCACGATCTGGCGCACCTTCACGCCATGATCGCCGCCCTGCGCGCCAGCGACAGCATCAGCGCCGCCGACCGCATCTAGGCGGCCGGCAGCGCCTCGCGTCTCCTATCCGACGATCGCTTCGGCAGCGCCGCGCGCGGCGGTGTTTCGGCGAAGGCCGTCGGCGCCGCCCGAGGCCAGCACGGCGAGCGTCACGAGGTCGCTCGACGAGGCCGTCATCGGCGCGATCTGCACCGGCAGGCTCATGCCCATGAGGTACGGCCCGAGCAGCGTCTCGCCGCCCAGCGCCTTCAGCAGCTTGGCCGACAGGTTGGCCGACTGCAGCCCCGGCATGATCAGGATGTTCGCGGGCCCGGTCAGGCGGCTGAATGGATAATAAGAGCGCTGGGCGTCGTAGTTGAGCGCGACGTCGGGGCCCATCTCGCCTTCATATTCGAAGTCGGTGGTCATCCGGTCGAGCACCTTCACCGCATCGCGCAGCTCGTCGATGTGGCGGCCCGGCGGGTTGCCGAAGGTGGTGTAGCTGATGAAGGCGACGCGGGGCTCCTGCCCCATGCGCCGCGCGAAGGCCGCCGAGCGCACCGCGATGGCGGCGAGCTGTTCGGCGCTCGGACGTTCGGTCACCGAGGTATCGGCGATCATCACCGTCTGCCCGCTGCCGCCTGCCACGATATGGATGCCGAAGGGCTCGGCGCCATGATCGTCGTCGATCACCGTGCGCACCTGCGCGAGGCTCTGGCTGAAGGGACGCGTCGTCCCCGTGATCATCGCATCGCCCTCGCCCAGCGCGAGCATGGCGGCGGTGAAATAGTTGCGGTCCTGGTTGACCATCCGCTCGACCTGGCGGCGCAGCATGCCGCCGCGCTGGTGCTTCTCGTAGATGAAGTCGACCGCTTTCTCGACCAGCGGCGAATTGCGGCTGTTGAGCACCTCGTAGCTGTGCGGATCCTCGACCCCGAGGTCGCGCAGGCGATCATAGGTGCTCTCGCGCCCGACCAGCACGGGCACGCCATAGCCGCCTTCGCGGAAGGCGATGGCGGCGCGCAGGACATTCTCTTCCTCGCCCTCGGCGAACAGCACGCGCTTGGGATTGCGCTTGGCCGCCTCGAAAGCGAGGCTGAGCGTCGAGCTGGTGGGGTTGAGCCGTGCGCGCAGCTGGGCACGATAGGCGTCATAATCCTCGATCGGCTTCTGGGCGACGCCGCTTTCCTCGGCGGCCTTCGCGACCGCTGCCGGCACGACCTCGATCAGACGCGGGTCGAAGGGGGCGGGGATGATATAGTCGGGGCCGAAGCTCTTGGCCGCGCCGCCATAGGCCGCCGCCACTTCCTCGGGCACCGCCTCGCGCGCCAGTTCGGCCAGCGCCTGCGCCGCCGCGATCTTCATCGCCTCGTTCACCGCGGTAGCGCGCACGTCCAATGCGCCGCGGAAGATGAAGGGGAAGCCGAGGACGTTGTTGACCTGGTTGGGATAGTCCGAGCGGCCCGTGGCGATGATCGCGTCGGGGCGCGCTTCCTTGGCCACCGGGGGCGCGATCTCGGGCGTCGGATTGGCCATCGCGAAGATGATCGGATTGGGCGCCATCGCCTTGATCATCTCGCCGTCGAGCACATTGCCCGCCGACAGGCCGAGGAAGACGTCGGCGCCTTCGAGTGCTTCGGCCAGCGTGCGCTTGTCGGTCTTGACCGCCTGCGCCGATTTCCACTGGTCGAGATCGTCGCGATCCTCGTGGATGACGCCCGTCCGGTCGCACATCAGCACATTCTCGCGGCGCACCCCCATCTCCTTGATGAGGTCGCTGCACGCGATCGCCGCGGCGCCCGCGCCGTTCACCACCACCTTGAGGCTCTCCATCGACCGGCCGGTGAGATGCGCGGCGTTGATGAGGCCGGCCGCGGTGATGATCGCGGTGCCATGCTGGTCGTCGTGGAAGACGGGGATGTTCATGCGCTCTTTCAGCGCCTGTTCGATGATGAAGCAGTCGGGCGCGCCGATATCCTCGAGGTTGATGCCGCCGAAACTGGGGCCCATCAGCGCGACCGCCTCGATGAACTTGTCGGGGTCCTGCGTGTCGAGTTCGAGGTCGATCGAATCGACGTCGGCGAAGCGCTTGAAGAGGACCGCCTTGCCTTCCATCACCGGCTTCGATGCCAGCGCGCCGAGATTGCCGAGGCCGAGGATGGCGGTGCCGTTCGAGATGACCGCGACGAGATTGCCCTTGGCGGTCAGTTCGTAGGCGCGGCCGGGATCGGCGGCGATGGCTTCGACCGGCACGGCGACGCCGGGCGAATAGGCCAGCGCGAGGTCGCGCTGCGTGGCCATCGGCTTCGATGCCTTGATCTCGATCTTGCCGGGGCGACCCTTGGCGTGGAAGTCGATCGCTTCCTGTTCGGAAAACTTGACGTTGGCTTCGCTCAATTTTCTCTCCTGTATGGCGCCGCCATAAAAAGAGGCCCCTGAAGAGTCACGGACTTAATGGAAACGGCGGGGGAAAGCGGCTAGCGTTGCCCGCAAGATGGCCCGCGACGATTCAACTCCCAAATCCACCCCCGTGATGCAGCAGTTCCACGACCTCAAGGCGGAGGCGGGGGACGCGCTCCTGTTCTTCCGCATGGGCGATTTCTTCGAGCTGTTCTTCGAGGACGCCAAGGTCGCGGCCCAGTGCCTCGACATCGCATTGACCGCGCGCGGCACCGACCGCGGCCAGCCCGTGCCGATGTGCGGCGTGCCCGTCCATGCCGCCGAGGCCTATCTCGCGCGCCTGATCAAGGCGGGTCACCGCGTCGCCATCGCCGAACAGACCGAGAGCCCCGCCGAAGCCAAGAAGGCTCGCGGCTCGAAGGCGCTCGTCGCGCGCGGCATCGTCCGCGTCGTCACGCCCGGCACGCTGACCGAGGACACGCTGCTCGACAGCGCCGCCGCCAACTGGCTCGCCGCGGTGGGCCGCGCGGGCGATGACTATGCGGTCGCCGCCTGCGACATCTCGACGGGCCGTTTCGAGCTCATCGCCTGCGACACCGGCGGGCTGCCAGCCGAGCTGGCGCGCCTCGATGCCGCCGAGGTCATCGCCGGCGAGGCCATCCCCGGCGTAGACACGCTCCCGGGCGCGGGCGGGTTCGACAGCCGCGCGGGTGAAGAAGCATTGAAGCGCCGCTACGGCGTCGCCGACCTCGCCGGTTTCGGCAGTCCCGGCCGCGCCGAATGCGCCGCCGCGGGCGGGCTCCTCGCCTATCTCTCCGCCACCCAGAAAGAGGCGACCGCGCACCTCGCCGCGCCGCGCCGCATCGAACGTTCGAGCCTGATGGCGATCGACCCCTCGACCCGCGACAGCCTCGAACTGCTCCGCGGTGCCGACGGCACGCCCGCGACCAGCCTCCTCCACGCCATCGACCGCTGCGTCACCGCAGGGGGCCGCCGCCTCCTCGCCGCCGATATCAGCGCCCCGCTCGCCACGTTGGACCCGATCAACCGCCGCCTCGCGCTGGTGCAATATTTCGTCGAGGACCAGCTGCTGCGCGACGAGGTCCGCAGCCGCCTCAAAGCATTGCCCGACCTCGCCCGTGCGCTGTCGCGCCTCGTCGCTGGCCGCGGCAGTCCGCGCGACCTCGGCCAGCTGCGCGACGCGCTCGCCGGTGCCGCCGACCTGCATGAGCGCCTGTCGGAGGTCGAGGCCCGCCCCGACCTCCTCGCCGAGCTCCTGCCCCGCCTCACCGGCCATGACATGCTGCGCGGCCTGCTCGCCGCCGCGCTGGTCGACAGCCCGCCGATCGAGACCGCCAAGGGCGGCTATGTTCGCGAGGGCTTCGATGCCGACCTCGATGCCCTGCGTGACCTCAGCCGCGGCGGGCGGCAGGCCATCGCGGCACTGGAAGCCAGATATCGCGAGGCGACCGGCGTCACGTCCTTGAAGATCAAGCACAACAACGTCCTCGGCTATCATATCGAGGTGCCCGCCAAGGCCGCCGCCCCGCTCATGGCGGAGGATTCGGGCTTCACCCATCGCCAGACGATGGCCAATGCCGTCCGCTTCAATTCGCCCGAGCTGCACGAACAGGCGACCGCGCTGGGCGAGGCGGGCGACAAGGCACTGGCGCTCGAGGCCGAGCACCTCTCCCGCCTCGTCGCCGCCGCCGTCGGCGAGGCCGCCCCGCTCACCGCCGCCGCCGACGCGCTTGCGCGGCTCGATGTCGCGGCGGGGCAGGCGCACCGCGCGGTCGAGGGTGACTGGTGCCTGCCGAGCCTTGCCGAGCAGCCCTGCCTTGAGGTTGAAGGCGGCCGCCATCCGGTGGTCGAGGCCGCTGTCGAGAAAGCGGGCGAACGCTTTATCGCCAATGATTGCCAGCTCGGCCCCGCCGACCGGCTCTGGCTTATCACCGGCCCCAACATGGGCGGTAAATCGACCTTCCTCCGCCAGACCGCGCTCATCTGCCTCATGGCGCAGGCGGGCGGCTATGTCCCCGCGACCCGTGCCAAGGTGGGCCTCGTCGATCGCCTCTTCAGCCGCGTCGGCGCCTCCGACAATCTCGCGCGCGGGCGCTCGACCTTCATGGTCGAGATGGTCGAGACCGCCGCCATCCTCGCGCAGGCGACAAGGAACAGCCTCGTCATCCTCGACGAGATCGGGCGCGGCACCTCGACCTATGACGGGCTCGCCATCGCTTGGGCGGTGACCGAGGCGTGCCACGACACGATCCGCGCGCGCACCCTGTTCGCGACCCATTATCACGAGCTCACCCGCCTCGCCGACCGCTTGGATGCCCTCAGCCTCCACCATGTCCGTGCGCGCGAGTGGAAGGGCGACCTCGTCCTCCTCCACGAAGTCGCGGAGGGCCCCGCCGACAAGAGCTACGGCATCGCGGTCGCCAAGCTCGCCGGCCTGCCCCCCGCCATCCTCGCCCGCGCCCGCGACATCCTGTCGCGGCTCGAGGCCGGTCGCGACGAAACGGGCGGCATCGCCGCGGGGCTCGACAGCCTGCCGCTGTTCGCCGCCACCGCCACGCCGGAGGAAGAGACCGACCCGCTGATGGAGGCGCTGGCCGCGCTCGACCCCGACGCGCTCACCCCGCGCGAGGCACTGGACGCGCTCTACCGCCTCAAGGCGCTCCACGACGAGGGCGGGGCCGGCTGATGCTGCCGCCGCGCACGTCGCTGATCGAGGATCGCCGCGCGATCATCGACCGCCGCGCGCTCGATGATCGCCTCGAGACACTTCCCTATGGCGACAAGGCGCGCGCGCCCGCGCTCGAGATCATCGGCGAGGCGCTCGAGCAGGGCCGCGCCGAGATCGACCGGCGCATGGTCGCGCAGCCCTATCGCGGGCGGGTCCATGCCGCCGCCACCAGCTTCCTCTACGACCAGCTCCTGCGCCTCGCCTATGACGTCGTCACCCAGCGGCTCTTCCCCAACCCCAATCCCACGCCCGCCGAGCGGCTCTGCCTCGTCGGCATTGGCGGCACGGGTCGCGGCGAGATGGCGCCGCACAGCGACCTCGACCTCCTCCTCCTCGTACCCGACCGCCGCAACGCCTGGGTCGAGCAGGCGATCGAGGGGCTGCTCTACCTCCTCTGGGACCTCCAGCTGAAGGTCGGCCACGCGGTCCGCACCCCCGAGGAAGTGATCGCCCTGTCGAAGACCGACATGAGCGTGCGCACGGCCACCTTGGAGGCGCGCTACATCTGGGGCGACGACCTCCTCTTCCACGAGATGGAAGTCCGCTTCGCCCGCGAGGTGGTGCGCGGCAGCGCGCATGAATTCGTCGCCGCAAAGCTGGCCGAGCGCGACGAGCGCCACGCGCGCATGGGCGACACGCGTTACCTCGTCGAACCCAACGTCAAGGACGGCAAGGGGGGCCTGCGCGACCTCCACACGCTCTACTGGATCGGCAAATATGTCCACGGCGTCGACCGCCCCGCCGACCTCGTCGACAAGGGCATGTTCTCGGCCCGCGAGTTCCGTCGTTTCGAGCGCGCCGAGCGCTTCTTATGGTCGGTGCGCTGCCACCTCCACCGCGTCACGGGCCGCCCCGAGGACAGGCTCGGCTTCGACCACCAGCGCGAGATCGCCGAGGCGATGAATTACGCCGACCGCCCGGGCAAGGCGGCGGTCGAGCGCTTCATGCACTTCTACTTCCTGAACGCCAAGGCGGTGGGCGACCTCACCGGCGTCTTCCTCGCCCAGCTCGATGCCCAGCTGGCCGACGAGGGGCGCCGTTTCGCCCTGCCCACGCTGCTCCGCCGCGAGAAGAAGCTGGGCGGCTTCCCGCTCGATCGCGGGCGCCTGTCGGTGAAGACGCAGGCATGGCTCGAAAAGGACCCGGTGCGCCTCTTGCAGCTCTTCCGCACTGCCCAGAAGGAAGGGGTCGAGATCCATCCCGACGCGATGCGCGCCGCCGCCCGCGCCGCGCGCGCCGTCGACGAGGTCCGCGAGGATCCGCGCGCCAATGCCATTTTCCTCGACATCCTGTCAGGGCGCGAGCAAACCGACACGGTGCTCCGCTGGATGAACGAGGCGGGCGTGTTCGGCCGCTTCGTGCCCGACTTCGGCCGCGTCGTCGCCCAGATGCAGTTCGACATGTATCACCACTATACCGTCGACGAGCATACCATCCGCGCCATCGGCCTCACCGCCGCGATCGACCGCGGCGAAATGGTCGATGACCATCCGCTCGCCAGCGCGCTCATCAAGCAGGTCGCGAGCCGCCGCGCGCTCTATGTCGCGGTGCTGCTCCACGACATCGCCAAGGGGCGCGGCGGCGACCATAGCGAACTCGGCGCCGAGATCGCCTACGAGCTCGGTCCCCGCTTCGGGCTGACGGCGGGCGAGACCGACATGGTCGCCTGGCTCGTGCTCCACCACCTCCTCATGAGCTCGACCGCCTTCAAGCGCGACCTTGCCGACCCCACCACCATCGACGATTTCGTCCGGCAGGTGCAGAGCCCCGAGCGGCTGCGCATGCTCCTCATCCTCACCGTGGTCGACATTCGCGCGGTGGGGCCCGGTACCTGGACCGACTGGAAGCGCCGTCTCCTGCGCACCCTGTTCGAGGCCGCCGAGGAGCGCCTCCGCCTCGGCCACAAGCAGCATGGACGGAGCGAACTCGTCTCGGCACGCAAGGCCGAGCTGGACGAGCAGCTCGACTGGCCGCGCGATGCGCTCCACGCCCACCACAAGCGGCTCCCCGACAGCTACTGGCTGGCCGAACCGACGGGCTGGCAGGTCGACAATGCGCTGCAGGTCGCCGAGGCCGAAGCCGCCGCCGCGCTCGGCCCCGCCCGCCCCTCGATTCGCATGAAGCGCGACCGCGAGAGCGACGCCACCCGCCTCTCGATCTTCGCCGAGGATGCGCCCGGCCTCTTCTACCGCATCTGCGCGGGGCTGAGCGCGGCGGGGGCGAGCATCATCGATGCGCGCATCCACACCACCCGCGACCAGCGCGCACTCGACAATCTCCTCATCACCGATGCGCAGGGGCGGCGCTATGCCGACAAGCGGCGGCGCAAACGCCTGGAAGCGAGCCTTGTCGAGGCGATCGAGGCAGAGGCCCCGCCGCCGCCGCCCGCGCCCGAGCCCCTGTCCGACCGCGATGCCGCCTTCGACGTGCCGCCCAACATCATCGTCAGCCAGACCGCCTCGACCCGCATGACGGTGGTCGAGGTGCATGCCCGCGACCGATCGGGGCTGCTCGCGCGGCTCGCCCATGCGATCCTCTCGGTCGGCGCGGTGGTGCATTCGGCGCATGTCACCACCTATGGCGAGCGCGCGGTCGATACCTTCTACCTGACCGACGATCACGGCCGGAAGCTCAGTCACGAGACCGCCGATGCGTTGCGCGAGGCCTTGCGCGAGGCCGCCGCCGACCCTGTCGCCGCCTAGGGCGACCACCGCTCCATCCCGCCAAAAAGAAAAAGGGCCCCGCGCTCATCGCGCGAGGCCCTTTCCCCCTTTTTAGCCTGTGGCCTTAGCCGCGCTCGGGTTCCGGCAGCGGCGGCGGCGGCGGCGGGCACGTTTCCGTCGCCAGGATCACCGTGCCGTCCGAGCAGGTGATGGTGGCGGGCGGCGGCGGCTCGACCGGCTCGACGACGGGCGGCGGCGGCGGCGTTTCGATTTCGGGCATCGGCTCCGAACGCGGACCGAACAGGCCACGCAGCGTCACGCCATAGGTGCGCGGATCGGCGAGGAAGGCGCCGAACAGCTGGTTGGCGACCGGGTAGAGCCCCTCGTCCACGCCGCGCGCGGTGTTGGTGGCGAAACCGGTGCCGAAGCCCTGCAGCGGGGCGTCGAAGGCGACCTGGATATAATCCTCGTCGGTGATGTTCTGGACCCAGAACTCGACCGCCCAGGCATTTTCCGGACCACGGATACCGACGCGGCCGTTGTAGACCTGGTAGCTGTCCTGGATCTTCTCGATGTCGAGATCCGAACCCGTGTTGTACGAGCTCATGTGGCGGCCATCGAGATAGACGAGGCCCGACAGGCCGTCGTTGCCGATCGGCGGGGTCCAGCTCATCGAGCCGGTCACCGTCAGTTCGTTGGCGTTCGAGATGTAACGGTTGTTGAGCTGGAACAGCTGCGGCGAGACGGGGACACCGTCGGCACCGACAACCTCGTTACGATAGCTGGTGTCGACCCAGGTACCGCCGAAGTTCAACGTCACATTGTCGATCGGGCGCGAGAAGATTTCCCACTCGAGGCCGCGCGAGGTCACGCCACCCTTGGTGTCGCCGACGCAGGCGCCGGTCGTCGGATCGGCATCGGCATCGCCATTGGGGACGTCGAGCTGGTCGCAGCCGTTGATGTTCGCGACCTCGAAGGCGAGGCCGTTGAACTGGTTGAGCTGGAAATTCTCGAAGGTCTGGTGGAACAGCGCCAGGTTAATGTCGATGCCGCGACCGTTATACTTGGCACCGAGCTCCCAGGCATTGTTGGTTTCCGGCTCGAACTGCAGGCCTTCCAGCGTCGAACCCGGGATGATCGCGCCATTGCCGCCAAAGCGCGGCAGCGGGGTGCGGTCGAGGTTGAAACCACCGGCCTTGTAGCCGCGCGAGTAGCTCAGGTAGGTGAGCAGGTCGTCGGTCGGACGGACCGAGACGACACCGGTGCCCGAAAGCTGGTCCTCGGTGCGCTTGTCGGTCATCACGTAGTTGCCGCCCGGCGTCGAGGGCACGAGACAGGGCAGCTGCTGGAAGTCCGGCAGGTTGGCCGAGTAGAAGGAGCAGAGGCGGTTGTCGTCGTTGAGGTCGACCGCCAGTTCCTTCTCATCGTGCGTGTAACGCAGGCCGATGGTGAAGTTCAGCCAGTCGGTCACTTCGATGATGTTGTGGGTGAACAACGCCCAGTTGGTGCCGTCCTGGTTGAAGGTGTCGTTCACCGTCGGGGTGAAGTTGAACGGCACGAAACCGCCCGGGTTGGCCTGGAAGGCCAGCGCGTTGGCAAGGTTCACATAGCCGAGGTTGCCACCGATCGGGCTGGTCGCGCCGAAGTCGGGGAAGGCGACCTGCGGGTTGAGCGTGCCGGCTGCCGGCAGTTCGGCGAAGGCGCTGACCGCGGTACCCAGCGTGGCAAGCTCGCTGATCTGCGCGATGATGCCCTGCGCGACCTCGGGCGGGGTGCCCGGCGGCAGCGTGGCGAGCGCCTGCGTGAGCGCGTTGATGCCGTTGATCAGCTCCTGGCGGGTGCCGAGCGAGATCGTGGTGTTGAGGCAGGTGTCGTTCGACGGGTCGATGATGTTCGACGGCGCGCCTTCCGAGACGAGCAGGAAGCCCGACAGGCAGTTGGCCCAGAGCGCATAGTCCTCGCCGACGGTGAGGTTGTCTTTGAGCGTCAGCGCCTCGTTGGCGTAGAAGCCGCCGACCAGCCAGTCGACCGGGCCGGCCTGGCCCTGGAGGCGCAGTTCCTGCGTGAAGGTCTCGAACTTGGTCGCCGAACCGCCGTCATCGTCGCGATAGAGGATGTCGAGGTTGTTGTAGTCGGCGTCCTGGCCGCGGGTGTAGTCATTGACGCGATAGGCGGTGATGCTGGTCAGCTCGGCGCCGCCGAGGTCCCAGACCACTTCGCCCGAAACGCCCCAGTCGTCGACGTCGCCGCGATAGCTGCGGCCGGGCGTGATGGCGATCTCGCGCTCGAAGGTGTCGTCGTTGATCTCGGCACCGAGACCGCGCAGCAGGCCCGCCACGGTCGAGGGCGCGTCACCGACACCGGCGATATAGTCGCGGGCCGGCAAATAGGTCGCGCCGCAGCACTCCTCGTTACGGGTCGAATAGTCGCCGATGAGGCGGACCGACACGTCGCTCGAGGGCTCCCACAAGAGCTGGCCGCGGACGAGCCAGCGGTTGCGGTCGTTGATGTCGCGGCCCGAGATCTCGTCGGTGAGGAAGCCGTCGCGCTTCATGTAGACGCCGTCGACGCGGGCAGCGAGCGTGTCGCTGATCGGGGTCGTGGCGCCAACCTCGAAGCGGCGCAGGTTGAAGTTGCCGATGGTACCTTCGACCGACAGTTCGGGCTCGAAGGCGGGCTTGGCGGTGATGACCGAGATGAGGCCGGCCGATGCGTTACGCCCGAACAGCGTGCCCTGCGGGCCGCGCAGCACCTCGATGCGGTCGATCGCGCCGAGTTCCGACAGGCCGGTACCGGTACGCGAGCGGTAGACGCCGTCGATGAAGACCGCGACCGAGCTTTCAAGACCGGCGTTGTCGCCGACGGTGCCGATGCCGCGGATACGCGCGGTGGCGCCGGCGGCTTCGGACGAGGTCGAGGAGACGAGCAGCGAGGGGCTGACCTGGGTCAGCTGGCGGATGTCGCTGGCGCCCGAGTTCTGGAGGATGTCGGCGGTGACGGCCGAGACGGCGAGCGGCACGTCCGAGAGCGCCTCGTTGCGGCGCGTCGCGGTGATGACGATGTCGCTGGTGTCGTAATAATAGTCGTCTTCGACGGTGCTGTCGTCGACGGCGGCGCCTTCGGTCGCGCTCTGCGCGACTTCGGCTTCACCACCATCGGTGTCGGTTTCCTGGGCGAAAGCGGGCGTCGCGATCGCGAACGCGCCGACCGACGCCAAAAGGATGGATTTGCGCATGTACATGCCTCCCCTGAATACGAAGCTGTGAAATCCTCACCGGCCTACGCCAGCAACACGGCGTTAGGGAAGCTTTTACAGGGGGCGCGCAGGGCTATTCAGGAGGGGTTGGTGCCCAAATGCAACATCGTGCAGCGCAGCATTTACGCTGCACTGCACGATAGGTTGCTTATACTGTACCGAACTGCCGCGTTTCGCGGCAGGGGTGCGCCGTTACTTGGGCGCAACCACCATCAGCATCTGGCGCCCTTCCATGCGGGGGCGCTGTTCGACCTTGGCGATCTCGGCGGTGTCCTCCTCGACGCGGTTGAGGACCGCCATGCCGAGCTGGTTGTGCGCCATCTCGCGGCCACGGAAACGGATGGTGAGTTTGACCTTGTCGCCGTTCTCGATGAACTGGACGACCTTCTTCATCTTCACCTGGTAATCGTGGTCGTCGATATTGGGACGCATCTTGATCTCCTTGATCTCCTGCGTCTTCTGGGCCTTGCGCTTGGCATTGGCCTTCTTCTGCGCTTCGTACTTGTAGCGCCCGATATCGAGGAACTTGGCCACGGGCGGATCGGCGTTGGGAGAAATCTCGACCAGGTTGAGGCCAATCTCGTTGGCCTGCTCCATTGCCTCGCGGGTGAACATGACGCCCAGGTTGTCGCCATTCTCGTCAATCACCCGGACCTTGGGCGACTGGATGTGCTTGTCATAGCGGGGTCCGGATAGGGGCGGCGGCGACATCCCACGTCGCGAAAGGGGCGGTCGTATAGCGATTTCTCCTTTGAGTCGTTGTCTCTTCTGGGCCCGAAGTAGGGTTTCCGAGCGCTAAAATAAAGGGGCACGGCACGCGGCGGTGCCATGCCCCTCGTCAAGTCGTGGCGTGGGTCAGGCGGCCTGCGCCGACTGGAGGTCGTTGAGGAACTGCTCGACGTCGACGCGGACGGCCTCGGCGAGCTGGGCGAGTTCGCCCGAAGCGGCCTTGACCTGCGTC
Organism: Sphingomicrobium aestuariivivum; assembly: GCF_024721585.1. NCBI lineage: Bacteria > Pseudomonadati > Pseudomonadota > Alphaproteobacteria > Sphingomonadales > Sphingomicrobiaceae > Sphingomicrobium > Sphingomicrobium aestuariivivum. The sequence continues at coordinate 1,328,663 of NZ_CP102629.1, forward strand.
GCCGCGGCCATGACCGAACCGGCGCCCTCGTCGACCGCGCGGGCGCGGGTGGCCACGGTATCGGCGATGCGCGCGGCACCCTCGACGCCATGACTGAGCTGTTCGGTCGCTTCCGACTGCTGGCGCACGGTGGCGGCGATCGCGGTGGCGGCCTGGCTGATGCGCTGGATCGCCTCGTCGACCTGGCCGAAGCCCGAGACCGAGCGGGTGATCGAGCCCGACATCTCGCCGACGGTGGCGGCCGCGCTCGCGGTCGCCTCGCCGGTCTGTTCGGACAGGGCCTTCACTTCGCCCGCCACGACCGCGAAGCCGCGCCCCGCCTCGCCCGCGCGCGCCGCCTCGATGGTGGCGTTGAGGGCAAGGAGGCCGGTTTTCTTGGCGACATCGTCGATCATGCCGACCATCTCGCCGACGCTGCCGGTGGCATCGGACAGGCGGCGCACTTCGCCCGCCGTGTCCGAGCTCTTCTCGGCGGCCTGGCTCGAGGAGCTGCGCTGCTCCTCGATCTGGCGGGCGATGTCGGAGATGGCGAGGCGGATCTGGTCGGCCGCCGCCGCCGCTTCGCGCACGTGGGACGAGGCATTGCCCGTCTCGCGCGCCACTTCGGACAGCTGGCCCGTCGTGTTGCCGAGCTGTTCGACCATGAGGTCGGCGGTCGCGCTCATCTCGTCGGCGGCGGACGCCAGCGTCGAGATGGTCTCGTGCATGCGGCGGGTGAAATCATTGCCCGCATCGGCGAGCTGGCGGGCGCGCAGCTCGCGCTCCTCGACGGCACGCTGTTCGGCGGCGAGCGCGGCTTCGCGCGCTTCGGCATTGTGGCGTTCGGCCTCGATCTTGGCCGCTTCCAGCGCCTCCCGCTGGGCGACGGCATCCTTGAACTGCGCCAGCGTGCGGGCGATCGAGCCGATCTCGAGCGCGCGGGCCTCGACCGGCAGGCGCACATCGAAGCGGCCCTTGGCGATGAGGCGGGTCGCACCCATCACCTCGTTCATCGGCTGCTGGACATGGCGCACCGTGACCCAGATGAGCCCGAGCACGGCGAGGACGGCCGCCGTCAGGAGCGAGGCCTGGATGACGATCGACCAGAGCGAGCTTTCGAGCTGGCGGTCGACCCAGAAGAGGGTGGCGGCTTCGGCGGCGTCGGTGATCTCGAGCAGCGGCTCGATGGCCTGGGTCGACGCGTCGAACCACTCGTAGGCGCCCATCGGATAGGGCATGCCGCTGTCGCTGGCCATGTAGATGCCGGCGCGCACCCGGTCGTAATCGGCGAAGAAGGTCTTGCGCGCGGCATCGGTCGCCTCGTCCATGTCGAGGCGGTCGGCGCTGGCGGTCTTGAGGACCTGCAGCGCGTCCCAAGCGCTTAGCACGCGGCCGCGGTTCTCGATGATCGTCGCGCGCTGGGCCGGCGTGACCTGTTCGTTCGCGGCGATCTGGCCGGCGACGATGGCGCGCTCGCGCCCCGCATATTCGCCCATTTCCCACGACAGGTGCTTGAGCATCATGAGGTTGGCGATCGAGCCCTCGGTACCCGCCTGCGCGGCGGTCGTGAAGCGCAGCTCCTGCGCAGCGGTGATGCGGCGGGTGGCGGCGCCGAGGAAGCGCATGGCAAGCTCGGGGTCGCGCAGGCTGCCCGCCTCGCGCATGGCGCCGAGCGCCTGCGTCTCGACCTTGGCGAATTCGGCGTCGGCGGTCTTGAACGTGTCGAAGATGGCGCGCTCGCTCACGCTCTGGGGCTCGAAGCGCGACAGTGCGGCGTCCATCGCGCGATTGCCCGCCAGGCGGTGGCGGCGGATATTGTCGAGGGTCTTGCGGCTGACCGGCGCGGGGTCCTTCAGCGCCGTATAGACAAGCCCGCGCGAGACCGCCCAGCGTTCGCCTGCGGTCACGACGTCGGTGGTGAAGGCATTGACGCTGCGCAGGGTCGCGGCCTGCTGGCGGTCGGCGATCGAGCCGACGAATCCGCTCGTCGCCATGCCGACGATGATCAGCGCCATGATCGAGATGGTGATGATAATCGCGCGCGTCAGCGAGAAGGTGCCTTTCGACACGCGTTTGATCGTCAGCGCTGCCTGCGCATAAGCCGTCTTGAAAGGATTCACATCCGCCCCGTCTGTCCCCACCGGCTCCCGAGCGAGCCGGCCTCGACAATGGGGTCTAAACGGAGAGCGCAAATGATTGGTTAACAGCTCCGAAACGAGGAACGGCGAAAAACCGTTATCGTATCGGAGCCGTCACAACTTCCGGCCTGCCGATCTCAGGCGAGGTCGGGCGGAGTCGCTTCCTTGATCGCGGCGGCGATGAATTCGTCGAGGCTCACGATCTCCTGGTCGCGGCTGCCGAGCCGGCGAAGGGCAACCTTGCCCTCCTCGGCCTCGCGCTTGCCCACGACCGCGATGATCGGGACCTTTGCAAGGCTGTGCTCGCGCACCTTGTAGTTGATCTTCTCGTTGCGGAGGTCGGTCTCGACCCGCAGTCCCGCCGCCTCCAGCTTGGCCGCGGCTTGCTTCGCGAAGTCGTCGGCATCGGAGACGATGGTGGTGACCACGATCTGCGTCGGCGCCAGCCACAACGGCATCTTGCCGGCATAATGTTCGATCAGCATGCCGATGAAGCGCTCGTAGGAACCGAAGATGGCGCGGTGGAGCATGACGGGGCGATGCTTCTCGCCATCCTCGCCCACATAGGTGGCGTCAAGGCGTTCGGGCAGCACGCGGTCCGACTGGATAGTGCCGACCTGCCAGGTGCGGCCGATGGCGTCGGTCAGGTGCCACTCGAGCTTGGGCGCGTAGAAGGCGCCCTCGCCCGGCAATTCTTCCCAACCGTAATCGTCATTATCCATGCCCGCGGCCTTCACCGCGTCGCGCATTTCCTGCTCGGCCTTGTCCCACATCTCGTCCGAGCCGAAGCGCTTTTCGGGGCGCGTCGCGAGCTTGACCGAATAGGTATAGCCGAAGTCCTTGTAGATGCGGTCGGCCAGCTTGCAGAACTTCTGGATCTCCTCGACCACCTGCCCTTCGGTGCAGAAGATATGCGCATCGTCCTGCGTGAACTGGCGCACGCGCATGAGGCCATGGAGCGCCCCGTGCGGCTCGTTGCGATGGCAGCAGCCGTTTTCGTAGAGGCGGAGCGGCAGGTCGCGGTACGACTTGATGCCCTGGTTGAAGACGAGGATGTGCGCCGGGCAGTTCATCGGCTTGATCGCCATCCAGTCGGCGTCCTCGGCGACATCGGGGGCCGCGGCTTCTTCCTCGCTCTCCACATTGGGGACGATGTCGGGAACCGCGAACATGTTCTCGGCATATTTCCCCCAGTGGCCCGAGCGGGTCCACTGCTTGACGTCCATCAGCTGCGGGGTCTTGATCTCGCGATAGCCGCCATCGTCGATGGCGCGGCGCATATAGGCCTCGAGCGCACGCCACATCTTGAAGCCCTGCGGGTGCCAGAAGACGCTGCCATGCGCCTCCTGCTGGAGGTGGAACAGGTCCATCTCGGCGCCCAGCTTGCGATGGTCGCGCTTGGCCGCTTCCTCGAGGCGATGCAAATGCTCGGCGAGCTGCTTCTTGTCGAGCCAGGCGGTACCGTAGATGCGGCTGAGCATCGGGTTCGACTGGTCGCCGCGCCAATAGGCGCCCGACACGCGGGTCAGCTTGAACGCCTTTGGGTCGAGATAGCCGGTGCTCGGCAGGTGCGGCCCGCGGCACAGGTCGATCCAGTCGGCCTCGCCGGTGCCGGTCTTGTACATGGTGATGGGTTCGTTCTCGGGCAGCTCCATCACCCACTCGGCCTTGAAGGCCTCGCCATTGTCGATGAAGAACTGGCGCACCTTCTCGCGGTCCCAGACTTCGCGGATCAGCGGCTTGTCGGCCTTGATGACGCGGCGCATCTCTTCCTCGATCGCGGGCAGGTCCTCCTCGGTGAACATGCCGCGGCCGGGGGCCGGCGCGAAATCGTAGTAGAAGCCGTCGTCGGTCGCCGGACCGAAGGTGATCTGGGTGCCGGGATAGAGGTTCTGCACCGCTTCGGCGAGCACGTGCGCGAAGTCGTGACGCACCAGCTCCAAGGCATCGGCCTCGTCGCGCTTGGTCACGAGCGCGAGTTTCGCATCGCCCTCGAAGGGACGCTTAAGGTCGCGCAATTCGCCGTCGACGCGCGCGGCGATCGCTGCCTTGGCAAGGCCGGGGCCGATCTCGGCGGCGACATCATAAGGGGTCGCGCCGGACTTCATTTCCTTCACGCTGCCGTCGGGCAGGTGGATTTTCACCATCTCGGTCATGCCCACCCACCTAATGCAGCGGCGCAAAGCCTTCAACCAAAAGGACAAAGCAAGGACACTTGTCCTTATGTCAACCTCGCTTGACAAGATGCGCGACTCATGTCAAACAAGCTTTACAAATTGAAAAGGGAGTTTGACCCATGAACATCAATGTGCGGGCCCTGCTTTACGCCGCCGCCCTGCTGATCGCCGCCTTTGCGGGCAAGGAAGCCGGCCTGTCGAGCCAAGCCAATTTCGCTATCATGAGCGCTCTCATCGCGACCTTCATCGCCACCCAACGACGCGCCGGCTGCTGCGGCAAGGCAGGCGCCCGATGAACGACAGTGTCCCGACGCGGCGCCGCCCGGTCGTCCTCTGGTTCCTGCTGTTTATCGCCACGCTGGTAGCGATGGGCATCGTGGTGAAGGCGACCGACATCGGCGGCACGATCTACGGCAAGGCGATGATGCTGGCCTCGTTACCCTTCCTCATCAAGGCGGGTTTGAACGCGGCGGCCAACGCGCAGTCGAGCGGGAGCCGCGGTACCCCGCAGGCCAGTTACCTGCGTCGGATGCTCGCGGTCAGTCTCCTCTATCTCGGCTCGCTGTTCGCAGCGGTCGCCCTGATCGATGACGGCGATCCGATCACGCCGATCTCCGCCCTGCTCGCGCTCATGCCCGGCATTGCGGTCGCGGGCTATTTCTGGGCGGTCGGCCGCTTCCTCGTCGAGATCAAGGACGAGTTTCTTCGCATGCTGCAGATTCGCGCCGCACTGTTCGCCACCGGCATCTCGCTCTCGGCCGCCTCGATCTGGGGTTTCCTCGAGAATTTCGGACAGGTCCCACATGTCGACGCCTTCTGGTGGCCGATCATCTGGTTCTTCGGTCTTGGACTGGGTTCGTTGTGGAACAAGCTGACCTACGGCACCACCGGGGAATGCCCGTGAAGAACCGGCTCAAGGTCCTGCGCGCCGAGCGCGACTGGAGCCAGTCCGACCTTGCCGACAAACTCGGCGTCTCGCGCCAGAGCGTGAACGCCATCGAGACCGGCAAATACGACCCCTCGCTCCCCCTCGCCTTCACTATCGCCGAAGTCTTCGACCTCGCGATCGAACAGATTTTCGACCCCAGGGGATAAGCGCGCCGGCGCGCCCATCGAAAAGGTAGAACCATGAAACATCACCTCACGGGCGCGCTCGCCGCGCTCCTCCTCGCCGCGCCCGACATGGCGCTCGCCCAGACCGCTGAAGATCCCGTCGGCAGCTGGCACGGCGATATCGCCACCCCGATGGGCGACCTCACCCTCGTCCTCACCGTCGAGCGCGAGGACGACGGCGACCTCGTCGGCAAGCTTGAGAGCCGCGACCAGGCGCCCGGCCGCCTGACCGAGGTCGACGACCTCGTCATCACCGCCGAGGAACTCCGCTTCGGCGTGGCGCGCATCAACGCCACCTACAGCGCCAGCTGGAACGAGGCCGCGGGCCGGTGGGACGGCCAATGGGTCCAGGGACAGGGCCTGCCCCTCGCCCTCGAACCGGGCGAACCCGACCCCGATCCTGTCATCGAGGGGCTCGACGGCACCTGGACCGGCGAGGTCGTGCGCAACGGCGTCACGCTGCGGCAGGTGCTGCGCATCGCGACCGGCGATGACGGCACGGCCGTCTTCTACGATTCGCCCGACCAGATGATCCAGTCGCTGCCCATCGCCGACCTGTCCCGCGAAGGCGCGGATGTCGGCTTTTCCATCTATCGCGGCGTCGTCCGCTTCGACGGCACGCTCGATGGCGACACCATCACCGGCAAATGGACCGCCGAGAACCAGCCCGACATGGACCTCGTCCTGACCCGCGGCGAGGCGCAAGAGCCTAGGGAAGCCAAGCGCCCGCAGCTGCCCGTCGGCCCTTTACCCTATGAGGTGGAAGAAGTGGAATTCGACAATGCGTCCGCCGGCCACAGCCTCGCGGGCACGCTGACCCTGCCCGAGGGCGAGGGGCCACATCCCGCCGCCATCCTCATCTCGGGCTCGGGCCCGCAGGACCGCGACGAGAGCCTGCTCGGGCACAAGCCCTTCGCGGTGCTCGCCGATCACCTTACCCGCAACGGCATCGCCGTGCTGCGCTTCGATGATCGCGGCGTCGGCGGGTCGGGCGGCGATTTCGCCGCCGCCACCTCGGCCGACCATGCGACCGACGCCAATGCCGCCTTCGCCTTCCTCGAAGGGCGCGATGATATCGCCGCCGACGCCATCGGCTTCATCGGCCATTCGGAAGGCGGGATGATCGGCCCCATCGCCATGCGCGACAATGACGCGGTCGCCTTCCTCGTCATGCTGGCCGGCCCCGGCACGCGGCTCGACCAGCTGCTCCTGTTGCAGCGGCGCCTGATGGGCGCGCAGATGGGCATGAGCGAGGAAGAGATCGACCGCGGCGAGCCGGTGATGAAGGAAATCTTCGCTGCCATCGGCGCCGCGACGAGCGAGGAACAGGCCGCTGCCAATATTCGCGCCATCCTCGATGCAGAGGCGATGCAGGCGCTCGGCCTGCCCGCCGACGCCGACCCCGCGCTGGTGATCGGGCAGATGGAATCGCCCTGGTACGCCTATCTCCTGCGCTACGACCCGCGCCCCAATCTCGAGGCAGTGGATGTACCGGTCCTCGCGATCAACGGCACGCTCGACCTGCAGGTGCCGGCACAGGACAACCTTTCCGCCATCCGCGTCGCGCTGGCGCGCAATCCCGATGTCACGGTTCGCCAGCTCGACGGGCTCAACCACCTGTTTCAGACCGCGACGACCGGTTCGGTGGGCGAATATCGCGACATCGAGGAGACCTTCGATCCGGCCGCGCTCGAAGTCGTGTCCGACTGGCTACGCGCCCGCTTCCTGCGCTGATCCGCACCGGCCCGTGGCGCGTCGCTCCAACGGGCGACTAGCCGCGGGCCGCCATGCTTCCTAGATGGGGGAGCATGAACGACCAGCCGACTATCCAGCACCTCGACGTCGAGGGCCGCCCGATCGCCTACCGCCACCGTCGCGGGTCGAAGGGCATCACCTACCTCTTCCTGCCCGGCTATGCCTCCGACATGGAGGGCGGCAAGGCGACCGCCATCGACGCCTATGCCGCGCAAGGCGGGCGCACCTCGATCCGCATGGACTATTCGGGCACGGGCAGCTCGCCCGGCGACTTCGCCGACGGCACGCTTACCCGCTGGCTCGAGGAAGTACTGGCGGTGATCGACCGGCTCGCCAAGGGCCCCGTCATCCTCATCGGCTCCTCGATGGGCGGCTGGCTCGCGCTTGCCGCCGCGCAGGCCCGCCCGACCCGCGTCGCCGCCGTCCTCGGCCTCGCCGCCGCGCCCGACTTCACCGACTGGGGCTTTTCGGACGAAGCGAAGGCGATGCTCGAGCGCGACGGCAAGCTCGAACGCCCGAGCGACTATGACGACAGCGTCATGGTGACCCACAAGGGCTTCGTCGATTCCGGCGCCGACCTCCGCCTCCTCGACAAGCCGATCGCCTTCGACGGCCCTGTCCGCTTCGTCCATGGCGAGAAGGACAAGGACGTGCCCGCGCGCATCGCCGCCAAGGCGCTCCAGCGCCTCACCAGCCCCGATGTTCAGCTGCGCCTCATCAAGAATAGCGGACATCGCCTGTCCGAGCCGCACGAGATCGCCGCCATCCTCGGCGAGCTCCATGCGCTCGACCTGCTTGTCACGCAAAGCGGAGCGACCGCCTGATGTCCCTTTCCCTCCTCGCCCTCGCCCTCCTCGCGCAGGACGCGCCGCCATCGGTGGCAATGCCGGGCGAACTGCTCGTCTGCGGCACCGACGACAGCATGGAGAGCCGCGAATGCCGCGCCCAGCTCGCCATGAAGGACGGGCGGCAGGCCGATGCCGCCGCCGAATTCATGGCCATCGCGGGCGAGGCGACCGATTTGCGCAGTGCCGGGCAGGCCTATGCCGCCGCCGCCACGCTCTACAATGTCGCGAAGGACTATGAGCGCGCCCACGAGGCCGCCGCCGCGGCGGCCGCCACCAACAGCCTCGAGCCGATGCAGCTCGGCTGGGTGCTGGTCGACCAGGCGTGGGCGCTCCACGAACTGGGGCGGCTCGAGGAATCCAACGCCGCGCTCGCCAGCGCCGGCCAGCTCGTGCAGGACGACCCCTTCTACTGGCTCGCCGCCGCCGAGATGGCCGGACAGTCGGGCGACTATGCCACCGCGCTCACCCGCATCGGCCAGGCCGAGCAGCGCGCCCCCGACAGCCCCGAAGTGCTCTTCACCAAGGGCGAGGTGCTGATGGCCTCGGGCGACGAGGCGGGCGCGAAGGCCGCCTGGCAGGCGGCGATCCTCGCCATGCCCGACCATCCCGCCGCCCAGATCGCCAACGAACGGCTGCAGGCACTCGAGCCGCTTGCCCCCACTCCCGACGTCCCCCCCGAGGAGCCCGCCCGATGACCGCTTTCCTCCACACCATGATCCGCGTCACCGACCCCGAGGCGACGATCAACTTCTTCAAGCTGCTCGGCCTCGAAGGGCGACGCGTGAAGGAAAGCGATCCCGGTCGCTTCACCCTCTATTTCCTTGGCGTGCCCGGCGAGGATGCCGAGATCGAGCTCACGCACAATTGGGACGGCGAGGGCGAGGATTTCGGCGGCGGGCGCAATTTCGGTCATCTCGCCTTCGAGGTCGATGACATCTACGCCACCTGCGAGAAGCTGCAGGCCCATGGCGTCACCATCAACCGGCCCCCGCGCGAGGGCCGCATGGCCTTCGTGAAGACCCCCGACGGCATCTCGATCGAGCTCTTGAACAAGGGCGGCGCGCAGGAACCGAAGGAGCCGTGGGCCTCGATGGAGAATGTCGGCACATGGTGACGCGCGCAGGCTATGAGATCGACAAGGTCGGCGATCTCGAGATCGCCTGTGTCCCCGCGTTCAGCGACAATTATCACTGGCTGGTGAAGCTCGGCAATGCCGTGCTGGTGGTCGACCCGGGCGACGGCGCAGCCTGCCTCCAGGCGGCGGAAAAGCTCGGCTGGACCATCACCCACGTGCTCGTCACCCACTGGCACCCCGACCACACCGGCGGCAATCTCGCCATCAGGGAGGCGACCGGCGCGCAGATCCTCGGCCCCGCCCCCGAAGCCGACAAGATTCCCGGCCTCGACGTCGCGCTCGAGGACGACCAGCTCTTCTCGATCGAGGGCCAGCCGATCACCGTCTGGCACGTCCCCGGCCACACCCTCGGCCACATCGCCTACGTCTTCCACGACGGCCCCGTCTTCTGCGGCGACACGCTGTTCGCGATGGGCTGCGGAAGATTGTTCGAGGGCACGGCGGCCCAGATGCACGCGAGCCTCCGCCGCTTCGCCGACCTTCCCGGCGGCACGCCGCTCTATTGCGCCCACGAATATACGCTGTCGAATGGCCGCTTCGCGATCACCGCCGAGCCCGACAATGCCGCCATCGCCGAGCGCCTCGCCGCCGTCGAGACCGCGCGCGCCGCGGGCCGCCGCACCGTCCCCACCACGGTGGGCGAGGAGCTGGCGACCAACCCGTTTATGCGCGCGGAGAGTGCTGAAGAGCTCGCCCGCCGCCGCACCGCCAAGGACAATTTCTGATGCGCCTCACGATCATCGCCCTCGCGCTCGGCCTCGCCGCCTGCCAGCAGCAGGAGCCCGACGCGCCCGCCGCACCCGACCTCGCCGAAACCCGCGCCGCGATCGAGGCCGTGCTGGATGCCAGCGACGACGGCTGGAACGAGGGCGACATGGACAAATTCCTGTCCATCTATTCGGACGATCCCGCCACCAGCTATGTCGGCTCGAAGGGGCTCTCCCGCGGCAAGGCCGAGTTCGAGGAACGCTATCGAAACGCCTATGACTGGTCGGCTCCCGACAATAGCGAACGCGGAACCCTGTCGATGGAAACGCTCGACGTCCGCCCCCTCGGCCCCGACCATGCGCTCTATATCGGCCGCTATACGCTGACCTATGCCGACGACCGCGATCCCGACACGGGGCTCACGAGCCTCGTCTTCGCGCGTGAGGGCGAAGATTGGCGTATCATCGCCGACCATTCGAGCTGATCCGTTCAGGCCAGCGAAACATCGGCGGGCCGAGAATCGTTTCAAGAGCGGAACCCTTCAGGAGTCGCGCCATGAACAAGATCCTTGCCCTCGCGCCGCTGGCGCTGCTCGCCGGCTGCACCACCTCCGAACCCTATGCGATGAGCGCCGATGACGAGGCCGAGCTCGCCGAGCTGCTCGGCGACCGCGTGCCCGGCGAGCCGGTCAGCTGCCTGCCCGCCAACGTCACTTCCTCGACCGTGGTCGATGATCACACCATCGTCTATCGCGTCGGCCGCACCCGCTACCTCCAGACCTTCGATGCCCCCTGCAGCGGGCTCGACCGGATCGGCCACGTACTGGTGATCGAAAGCCCGATGGGGCGCACCTGCCGCGGCGACCGCGCCCGCGTGGTCGAGACGACGGCGGGCATGACCGGCGGCTTTTGCACCTTCAGCCACTTCATCCCCTATCGCGACGCCGACTAGGCCTCAGGCGACATAGGCGAACCAGATGATCGCCAGCACGGCGGCATTGTGGACGCCATGCGCGAAGATGGGCGCGGTCAGCCGCCGCGTGGCGACGAACAGCGCGGTGTAGACGAGCGTCGGCACGAGGATGGTGATCCACTGCAGCGTATCTTGCGGCAGGTGCCCGACCATGAAGATGACGACCGACAGGGGCACGGCGATGGCGAGGCCGAGGCGCTTGTTGGCGAAGGCCGAGCGCAGCACGTTGATGGTGAAGCCGCGGTTGAAGATCTCCTCCGCCACCCCGCCGCCGAGCACGCCGAGCACGAGCCAGCCCGCCATCGCCGCGGGGCGCCCGCCAATACTCTCGATGATGTCCGCGACGTCGACCTGGTCGGCGCCGCCATAAGCGGGAATGACGACAAGCATCTCGACGAGCGCCCAAGCGAGCCCCACCACCGTGCCGACCAGCGCATCGCCGCGCCACCGGCTCCAGTCCCAGCCGATATCGCGATAATCACCGCCGAGCAGGCGCAGGGCGAACCAGACCAGCGCGCTGACGCTGAAAAGTTGGAACAGCCCCATCCAGAGCCGGTTTTCGCCCGTCAGCCCGCCCGCGGGCTTGAAGATGCCGAGATAGAGGTTGGGCAGGATGAAAAGCGCATAGCCCAGCAACAGCGTGGCGACATAGATCGCCACCGTGCGTCCGCGTCCCGCAGTCAATGCCATGTTCCAGCCCCCGTTAGTGTATTACCTTAATAGGTCACTAGGGGAGCCGGAAGCGATGATCAACCCTTGTAGAGCTTGCTCAGCCGGTCCTCGTAGACCGCGTTGATCTTGTGACGGCGGATCGACTGCTTGGGGGTGAGCATCTCGTTATCGACGGTGAAGGCCTCGTCGGCGATGATGAAGCGGCGAACCTTCTCGATGACCGACAGGTCGGCGTTGACGCGGTCGACCGCGGCGCCAAGCGCGCGCTTCACCTCTTCCTCGTTCATGCCGCGGGTGGCTTCGGCATCGGGCACCAGCAGCGCCACGATATAGGGGCGGCGGTCGCCATAGACCATCGCCTGCCCGATCTCGGGCTGCAGCGTCAGGATGCCCTCGATCCGCTGCGGCGCGACATTGTCACCCTTGTCGAGGACGATGAGGTCTTTCTTGCGGTCGGTGATCTTGATGCGGCCCTTCTCGTCGATATGGCCGACGTCGCCGGTGAGCAGCCAGCCCTCCTCGTCGAGCACCTTGGCGGTGTCATCCTTGTTGCGCCAGTAGCCGGTCATCACCAGCTCGCCGCGCACGCAGATCTCGCCATCCTCGGCGATCTTCACCTCGGTGTTCTTCAAGGGCGGGCCGACCGTGTCCATGCGCAGGCCGGCGCTCGGCCGGTTGCAGCTGATGACCGGACCGCTCTCGGTCTGGCCATAGCCCTGGAGCATGGTGAGCCCCATCGCCTGGAAGAACAGGCCGACATCGGGATTGAGCGGCGCCCCGCCCGAGACCATTGCCTTCATCCGGCCACCGAACTTGTCGCGGACCTTCTTGCGCAATGTGTTCCCGAGGATCGCGTTCATCGGGATATCGAGCACGCTCGACTTGCCGTTGTAGCGCTTCTCCTCGATCTGCAACGCGCGGCGGAGGAGGTAGGCGGCAACCCCACCTTCCTTCTCGATGGTCTTGAGCATCTTGGCGCGCAGCATCTCGAACAGGCGCGGCACGACGACCATGATCGTCGGCTTCGTCTCCTCGATATTGGCGGCGAGCTTCTCGAGCCCCTCGGCATAATAGATTTCCGCGCCGAGCCCGATCGGGAAATGCTGCCCCCCGGTATGCTCGTAGGCGTGGCTCGCGGGCAGGAAGGAGAGGAACACCTCGTCCTCCCAGCCGAAGTCGTTGGCGATGACGTCGACGCAGCCTTCCACATTGTGGAGGATCATGCCGTGATGCTGCTTGACCCCGCGCGGCGCGCCGCCGGTACCGCTCGTGTAGATGAGGCAGGCAAGGTCGCCGCGCGTCTTCTGGCGGGCTTCTTCCTCATAGGCGATGAGGTCGGCCTCGGTGCCGAGCAGCTCGTCCCAATGGTGGAACTTGGCGACATCGGGCGATTGGCCGGTGATGATGTCGTCGATCGAGATGATGTGGTGGCATTCGCTCGCGAACAGCACGGCGGGAATGAGCGGCTCGGCCAGCTTCTGGGTCGAGACGATCACCGCGCGCGCATCCGAATTGCCGAGGATATGCTGGTGGTCGCGGGTCGTGTTGGTGGTGTAGGTCGGCACGGTGACGCAGCCCGCCGCCATGATGGCGAGATCAGCGATCAGCCATTCGGGACGGTTCTCGGAGACCAGCATGACGCGGTCGCCCTCTTCCATCCCGAGATCGCGTAAGCCCTGCGCCATGCTCGCCACCATCTCGGCGGCGCGGCGCCAGCTGGTCGACTGCCATTCGCCGTCCTTCTTGGCCCAGAGGAACGGCTTGTCGCCCTTCTCCCGAGCCCGCGTGAAGAACATCGTCACGAGGTTGGGGAAATGTTCGAGTTCGGTGCGGCGGCTCGCCATGGGGTCTCCTCTCCGAGCGGGGAACGCGCGTCCTGACAGGCACGATCCCGAAGAATTTCGGCGTTCATAGCGCATTTTACCGCTCAAGGAAGAGCGGCGGTCCAATGGACAGCGTCGTGGCGGCGCGATAGCAACCCTTGTCATGACCCGCACGCTCCTGCCGCTTCTCGCGCTTCCGCTCGCCGCCTGCACCACCATCCAGCCGGTGGAGCAGGAGACGCACACCCCCTTCGTCATCGCCGCCAACCCGCTCGCCGCGCAGGCGGGGATGGACATCCTCGAGCATGGCGGGAGCGCCGCCGATGCCGCGGTCGCGGTGCAGGCGATGCTGAGCCTCGTCGAGCCGCAGTCATCGGGTGTGGGCGGCGGCGCCTTCCTCCATTTCTACGACGCGGGCAGCGAAACCACTTTGGTCTATGACGGCCGCGAGATCGCGCCCGCTGGCGCCAGCCCCACCATGTTCCTCGGCGAGGATGGCGAACGGCTCGGCTATGGCCGCGCCGTCCTGTCGGGCCGCGCGGTCGGCGTGCCCGGCGCGGTCGCCGCGCTGCATGCCGCGCACGAGGACCATGGCCGCCTGCCGTGGGACCTCCTCTTCACCGACGCGATCGTCACCGCCGAACAAGGCTTCGCCATCAGCCCGCGCCTCGGCAACTTCCTGACGCAGGACTGGCCGCAACTCTCGCAGCCCGATGCGCAGCGCTATTTCGCGGACAAGGGCACGGGCGATACGCTTCGCAACCTTGCCTATGGCGACTTCCTCCGCCGTCTCCGCCTCGAGGGCCCGTCCGCGCTGCTCGAGGGCGAGACCGCGAAAGCGATCGTCGCCAAGACGCGCGAGGGCGAGCTTCCCGGCACGCTGACCCTCGCCGACATGGCGGGCTACGAGGTCATCGAAAAGGCCAGCGTGTGCAGCGAATGGCTGCGCTATGACGTCTGCGCGCCGCCGCCGCCCTCCTCGGGCGCCGCCTTCCTCCAGCTGCTCGGTCTCCTCGAGCGCACCGACATCGCCGCCACTAGCGCCGATGATCCCGAGGGCTGGTACCTGTTCGCCATGGCGAGCCGCCTCATGTACGCCGACCGCGACGCCTATTTCGGCGATGTCGACACGGTCCCCATCGCGGGCCTCCTCGCCCCCGACTATCTCGACGAGCGCGCCGCCCTGATCGGACCCGTCGCCGGGCCCGCACCGGAAGCGGGCGTGCCCGAGGGCGCCCCCGCCACTACCGTGCCCGACGCCACGCTCGAGCCCACCGGCACCAGCCATTTCATCGTCCGCGACAAATGGGGCGATGCGATTTCCATCACCACCACCGTCGAGAGCATTTTCGGCACGGGCCGGATGGTCGACGGCTTCTTCCTCAACAACCAGCTCACCGACTTCAGCTTCGATCCGATGACCGACGGCGGCGCGCCCCACCCCAATGCGGTGGCACCGGGCAAGCGCCCGCGCTCCTCGATGATCCCGCTGATCCTGCTCGAGGATGGCGACTTCGCAGGCGCCATCGGAAGCGCCGGGGGCAATTCGATCCCCGCCTATGTCGGCAAGACGCTGGTCGGCGCGACCTATTGGGGGCTGACGATGGAGGAGGCGCTCGCGCTGCCCAACATGATCGCGCGCGGCGAGCGCGTCGGTGCCGAGGCCGACAAGCTGCCGCAGGACGTGATCGACGGGCTGGCGCGACGCGGCGTGACGCTGGTGCCGGGGCAGGGCGAGGGCTCGGGCGTCCACGGCGTCATCATCCGCGAGGACGGCACCATCGACGGCGGGGCGGACCCGCGCCGCGAGGGCGTCGTGCTGGTCGGCGACTAGGCCCTAGAGGTCGGCGCCGACGATCTCGGAGATGTTGGCCACGCCTTCCTCCTCGAGCCGCCGCGCGAGCTGGCCGTTGAGGCGCATCGCGAGCCCCGGCCCCTCGTAGACCAGCGCCGAGTAGATCTGGACGAGGCTCGCGCCCGCCCGTATCCGCTCCCACACGTCATCGACCGTCTCGATGCCCCCCGCCGCGATCAGCGGGATGCGCCCCTTGGTCTCGCGCGCAAAGGCCCTGAGCGCCTCGAGCGCCTTCTCCTTGAGCGGCCGTCCCGACAGCCCGCCGGCCTCGCCCGCATGTTCGGACTGCAGCGTGTCGGGCCGGTCGATCGTCGTGTTCGAGACGATGATGCCGTCGATCTTGGTCGAGATCGCCACCCGCACGATGCGCGCCGGATCGTCCTCGGCAAGGTCGGGCGCGACCTTGAGGAAGATGGGCGGCCCGTCCTGCCCCCTCGTCTCGCGCACGGTGTTCAACAGCTCGCGCAGCGCCTTGGGGCTCTGCAGCTGGCGCAGGCCGGGCGTGTTGGGCGAGGAGATGTTGACGGTGAGATAATCGGCATAGGGCGACATGGACACGACCCCGCGCCGGTAATCGGCGATGCGGTCCTCGCTGTCCTTGTTGGCGCCGATATTGACCCCCATCAGCCCGCGCCGGTGGTCGCGATAGCCGATGCGCTTGCGCGCCGCGTCCTGGCCCTCGTTGTTGAACCCCATGCGGTTGATCACCGCGCGGTCCTCCTCGAGCCGGAACAGGCGGGGCTTTTCATTGCCCTCCTGTGGTCGCGGCGTGACGGTGCCGACCTCGACGAAGCCGAAGCCGAAGCCGAGCATCGCGTCGGGCACCTCGCCATTCTTGTCGAAGCCCGCCGCCAGCCCGATCGGGCTCGGGAAATGCAGACCGGCCACGTCCTGCCCGAGGCTGGACGCGAACTTGGGCACCGGCCGCTTGGGCAGCAGCTTCAGTGCGGTAATGGTAAGCCGATGCGCCTTTTCGGGATCCATCCGGAACACCAGCGGGCGCGTGAGACCGTAGAGCATGGTTCGGCACTAGCCTTCCCTCACCATGGCGGGCAAGGTGTCCTCGATCCTAATTTTTCGGAGACGACCTTATGCGCCTAGCCCTTCTTGCTGCCTCGAGCCTTGCCGTGATGGCCTGCACCCCCGCCGTGACCGGGGCGCCCGCCTCCACGGCGGCAGCGCCCGCCGCGCCCGCGGCGGCAGAAGCGCGCGATCCGGCGCTCGCGGCCCTGTTCGAGGCGCATGATGCGGCGATGCTCGAGCTCTCCCCCGTGGCCAAGAGCTATCGCGGCATCATCGACGAGGATTACGGCACCTGGGGTGATGTCTCCGAAGAAGCCAGTGACAAGCAGCTCGCGCTGATGCGCGACACCGCGGCCAAGCTGAAGGCGGGCTTCGACCCCGCCACCCTGTCGGTGCAGGACCGCCTTTCCTACGAGATTTTCCTGCGCAACCTCGCCAACCAGGAACGGCTCGAGCCCTACGACCGCCACGGCTTCATCTTCAACCAGATGTTCGGCGCGCAGGCGCAGGCCGCCGCCTTCCTCATCAACATCCACCGCATCGGCGAGCCCGCCCATGCCGAGGCCTATATCAGCCGCATCGCCGACATCGGCCGCGTCCTGCCCGAACTGTCGCGCCAGTCGAAGGACCGCTCGGCGCTCGGCATCGCGCCGCCCAAGTGGGTCTACCCTTACGTCATCGCCGACGTCGACAACCTCCTCGAGGCGGGCATGGACAATGCGGTGCTCGAGGATTTCCGCGGCAAGGTCGCCAAGCTCGACATCGCGGACGCCGAAAAGGCCGACCTCATCGCCCGTGCCGATGCGGCCTGGGCGAACGAGGCCGTGCCCGCCTATCAGGCACTGCGCGCCGAGATGGTCCGGCAGGAAGCCGTGGCGGGCATGGACGACGGCATCTGGCGCCTGCCCGATGGCGCCGGCTATTATGCGAACCTTCTCAAGCAATATACCGACAGCGACATGAGTGCCGACGAGGTCCACGAACTCGGCCTCGCCAATGTCGCGCGCATCCATGACGAGATGCGGCAGATCATGGAGAAGGTCGGCTTCACCGGCACGCTGTCCGAATTTTTCGAATATACCCGCACCGACCCGCGCTTCTTCGCCAAGAGTCGCGAGGAATATCTGGACCGCGCCGCCACCGTGCAGGCCGCGATGGACGAGAAGCTGCCCGAATATTTCGGCACGCTGCCGTCCGACCCGCTGGTCGTGAAGCCGGTCGAGGCCTTCCGCGAGAAATCGGCGGGCAAGGCCTTCTATAACGCGCCTGCCCCCGACGGCTCGCGCCCCGGCGTCTATTACGTCAACCTCTACGACCTCAATGCGATGAGCCTCAACGAACTGGAAGCGCTCGCCTATCACGAGGGCAGCCCGGGCCATCACCTCCAGCGCTCGATCCAGACCAATCTCGAGGCCCTGCCGCCCTTCCGCCGCTTCGGCGGGCAGACCGCCTATACCGAAGGCTGGGGCCTCTATTCCGAAGAACTTGGCAAGGACATGGGCTTCTATACCGATCCCTATTCCGACTTCGGACGGCTCGGCATGGAGCTTTGGCGCGCCGCGCGCCTCGTCGTCGACACCGGCCTCCACCACAAGCGCTGGACCCGCGAGCAGGCGATCGACTACCTCATGACCAACACCCCCAATCCCGAGGGCGATGCGGTCAAGGCGATCGAGCGCTATATCGTCATGCCGGGGCAGGCGACCGCCTATATGGTCGGCAAGCTCAAGATCATGGAATTGCGCGACCGCGCCATGGCCGAGCTCGGCGATGATTTCGATTGGCGCGGCTTCCACGATGCCGTGCTCGTCACCGGCCCCATTCCCCTCGACCTCGTCGAGGATAGCGTCGAGCGCTGGATTGCGCAGGAAAAGCAGTCGCTCTAGACGCCTCTTTCCGGTCGTTGCGAACGACTCGCAACGACCGGAAATCGCTTGAAATTCCGCCGCCGCATCCCTAGCTCGCCAATCGGAACGAATTGGTCCGATTAAACGCTAGAGCCTAGAGAGATGCGCCTCACCCACCTTGCCGACTATGCGGTCGTGATGATGACCGCCGCCGCCCGCACCCCGGGCGAGCGGCTGTCGGCGTCCGCGCTGGCGGAGGAAACCGGCGTGCCGCTGCCGACCGCGCAGAAGCTGATGCAGGCCTTGGGCCGCGCCGGTCTTCTCGTCGGCCAGCGCGGCGCAGGCGGCGGCTATCGCCTCGCGCGCGATCCGCAGGCGATCAGCCTTGCCGACATCATCGAGGCGGTCGAAGGCCCCATCGCCATGACGCAATGCTCGGACGGCCCCTCGGACTGCGCGCTCGACACGCATTGCCGCGTCAAGCCGCACATGGGCCTTGTCGGACAGAAGGTACGCGGCGCCCTCGACGCCGTGAAATTGAAGGAACTCACCCAGTGAGCGAACAACGCGAACTCACCTCCCGCGAGGAAATGAACCCCGAGGCCCGCGAGGCGCTCGACAAGGATTACGAGTGGGGTTTCTCGACCGACATCGAGCAGGAATTCGCGCCCAAGGGGCTCGACGAGGACACGGTGCGCTTCATTTCGGCCAAGAAGGGCGAGCCCGAGTGGATGCTCGAATGGCGCCTCAAGGGTTTTCGCGCCTGGCTCGAGATGGAAGAGGTCGACTGGGCCAAGCTGACGATCCCGCCGATCGACTACCAGGACGCTTATTATTACGCCGAGCCCAAGAAGAAGCCGACGCTGAAGTCGCTCGACGAGCTCGACCCCGAAATCCGCCGCACCTACGAGAAACTCGGCATCCCGATCGAGGAGCAGAAGGTGCTCGCGGGCGTCGAGGGCGCGCGCAAGGTCGCGGTCGATGCCGTGTTCGACAGCGTCTCGGTCGCCACTACCTTCCGCGACGAACTGGAGAAGGCCGGCGTCATCTTCCTCTCCATCTCGGAAGCGGTGAAGAAGCATCCCGAGCTTGTGAAAAAGTATCTTGGCTCGGTCGTGCCGCAGCGCGACAATTATTTCGCCTGCCTCAACTCGGCGGTCTTCTCCGACGGCACCTTCGTCTACATCCCCGAGGGCGTGCGCTGCCCGATGGAGCTGTCGACCTATTTCCGCATCAATGCCGAGAATACCGGCCAGTTCGAGCGCACGCTGATCGTCGCCGAAAAGGGCAGCTACGTCTCCTATCTCGAGGGCTGCACCGCGCCGATGCGCGATGAAAACCAGCTCCATGCCGCCGTGGTCGAAATCTACGCCCACGAGGATGCCGAGGTGAAATACTCCACCGTCCAGAACTGGTATCCGGGCGACAAGGAGGGCAAGGGCGGCATCTACAATTTCGTGACCAAGCGCGCGCTGTGCGCGGGCGACCGCTCGAAGGTGAGCTGGACGCAGGTCGAGACCGGCAGCGCCATCACCTGGAAATATCCGAGCTGCATCCTCAAAGGTGCCGACAGCGTCGGCGAATTCTATTCGGTCGCGCTCACCAACAATTACCAGCAGGCCGACACCGGCACCAAGATGGTGCACATCGGCCCGAACAGCCGCTCGACGATCATCTCCAAGGGAATTTCGGCGGGCAAGTCGGACAACACCTAT
Source organism: Sphingomicrobium aestuariivivum (assembly GCF_024721585.1). Lineage (NCBI taxonomy): Bacteria > Pseudomonadati > Pseudomonadota > Alphaproteobacteria > Sphingomonadales > Sphingomicrobiaceae > Sphingomicrobium > Sphingomicrobium aestuariivivum. Next base: position 1,348,423 of record NZ_CP102629.1, read on the forward strand.
CGCGGCCTCGTCAAGGTGATGCCGGGCGCCGAGAATGTCCGCAACTTCACCCAGTGCGACAGCCTGCTGCTCGGCTCCAGCTGCGGCGCGCACACCGTGCCCTATATCGAGGTCAGGAACCCGACCGCGACGATCGAGCATGAGGCGACCACCTCCAAGATCAGCGAAGACCAGATGTTCTACGCGCAGGCCCGCGGCCTCGACGAGGAAGCCGCCGTCGCGCTCATCGTCAACGGTTTTGCCAAGGAAGTGCTGAAGGAACTCCCGATGGAGTTCGCCGTCGAGGCGCAGAAGCTCCTCGCATTGTCACTGGAAGGGAGTGTCGGATGATCCGTTACGTACCGCAAGACATCGCCAAGGACGTTACCGCCTTCGTCGAGAAGAGCTGCAAGGACACCGCCGTGCACAAAGACGAGGCCTCGGGCCGCGTCGCCATCGCGACGACGAGCAGCAAGGACATGGACGCCATCTCCAAGAAATTCGCCGCCAAGGGATTTACCTACTAAGCCATGCTGAAGATCGAAAACCTCCACGTCGCGACCGGCGACAAGCCCATCCTCAAGGGCCTCGACCTCACCGTACCCGCGGGCGAAGTCCATGCCATCATGGGCCCCAATGGCGCGGGCAAGTCGACGCTCGCCTATGCGCTCGGCGGCCGCCCCGGCTATGACGTGACCGGCGGCAGCGCCGACTTCGGCGGCAAGGACCTCCTCGACATGGAGCCGCACGAGCGCGCCGCCGCGGGCCTCTTCCTCGGCTTCCAATATCCGGTCGAGATCCCCGGCGTCTCGATGCTCCAGTTCCTGCGCGAGAGCCTCAACGCCCAGCGCCGCGAGCGCGGCGAAGAGGAACTGTCGGGCGCCGAGTTCATCAAGCTCGCGAAAGAGCAGTCGTCCGCCCTCGGGCTGCCTGCCGACATGCTCAAGCGCCCCGTCAACGTCGGCTTCTCGGGCGGCGAGAAGAAGCGTGCCGAGATGGTCCAGATGGGCATCATGCAGCCGAAGTTCGCCATCCTCGACGAGACCGACAGCGGCCTCGACATCGACGCATTGAAAGCCGTCGGCGAGGGCATCAACCGCATCATGCGCGCACCCGACAAGGGCGTGCTCCTCATCACCCACTACCAGCGCCTCTTGGACTATGTGCAGCCCGACAGGGTGCACGTCCTGTCGGCCGGCCGGATCGTCAAATCGGGCGGCCCCGACCTCGCACTCCAGCTCGAGCGCGAAGGCTATGCCGAGGTGGTGGCCTAAGCATGACCGCCCCGCTCCCCACCCGCGCCGACGAGGCCTATCGCTACGCCGATATCAAGGCGCTGGGCGAGGTCTGGGACGACCTTTCGGCCCCCGAGGCGATCGAAATTGCTGCGCACAAAAAGTTGCAGCAAATCTGGATGCCGAGCGGCGATGCGATCGACGTGAAGCGCGCCGCCGTGACCATCGCCGAGGGCGCGACCTTCGACCTCTATGCGCTCAATTGCGCCGACCGCTACGGCCGCATCGAGCTCGACGTGACACTGCACGAGGGCTCGGATTTCACCTTCCACGCCGCCAATGTCGGCAGCGGTGACGCGACGCTCGAGGTCGTCACCTTCGTGCGCCACATCGCCCCCGGCGCGACTTCGACCCAGACGGTCCGCACGGTGCTGGGCGGCAAGGCCACCGGCACCTATCTCGGGCAGGTCGCGGTCGCGCGCGAGGCGCAGAAGACCGAGAGCGAGCAGGACGTGAAGGCCATGCTCCTGAGCCGCGAGGCCACCGCCAACGCCAAGCCCGAACTCGAGATCTTCGCCGACGACGTCGCCTGCGCGCATGGCGCGACGGTCGGCGAACTCGACGCGATGCAGCTCTTCTACGCGCAGGCCCGCGGCCTCTCGCCCGAAGATGCCAAGGCGCTGCTCCTCGAAGGTTTTATCGGCGGCTTGTGGGACGAGCTTGGCGAAGAGGCGGACATCGCCACCCTCGCCCGCACGAAATTGCGCGAGCTGACGCGATGAACGCCCACGCCGCCATCCCCACCGACCTGCGCGCCCGGTTTCCGGGGCTCGGCGGGTGGCACTATCTCGACAGTGCCGCGACCGCTCAAAAACCGCAGGCGGTGATCGACGCCATCGCCGAGGGCTACGGCCCGCGCTACGCCACCGTGCATCGCGGCGTCTATGATCGCTCGGCGGCGATGACGCGCGCCTATGAAGCCGCGCGTAGCCGCCTCGCCACCTTCCTTGGCGGCAAGGCGGAGGAAGTGGTGTTCACCCGCGGTGCGACCGAGGCGATCAACCTCGTTGCCGCCAGCTGGGGCCGCGCCAACATCGGTGCGGACGACGCGATCCTCCTCTCGCGCCTCGAGCATCATTCGAACATCGTGCCGTGGCAGATGCTGGCGCTCGAAACGGGTGCCGAGATCCGCGTCGCCGACATCACCGGTGACGGCCGCATCGATCTCGACGACGTCCGCGCCAAGCTTGACGGCAAGGTCAAGCTGGTCGCGCTCTCGCACCTCTCCAACGTCACCGGCGCGCTGCTCGACGCCCCCGAGATCGCCGCGATGGCGCAGAACGCGGGTGCCAAATTCCTCCTCGACGGCTGCCAGGCCGCGCCGCGCCTGCCCGTCGATGTCGCCGCCTTGGGTTGCGATTTCTACGTGGCCTCCGCGCACAAGATGTACGGCCCGACCGGCATCGGCGCGCTCTGGGCAAAGGGCGAAATCCTCGATGCCATGCCCCCCTATCAGGGCGGCGGCTCGATGATCGACCGCGTCTCTTTCGAAAAGGGCACCACCTACGCCCCCGCGCCCACCCGCTTCGAGGCGGGCACCCCGCATATCGTCGGCGCGCTCGGCCTCCATGCCGCCTGCGACTGGATCGACGGCATCGGGCGCGAGGCCATCGCCGCCCATGAGAATGCCCTCGTCGCCGCGACCCTCGAGGCCCTTCGCGGCATCAACGACCTGCGCCTTTACGGCCCGGCCGACGCGCATGGCATCGTCAGCTTCAACATGGGCGACATCCATGCCCATGACGTCGCCACCATCCTTGACGATGCGGGCGTCGCCGTGCGCGCGGGCCACCATTGCTGCCAGCCGCTGATGGACCGCCTCGGCGTGCCCGCCACCGTGCGCGCGAGCTTTGCCGCCCATTCGGACATGGGCGATGTCGACGCCCTCCTCGAGGGCCTTCAGAAAGTGAAACGGATTTTCGGATAATGAGCGAGCGCAAGATCACCGTGGAAGAAGTCGACGCCGTCGAGAAACCGCCCCGCGCCCGCGTCGGCGAGACCCCGATGCAGCCCGCAAGCGCGCCTGAATCCGACGGCGCGAAGCTCGAGCGCAAGCGCGACTATCTCGAAGGCTTCCTCAACGCCGAAAAGGCTGCACCCGACAGCGCCGAGGAAGTGAAGGCCGCCATCGTCGAGGCGCTGCAGTCGATCTACGACCCCGAGATCCCCGTCGACATCTACAATCTCGGCCTCATCTATGGCGTCGAGGTGACCGAGGACGGCGATGCCACCGTGACCATGACGCTGACGACCCCGCACTGCCCCGTCGCCGAGACGATGCCGGGCGAGGTCGAGGTGCGCACGCTGAGCGTGCCCGGCGTGCGCGATGCCGAGGTGAAGCTCGTCTGGGACCCGCCGTGGGACCCCTCGAAAATGTCGGACGAGGCGCGCCTCGAACTGGGGATGCTGTGATGACCGAAACCCGCACCCGCCCCGCCGCCATCACCCTGACGCCGGCCGCCGAACAGCGGATCGCCGACCTCATGGGGCAGGCGCCCGCCGATGCCATCGGCGTCAAGCTCTCGACCCCGCGCCGCGGCTGTTCGGGGCTGGCCTATTCGGTCGATTACGTCACCGAGGAATCCACCTTCGATGAAAAGATCGAGACCCCCGGCGGCATCTTCTATGTCGACGGCGCGAGCGTGCTCTACCTCGTCGGCAGCGTGATGGACTGGAAGGAAGACGATTTCGCCGCGGGCTTCGTCTTCGACAATCCCAACGCCAAGGGTGCCTGCGGCTGCGGCGAGAGTTTTACCGTCTGAGCGGCTGATGGTAGGATGGCGCGGCCGACAGGAGACGCGTCATGAAGTTCTTCATCCTCCTCCCCGCCCTCGCGCTGACCGGCGCCAGCCAGCCGGTACTCGAGATCTATCCCGACACGCATATCGAGGTGAGCCCGCGCGAGCCCTCGCCCGACATCCCGTCCTGCGCGCTGGACCGCCTCGCCGGCGAAGAGCCGGTGGTCGTGGAAAAGCGTGACCTCGGCGACCTGCCGCCGGCCGACGCCTATATGGCGGTCTGGCGCACCGATGCCGAGGGCTGCGCCGATCCGCTCACCGCCAGCGCTTATCGCGACCGCTAGAAGTCGAGGCTGTAGCGGATCGCGCCGCCGAGGTCCGCGTCGGCATCGCCGACGTGGCCCGGCTGGCTGCGGCGATAGGCGTTGGCGCTGAGCCAGCCGCCCGCCAGCGCACGGCCGTAACCGACTTCCGCGACCCATTCGCGTCCCGAAGGTGACAGGCTGAAGCGCCGGTCGCCGAAGGTCGCGGTCTCGCTGGCATAGTCCCACGCGGTCGGCAGCCACAGGTCGAACCCGCCCGCCTCGACGCGCAGCGGCTGGGCGAGGCGCAAGGCGAGCCGGTCGCCGCCGCTGAAGACGCCATTCGAGGCGATGGTCGCGCCATAGGCGCTGGTCTCGAGCGCGCCGCCCGCAAAATCGGTCCAGCCGCGCCGTGCCTCGACCGACAGGTCGAGCGGCCCGAGGCTGCGCGACAGGCGGGCATCGAGGAAGCGGCTGCGCGCCCCCTCCCCCCCGCCGAGCCAGGACGCGACGCGCGCCCCGAGCAGGGTCTCGCTTTCGTCGACCTGGGTGAGTTTCACCCCCGCAGTGGCAAGGCCGCCGAGATCGCCCGACAGGCCGAGCGACCAGCTGGCATAGGCGCTTTCCCGCTCGCCCGCGCCGTCGCGGCTCCACACCGCGCCGCGGTCCACGCCAAGGCTCAGCGTCACCGCGCCCATGTCGCGGCTCAGCGCGACCGCTTCGCCCGCCACGGCGGCGAACCCGCGATCCTCGCGGCGCGCGGCGAGCCAATCACCCTCGGCCACGCCCTCGAGCTGGCGCTGCATGGCGCCTGCCCCTTGCGCGAAGCCGAGCGCGACGGCGGTTCGATCATCGATCCGTGCCACCATCCGCGCGGCCAGCAGGCGCGCTTCCTCGCGCTCGGCGCCGACAAGGCCGAGCGGCTCGGCGTTGATGTCGCCGCGCGCCACCGTGTCGGTGCGCGGCTCGATGGTCATCGCCAGCGCGACGGGACCGGCAGCGACCGTCTCGCTGCGCTGCGCGGCACCCGCCAGCGCGCGGCCGAGCGGACGCTCGCCGGGCGCACGGGCCAGTGTCGCGGTCGGATCGAAGGCATATGCGCGGTCATAGCGGTCGGTCACCAACGTGCCCTGTCCGCCGGGCGCATCGGGGCCGCCGCCATCGCCCGCCGCGGCGGGGAGCCCGCCATTGTCGTCGATCGACACGACCATGCCGGTGCCGGCAAGACTGGTCTGTCCCTGCGGCGCGAAGGCCGCCGTGATGTTGAGCCGCCCGTTGCCATAATCGCCGTCGACCCCCGCGGCGCCGAGGTCGTCGGCGCTGTTGAAGAGGATTTCGACGATTTCGCGACCGCTGAGGTTGGGAAAGGCCTGCGCCATCAGCGCGACGGCGCCCGAGATGACGGGGGCCGAGAAGCTGGTCCCCGACCACAGATATTCCTGCCCCGTATGATCGGGCGCGCGCACCCGCGTGCCGAGCGCGGCGAGATAATGGTCCGCGCTCGAGCCCGCATGGTTCGAATAGTCGGCAAGGACGTTTTCATCGAGGCCGTAGCCGCTCGAACTGCCGAGCGCGCCGGCGATGATCACCAGCCCCGGCGCAAGGTCGGCCATCGCCGAGGCGAGCACGTCAGGCTGCGCGCCGAGCCTCGGGTCCTCGCCGTCATTGCCCGCCGAGACGACGATGACGACGCCTGCCGCCGCCGCACCCCGCACCGCTTCCTGCAGCGTGCGGCCCGGATCGCCGCCGCCGAGCGAGATGTTGATGACCCGCGCCCCGCCCGCGACCGCGGCGTCGATGCCATTGGCGATGGCGCTGTCCGAGATGAGGCAGCCATCGGTATCGGCGCAGCTGCCGGGATCGTCGGCGCGGAAGGCGAGGATGGTCGCTTCATAGGCCACCCCCATGGTGTCACTGCCATCGCGCGCGGCCGCCGCGACCGCGGTCACCGCGGTGCCATGACCGTCGACGTCATTGACGCTGGAATTGCCCGCCACGTCGCGGCTGAGGTCCGACACGCGGCCCGCGAAGGCGGACAGCGAAGGATTGATACCGGTGTCGATGACGGCAAGGCCGATGCCCTCGCCGCTCGCACCCGCTTCATAGGCGCCGATCGCCTGCGTCGCCCCGAGATAGGTGGAGGCGCGATATTCGGCGGTGTCGAAGTCGACCGTGGGATCGGGCGCGGGAGCGGGCGCCGGTGCCGGTTCGGGCGGCGGGCTGGCGTCATTGTTCGACGAGGGCGGCGGCAGCGGGGTCGAGCGCGGCGGGCTCGAGCCACCGCAGGCCGCCAGCGCGAACGCCAGTGCCACGATGCTCGTCGTCCCCAGACCCCGCTTCAATTCACGCCCTCCGCTCATACGCTAACCCGTTCCAAACAGTGAGAAATCTCAGGCCTTATAGTAAAGGAAAACTTACGCTTTGCTGAAAGACGGACCAAAAGCTAGACGGGGGCCATGGATCCCCGCCTCTCCCATGTCCGCGACTGGATTTTCGATCTCGACAATACGCTCTATCCGGCGTCGAGCGGGCTGTTCCGCCATGTCGATCGCCGCATGACCGCCTATATCGCGCGCCTCCTCGAGGTCGATCATGACGAAGCCTATCGCATCCAGAAAGGCTATTTCCACGGCCATGGCACGACGCTGGCGGGGCTGATGGCTGAGCATGGGGTCGACCCGCACCATTTCCTCGAGGACGTGCACGACATTCCGTTGGAGGACCTCACCCCCGACCCGCGCATCGTCGAGGGCATCGCGGGCCTGCCGGGCCGCGCATTCATCTACACCAATGGCGATGCGCCTTATGCGACCCGCGTGCTCGAACGGCTCGGGCTGCACAGCCATTTCGTCCATGTCCACGACATCCATGCCACCGCCTATCGCCCCAAGCCCGAGCGGCACGGCTACGAGCTGCTGCTTGGCCAGTTCGACATCGACCCCGCCGCCGCGGTGATGGTCGAGGACATGGCCAAGAACCTGAAGCCCGCCAAGGAGCTCGGGCTGACCACCGTGTGGGTCGACAATGGCTCCGAACAGGCGCAAGAAGCGCCCGAAACGGCGCATGTCGACATCGCCATCGGCGATGTCGGCGTCTGGCTGCAATCGCTTAGGCAAGGGGAACAGGGATGAGCATCGAGCGCGAGATCGAACAGGGTTGGGACCGCCGCGACAGCGTGAGCGCATCGGACGAGGCGCTCGCCGAGGCCGTCAAGGAAGCCATCCTGATGCTCGATCGCGGCGAAGCCCGCGTCGCCGAGCCCGACGGAAACGGCGGCTGGCGCGTCAACCAGTGGCTCAAGAAGGCGGTGCTCCTTTCCTTCCGCCTCAACCCGATGCAGACGATCCCCGGCGGCCCCGGCGGCGCGCCCTGGTGGGACAAGGTCGATTCCAAGTTCCTCGGCTGGGGCGAGGACGCCTTCAAGCAGGCGGGCTTTCGCGCCGTGCCGGGCGCCATCGTGCGCCGCGGCGCGCATGTCGCCAAGAATGCCGTCCTCATGCCGAGCTTCGTCAACATCGGCGCTTATGTCGGCGAAGGCGCGATGATCGACACCTGGGCCACCGTCGGCTCTTGCGCGCAGATCGGCCGCAACGTCCACCTCTCGGGCGGCGCGGGCATCGGCGGCGTGCTCGAACCCTTGCAGGCCAATCCCGTGATCATCGAGGACGACTGCTTCATCGGCGCCCGCTCGGAAGTCGCCGAGGGCGTCATCGTCGAAAAGGGCGCGGTCCTGTCGATGGGCGTGTTCATCTCGGCCTCGACCAAGATCGTCGAGCGCCACACCGGCAAGGTCCATTACGGCCGCGTGCCGGCCTATTCGGTCGTCGTCCCCGGCACCCTGCCCGGCCGCGACGGCGGGCCAAGCCTCGCCTGCGCCGTGATCGTCAAGACGGTCGACGAGAAAACGCGAAGCAAGACCTCGATCAACGATCTGCTCAGGGACTAAGTCGTCGCCCCAGCGAAGGCTGGGGCTCATGCCATTGCGATAGTGCTCCGGGACATGGATCCCGGCCTGCGCCGGGATGACGCGTCTGGACTAGTCCAGCTCGGCGATGAGTCCCGCTGCCTCGGTGCCCGACCAGTCGAGGTCGCCGAGGTAGCGCCACACTTCCTTGCCGTCGGCGTCATAGAGCACCGTCGCCGGCATCACCGCGACGGGAAGCTCGGTCGAAAAGGCCATCTCGGGGTCCTGCCAGCGCTCGACATCGTCGAGACCCGCATCCTCGAGGAAGGCGGCGATCGAGGCGGGAGGTGCCATGTCCTGGCTCAGCGTCAGCACCGCGACATCGCCGCGGTTGGCAAGCTCGACCAGCGTCGGCAGCTCCTCGACGCACGGCGCGCACCAGCTCGCCCACAAATTGACCAGCAGCGGCTCGCCCGCCGCGACATCGGCCAGCGCCACCGTCTCGCCCTCGGGCGACAGGATGTCGATTGCGGGCATGGGCGCGCCGGCGTGGCTGCGATCGACGCCCGCCTCGCTGCCGATGACCGGTTCGTCGGTGACGGGCGCGTCGTTGCCGCAGGCGGCGAGCGATGTGAAAAGGAGCGCGGCTCCGAGGGTTTTCCAAGACATGTCGCTTACCTAGGGAGTTGGCAGCAGCGCGGCAATGCGGCATTGCGGCGGGGATGAAGCTTCGCCTTGCCCTTGTCCTCATGCCCGCCGCCGCGCTTGCCGCCTGCGGCGATGCCGGCCCGTTGAAGCCCGCCGTGGGCAGCGACCTGCCGCCGCGCCCCGCGCTGGCAAGCACCACGCCCGATGCAGATGATCTGTTAACCCCGCCGCCCTATGCGCGCCCCGAACGGATCGACGAGATCGTGCGCAAGTCGACACCGCGGCAGCCCGACCCGTTCGACCTGCCCCCGCCCGAAGGGGGCGCCGCTCCGCAACCCGATCCCGCGACCGATATCGACGAGGCGTCGAACGACCCCTCCGACATCATCGGCCCCGCGCCCGGTCCCGATACGCCCACCGACGTCCCGAACGACGAGGAAGACTGATGCCCAAACCCGTCAAATATGCCGTATTCCCCGTGGCCGGTCTCGGCACGCGGCTCCTGCCCGCGACCAAGACCATGCCCAAGGAGATGCTGACGATCGTCGATCGTCCGCTCATCCAATATGCGGTGGACGAGGCGCGCGAGGCCGGCATCGAACGGCTGGTGTTCGTCACCGGCCGCGGCAAGGCCAGCCTCGTCGACTATTTCGACATGGCCTACGAGCTCGAGAAGACGATGGAAGAGCGCGGCAAGTCCAAGGCCCCGCTCGCCCCCAGCCGCGCGGGGTTCGGCGAACTCCTGACGGTGCGTCAGCAGGAACCGCTCGGCCTCGGCCACGCCATCTGGTGCGCGCGCCACATCACCGGCGATGAACCCTTTGCGGTGCTCCTCCCCGACGACCTGATGGTCGGCAAGCCGGGCGCGCTCAAGCAGATGATGGCGGCTTATGAACAGCATGGCGGCAACATCGTCTGCGCGCAGGACGTGCCGCGCGAGAAGACCTCCAGCTACGGCATCGTCGAGCCCGGCGAGACCGCCAATGGCGCGACCGAGGTCAAGGGCATGGTTGAAAAGCCCAAGCCCGAGGATGCGCCTTCCACCCTCGGCATCGTCGGCCGCTACATCCTCCAGCCCGAGGTGATGGACGAGCTCTCCGCACATGAAAAAGGCGCGGGCGGCGAGATCCAGCTGACCGACGCGATGGCCAAGCTCATCGGCAAGCAGCCCTTCCACGCGGTCGCGGTCGACGCGGTCCGCCACGACTGCGGGACCAAGGCGGGCTTTGCCCTCGCCAACCTCGCCCTCGGCATGGACGACCCCGAGGTCGCGCCGAAGCTCAAGGAATGGATGGCCGCAAACGGCTGAAGCTAGGCTTCCAGTTCCACATCCCAGTAGAGATAATCGCGCCAGCTCTCGTGGAGGTGATTGGGCGGAAAGCCCTTGCCATGCTCCTGCAGCTGCCAGCTCGTCGGGCGGATCGGTTCGCCCGTCAGCAGCGGCATGTGCGCTTCGGCCGGCGTGCGCCCGCCCTTGCGCAAATTGCACGGCGCGCAGGCGGTGGCGACATTCTCCCAGCTCGTCCGCCCGCCCTGCCGGCGCGGCACGACATGGTCGAAGGTCAATTCCTTGCCCGACCCGCAATAGACGCAGGAGAACTTGTCCCGCAGGAACAGGTTGAACCGCGTGAAGGCCGGATATTCGTTGGGTTTGACGTATTGCCGCAGCGCGATGACGCTCGGCAGCTTGATGTCGCAGCTCGGCGAATGCACCGTGCGCTCATAATGGTCGACGATATCCACCCGTTCGAGGAACATCGCCTTGACCGCGGTCTGCCACGGCCACAGGCTCAAGGGATAGTAGGACAGCGGCGTATAGTCGGCGTTGAGCACGAGGCAGGGGCAGCTGTCGGGATGGCGGGTGAGGTCGGGGTGGTGATGCACGGACAAAGCCTTTCGTGTCGTTCCCATCCGGGCCCCGACACCGTCCCCCAGGCGCATCGCACTCACCGAGCGGGAGACCGGCGGCGTTTCAGCCCGTCTTTCCGTCTGTCGCCACCATGGATGCCAACCCATGATGTTGATCTCATGACAACAGAATCTCGGGAATCTGACAAGAGTCACTTTTGCCACAGGGGCGAGTCGCGATGATCACGCGTTTTGCCCCTTCGCCCACCGGCCATTTGCATCTGGGCCACGCCTACAGCCTCGCGCGGGGCCTGAAGGCGATCGCCTGGGGCGGCGAGATCCGCCTCAGGATCGACGATCTCGACGCCACCCGCTGCCGCCCCGAATATGTCACCGCGCTCCACGAAGACATGGACTGGCTCGGCGTGTCCTTCGACGGCCCCGTGATGGTCGAGAGCGAGCGCGTCGCCGCCTATGACGAGGCGCTCGAGGGGCTTCGCCGCCGCGGCCTCCTCTACCCCTGTTTCTGCACCCGCAAGGACATCGAGGCCGCGCTCGCCGCGCCGCATGGCGATCCCGGCGCTTATTATCCCGGCACCTGCCGCGACCTGCCCGACGACCCTGCCCGCCGCGAGGCCGAGCCGCACAGCTGGCGGCTCGACCATGAAAAGGCGCTCGCCCTCACCGGCGGCCTGCCGAGCTGGCAGGACCATGAGGGCACCATGCATTTCGCGCAGCCCGCCGACCTCGGCGATGCCATCCTCGCGCGCAAGGATGCGCCCGCCGCCTATCATCTTGCCTGCGTGCTCGACGATGCCGCGCAGGGGGTGACGCTGGTGACGCGGAGCGCCGACCTTGCCGGCTCGACCCCCATCCAGCGGCTCCTGCAACAGCTCCTCGGCCTGCCCGAACCCCGCTATCTCCACCACCGCATCGTCGTGAACGGGGACGGCAAGCGGCTCGCCAAGCGCGACCAGGCGCCCACCCTCCGCCAGATGCGCGCCGACGGCGTCGACGGCCCTGCCCTCCTCGATGCACTGATGGACGAAAGGCTGCCCTTGGGTTACCGCCTCGCCGACCCTACATAAGGCCCTATCATGACGACATTCCTTATCATCCTCCTCATCCTCGCCATGGGCGCCACCGCCTACGTCCTCGTGCGCGGCGTCATCGCCATGGCCAACGGCAAGGACGTCTCGGGCGCGCAGCAGCAGAATTACATGCAGAAGCGCGTCATCTTCCAGGGCGTGGCGATCATGATCATCTGCGCCATCCTGCTGGTCGCGCGCGACTGATCCCGCTAGGCTCGCCGCCATGGTGAAGCTCACGAAAATCTACACCCGCTCGGGTGACGACGGCACCTCGGGCCTCGTCGATGGCAGCCGCGTCGCCAAGAATGCCCTGCGCATGCAGGCGATCGGCGATGTCGATGAAGCCAATTCGGCGCTCGGCGTCGCCATCAGCGCGGTCGAAGCGGGCAAGGAGGGCGAAGTCGAAGCCCTGCGCCGCATCCAGAACGAACTGTTCGACCTCGGCGCCGACCTCGCCACGCCGGAAGGGATCGAGGGCGCGCTGCGCATCCTGCCCGGACAGGTCACCCGCCTCGAGGACGAGATCGACGCGATGAACGAAGGCCTCGAGCCGCTCACCAGCTTCGTGCTGCCCGGCGGCTCGCCCGGCACCGCCCACCTCTATTTCGCCCGCGCCGTGGTGCGCCGCGCCGAGCGCAAGGCGGTCGCGCTGGCGGCGGAAGAAGCGGTCAACGAGCATGCGCTCGCCTATCTCAACCGCCTGTCCGACCATTTGTTCGTGGCCGCGCGGGCGCTGGCGGCACAAGGGCGGGGCGATATCCTGTGGCAACCGGGAAAAACTCGAAATTAGTCCAATACCCGTAGCGACAGCGTAACTTTAGCTGTTATGCTGCGATTATTGTGGCCCGTAGCGACGAGCAGCCAAGGCCGGATCTCGGCAAAAACTATACGGCGACCCGTAGCCTGACGCTCGACCTCGCCGCGCCTTTGTCCGATGCCGATGCGACGCTCCAGCCGCACCCCGACGCCAGCCCCGCCAAATGGCATCTGGCGCATACCAGCTGGTTCTTCGAGACCTTCATCCTGCGCGACCATGTCGCCAGCTACACGCTCTACGACGAGCGCTGGCCGTTCCTCTTCAACAGCTATTATGACGGCGAGGGCGAGCGCCACGAGCGCTGCCGTCGCGGCATGATCAGCCGCCCCTCGCTCGACGAGATCCGCGCCTATCGCGCCCATGTCGATGCCGCGCTGCTCGCCGCCCTGCCGGGTTTCTCGCCCGAGGTGCGCGCGCTGGTCGAGCTCGGCATCCACCACGAGCAGCAGCATCAGGAGCTGTTCCTCACCGACATCCTCGCCACGCTCCACGAAAACCCGCTCGACCCGGCCTATCTGCCCGGCCGGGCACTGGCGGAAGGCAGCACGCCGCCGCTGGGCTGGACCCGCCATGACGGCGGCGAGGTGATGACCGGCACCGACGGCGACGACGGTTTCAGCTTCGATTGCGAGCGTCCGCGCCACCCCGCCCTCCTCGCCCCCTTCGAGATTGCCGACCGGCTCGTCACGCAGGGAGAATGGGCCGCCTTCATGCAGGACGGGGGCTATTCGACCCCCTCGCTGTGGCTGTCTGACGGTTGGGCATGGGTACGCGACAACCGTATCGAGAGCCCGCTCTACTGGCGCCGGCAGGACGGGGAATGGAGCCGTTTCACCTTGTCGGGCCGCCGCCCGATCGAGCCTTCGCTCCCCGTCACCCACATCAGCTATTACGAGGCCGAGGCCTATGCCCGCTGGGCCGATGCGCGGCTGCCGACCGAGGCCGAATGGGAAGCCGCCTTCGACAATGCCGATCCGCAGGCCGGCAACCAGCTCGATACCGCCGCCCCCGTGATGCCCGATGGCACCCCCGGCCCCTTCGGCGATTGCTGGGAATGGACCGGCTCGGCCTATCTCCCCTACCCCGGCTTCACACCCGAGGAAGGCACGGTCGGCGAATATAACGGCAAGTTCATGTGCGGGCAGTTCGTCCTGAAAGGGGCGTCCTGCGCGACCCCCAGGGGTCATGCCCGCGCCTCCTATCGCAACTTCTTCTACCCCCAGCAGCGCTGGCAGTTCACCGGAGTCCGACTTGCCCGAAACGCTTGAGGCCGAAGCCTCCACCACCGCCGATCCCGCCTTTCGCGCGGACGTGGCTCGCGGCCTCGCGCAGGCCCAGCCCGCCATCCCCGCGCGCTGGCTCTACGACACGCGCGGCTCCGAGCTGTTCGACGACATCACGCGCCTTGAGGAATATTATCCCACCCGGACCGAGACCGCGATCATGCGCGATAATGCCCACGCCATCGCGGCGGCGGCGGGCAAGGGCGGCGCGCTCATTGAATTCGGCGCGGGCAGCGCGACCAAGACCCCGCTGATGATCGATGCGCTCGAGCCCGACCATTATGTCCCGATCGACATTTCGGGCGACTATCTGCGCGCCTCGGCGGCCGATCTCCAGAAGGACCATCCGCACCTCGCCATCGACCCCGTCGAGGCCGATTTCACCAAGCCCTTCGACCTTCCGGACGAGATCGCGGGACTGACACGCGTCGGTTTCTTCCCCGGCTCGACCATCGGCAATTTCGTGCCGCGCAGCGCGACCGACCTGTTGCGCACCTTCCGCGACATCCTGCGCGACGGCTCGAAGCTGCTGATCGGCATGGACCGGATCAAGGACCTCGATCGCCTCCGCGCCGCCTATGACGACCGCGAAGGCGTGACCGCCGCCTTCAACAAGAACCTCCTCACCCGGATGAGGCGCGAACTGGGCGCGGGGCTCGACGAGGACGCCTTCGTCCACGAGGCGCGCTGGAACGAGATGCTGGGACGGATCGAGATGCATCTCGTCGCCATCCGCGACACCGAGATGCATCTCGATGGCCAGCGCTTCGCCTTCGCCAAAGGCGAGACGATCCACACCGAGAACAGCCACAAATACGGCCCCCGCGGGGCGCGCTGCCTCTTGCTCGCGGGGGGCTGGACGCCGACGCATGAATGGACCGATCCGGCGCGCGATTTCGCCTTCATCCTCGCCGAGGCACAGCCCAACCGCTTCGCCCCCTGATCGGCACTCGTCGAAGGATTGTTGCGGGCGCACATGGGGGCGGCTAAGCCGGTCCCATGATCTACGCGCTCTTCGGTATCATCTCGCTCCTCCTGACCGCGCTCTTCTGGGTGATCGTCGCCCAGGTCGTGATCAGCTGGCTCTTCGTCTTCAAGGTGCTCGACCCCTACAGCCGGGTCGTCTCGACCATCGTCGAGGTGCTCGACCGCATCACGCGGCCGCTTTACCGCCCGATCCGCAAGGTGATGCCCGACTTCGGCGCCATCGACCTTGCGCCGATGGTGGTGATCTTCGGCATCATCGCGCTCCAGAATTTCATCATGCCCGGCATCCTGATGGAAATCGGGCCGACGGTGGCGCGCTGATGGGTTGCGCCAGGCCGATCGACGGCAAGGCCGCCGCCGCCGCCCTGCGCGAGCGGGTCGCCGAGGCCTCGCGCGAATTTTCCCGCAAGGCGCTGCGCAAGCCCGGGCTCCATGTCGTCCTCGTCGGCGACGATCCGGCCAGCGCCGTCTATGTCGGCGCCAAGGAGAAAGCGCTCCACAAGGCCGGTATGGAAGGCGCGGTCCACCGCCTGCCCGCCGACACCAGCGAGGCCGACCTTCTCGGCCTCGTGGGCAAGCTCAATGCCGATCCCGCCGTGGACGGCATCCTCGTCCAGCTACCGCTGCCCGCGCATCTCGACGAGGCCAAGGTGCTCGACACCATCGACCCCGCCAAGGACGTCGACGGCTTCCATGTCGTCAATGCGGGCAAGCTCGCCGTGGGCAAGGAGGCGCTGGTCCCCTGCACGCCCGCGGGCTGCATCCGCCTGTTGAAGGAAGAGCGCGGCGACCTCAGCGGCCTCCACGCCGTCGTGATCGGCCGCTCGAACATCGTCGGCAAGCCGATGGCGCAGCTGCTGCTCGCCGAAAATGCCACCGTCACCATCGCGCACAGCCGCACGCGCAACCTTCCCGAGATCGCCCGCACCGCCGACATCCTCGTCGCCGCGGTCGGCCGCCCCGAGATGGTCAAGGGCGACTGGGTCAAGGAAGGCGCCACCGTCATCGACGTCGGCATCAACCGGCTGCCCCCGCCCGAGGAAGGCGCGAAGGGCAAGCTCGTCGGCGACGTCGCTTATGGCGAGGCTGCCGAAAAGGCCGCGGCGATCACGCCGGTGCCAGGCGGGGTCGGGCCGATGACCATCGCCATGTTGCTCGCCAACACGCTGACCGCCGCCCACGCCCGCGAAGGGCTCGAGCCCCCCAAGCTTTGATCCTCGCCCTGCTCCTCCAGGCCGCCGCGCCGGACTATGTCAGTCCGGTTGCCGCCGAAATCGGCTTCATGAGGGACGCGCAGGACAAGGGTCAGTGGCAGGCGTTCGGCCATTGGGCCGCCGAAGAGGGCATTCTCGTCGGACGCCGCATGCTGCCGGCGAAGGAACTGGCGGCAGCGCTTGCCGCCGACGAGCCCGAGCAGCCGCTCTACTGGCTCGCCACCCGCTCGATCCTCAGCTGCCATGGCCGCACCGCGATCAACAGCGGCCCCTATCTCGATCCCGCGGGCGGCACCGGCCGTTTCCATACTGTCTGGCAATGGCAGGAGGGAACGGGCTGGCGCTACCTTCTCGACCTCGGCATCGAGGATGCGGCAGCGCGGCTGCCCGCTGCCGCGCCGGTGGTCGAGCTCGAACGCCC
The DNA here is from genome assembly GCF_024721585.1 of Sphingomicrobium aestuariivivum. Taxonomy (NCBI): domain Bacteria; kingdom Pseudomonadati; phylum Pseudomonadota; class Alphaproteobacteria; order Sphingomonadales; family Sphingomicrobiaceae; genus Sphingomicrobium; species Sphingomicrobium aestuariivivum. The sequence continues at coordinate 1,364,950 of NZ_CP102629.1, forward strand.
CTCCTGTCGCAACCTGCCCGACCCCGACCCGCCGGTCGACTATGAGACCGACAAAGCGCAGGGGCGCATCGCCATGAGCGGGGACGCCAGCCTCAAATGGGAGTGGCGGCTCGGCCAATGGGGCGATAGGGCGGAACAACGTCGCCTGCTTCGCGTCTGGGGTTGGGACGGCGGCGATTATCGCCTCCTCATCGAGGCCGAACAGGAGAATTAAGTCGTGACGTCGAGCCTCCTTGCCCTCTTCTCCTCGGCCTTCGTCACCTTCCTCGTGATCGTCGACCCGCCGGGCAATGCGCCGATCTTCGCAGGCCTCACCCGCGACGCCGCCGCAGCCGACCGCCGTCGCATGGCGATCCGCGCCGCGATCGTGGCCTGGTTCATCCTCCTCTTCTTCGCCTTCCTCGGCGAGCCGCTGCTCGATGCGCTGGGCATCAGCCTTGCCGCCTTCCGCATCGCGGGCGGTATCATGCTCTTCATCATCGCGCTCGACATGGTGTTCGAGAAGCGCACCGAACGCCGCGAGAACCGCGCCCACGAAATCGAGGGCACGCCCGAGGCCGAGGACGTGTCGGTCTTCCCCATGGCGATCCCGATGATCGCGGGCCCCGGCACCATCGCCGCGATCATGCTCTACATGGCCGAGGCCGACAGCATGGCGGAAAAGGCCACCATCACCGCGGCAATGAGCGCGGTGATCCTCCTCACCATGATCGCGCTGCTGGCGGCGGGGCCGCTGATGAAGCTGATGGGCGCCAAGCTCGAGGCGATGATCACCCGCCTGCTCGGTGTCATCCTCGCCGCGCTCGCCAGCCAGTTCGTCATCGACGGCATCGCCGCCGCCTTGATCAGCGAACTTCGTACAATCTGAGCGGCAGCCCTTCGAGGAAGGGCGCCTCGACCCGATCGAGCCAGTCGGGCGTCTCGCCCCGCAGCAGCCGCTCGTTGAGCCCCGGCCCCTCGGGCGCCTCGTCCATGCCGCCATCCTCGTCGCACACCATGAGGTAGTCGGCGCCATAGGCCCGCACCGTGCGCGCGGCGGCCTCATCCTCCTCGGGCGGTGCGTCGAACACCGACAGGACATGGCCGATCGCCTCGTGGTTGCGGTGATAGGGGCCGGTGATGGTGTCGTGATGCGTCAGCACGAGGAGGCGCGGCGCAAGGTCGATATGGATGAACACGGTCGACGGCTCGATCCGGTTGAGCCGCCCCATCACCCGCGCTTCCTTGCAGAAGAGCCGCACCTCTCCGCCCGCCATCGCCTCGTCCTTGGCCGCCTCGATCCGCTCGTCGCGCAATTCGCTGCTGTTCTTGGGCAAATAGTTGGCGACGATCGGGGCGAGCGCGCCGATCCCCAGCGTGACCGCCAGGTAGGTGCCGATGATGCGCACCAGCGGCGAGCCCGAGCCCAGCGTGCGGGGCAGGAGGATGGAAACGAACAGCGCCGCGCCGGGCACCGCGAGAAGCTGCGCCGCCGCCCCGGCACGGATCTGCCAGCCAAGCAGCAACGCCGTCACCAGCGCGGGCACGGCGATGATCAGGACGCGGCGACGCGCCTCGAAGTCGCCGGCACCGCGCCCGAAGGCCAGCACATAGCCCGCAAGCCCGACAAGGAGCGGCAGCAGCGTGACCAGAGCCACCTTGGGGCTGTGCGTCTGCACCCCGCGCGCCTCGTTGACGCGCTCGAGCCACATGGCGCTCACTTCGGGCGACACCCCCTCGAGGCGGGTCAGGCACTGAGGGAAGGCGAGCGCGTGGAAGGCGGCAATCACTAGACCCGCCACGCCCGCGAGCAGCAGTCGCCGGCGCCAGCCGGCGGGGCTCGCCCACGCCAGCAGCACGGCTGCCGCGCCCGCCAGCAGCATGTCGCTCAGCCAGACAGGCGTGAGCGCATCGCACACCATCGCGCGATTGGCCTCCGACGCGAAAGCGAGGAAACCGCCCGCGCAGCCGAGCGCGAGCGAGGCGCCATAGGCGCCGACGCGCCGCGCTTCATCGGCGCGCCAGATCCAGCCGAGCACCAGCCCCGCGCCGATGATCGCCAGCGGCACGAGGAGTTCGAGGCCGATGACCAGCGAGGTGGCCGTCGCCAGCCCCGCGATGACCCCGCCGCGGCGCTTTTCGGCATCGGTGACACCGACCAGCAGCCAGGCAAGGCAGGCGAGCTGCCAGCCGTGATGGTCGATGCGCAGCGGCATGAAGGCGCTGATCGCGATGCTCGAGAAGATCAGCGCGATGACCCCCGGCAGCCAGCCGAGCGGGCCCGCCAGCCGGCGCGCCACCAGCGCGATACCGATCATGGTGAAGAGCAGCGCGATGAGCGGCACCACCGTGGTGGCGAAACGCTCGGCCCCGTCGAGCCCGAACAGCGGCTCGGTCAGCGCGATCAGCCCCGCGATCGGCAGGTCGACGAGCCGCGACCAGTGGATGTCCGCGCCTTCGGGGCTCAGCATCCGGTACTGGCGCAAATCGTACCAGCCCTGCCCCGCCATCCAGTCGCGGACCTGCAGGAGCCGGAGATTGTCGTCGGTATCGCGCAGGTTGAGCGTGGCGATCGAGACCATGTTGAAGGCGGTCACCACGCTCGTGAACACCATCCACACGATCATCGTGCCCACGACCCAGCGCCGCTCGAGCCAGTTGCGAATACGCGCCAGCATGCTTGCCCCCAATACCCTCGTACCTGTCGGTCGGCCCGACCATTCCTGCTCGGCCCTGCCCATGCAAGCAAAAGCTCTAGGGACAAAATCTTTAGGAGCCGTTTACCATAGGCGTGCCAAGACGCTCGAAAGCGGCTAGATTCGCATGGCTATTGGGGTGGGACAATTATGGGAACCGCGATGCGGCAGGCATGGGAAGGGCTCGATCCCGAGCGGCAGCAGGTGCTTCTGCAGGTCGTGCGCTATGCCGCGACCGGTTTTGCCATCACGCTCGGCGTGGCGCTCGCCTACTGGATCCTCGCCAACTTCATGGATCCCAACCTGTCGCTGCTGCTCGTCTTCATCGTCTTCAACTTCATCAGCTATGCCGCGCACGGGGCGATCAGCTTCAAGGGCCATGGCAGCCGTGACAATCCGGCGCGCCGAAATGTCCGCTTCGCGATCGTCAATGTCGCCGGTTTCCTCGTCAACCAGTTCTGGATCTGGCTGCTCGTCAAGGAAATGGGCGGGCCGACCTGGTGGCCGACCATCCCCCTCGTGCTGGTCACCCCTTGGCTGACCTTCGCGCTCCATCGCAAATGGGTGTACGCATGAACATGATGAGCCAGATCGCCTCGCCCGAACTGACCCTGCTCGTGCCGGTAAAGGACGAGGAAGCGGCCATCCCCGCCTTCCTCGCCACCGTCGTGCCGATCCTCGAGGCACTGGACGATGCCGCCGCGAACAGCTTCGAGATCCTCTTCATCGACGATGGCTCGAGCGATGCGACCCTCGGCCTCATCCGCGACGCCGCCGCGCGCGACCCGCGCATCCGCGGCCTGTCCCTCAGCCGCAATTTCGGCAAGGAAGCCGCGCTTACCGCCGGTATCGACCATGCCCGCGGACAGGCAGTCATCCCCTATGACGTCGACATGCAGGACCCGCCATCGGCCATCGCGCCGATGCTCGCCAAGTGGCGCGAGGGGCATGAGGTCGTCGTCGGCGTGCGGCAGGACCGCCAGTCGGACGGCGCGCTGAAGCGCTGGACCGCGAGCGCCTATTACCGCACCCACAATGCCCTCTCGAAGGACAAGATCCCCGAGCATGCGGGTGATTTCCGCCTGCTCGACCGCAAGGTCGTCGAGGTCATCAAGGCGCTGCCCGAGCGCAACCGCTTCATGAAGGGCCTGTTCGGCTGGGCAGGGTTCAAGACCGCCACCGTCACCTATGCCCGCGAGGAGCGCGAGAACGGTTCGACCAAATTCGGCTTCTGGAAGCTGTGGACGCTGGCATTGGACGGCATCACCTCGGCCTCGACCGTGCCGCTGCGCGTCTGGTCCTATATCGGCGGGTTGGTCGCCATCGGCACGCTCTTCTACGCCGCCTTCATCGTCATCCGCACGCTCGTCACCGGCGTCGACGTGCCGGGCTATGCCTCGATCATGGTCGCCGTGCTCTTCCTCGGCTCGATCCAGCTCATCAGCCTCGGGATCCTCGGCGAATATGTCGGGCGCATCCTCACCGAAACCAAGCAGCGCCCGCTCTATGTCGTGGCCGAAGAGATCGGAGACAGCGAATGACCGCCCAAGGTACCGTCACTGGCCAGATGGCCCCCGACGCGATCCGCGCCGCCGAAGGCTCGGCCGACGATGTCGCCTTCCAGCGCAACCTTTACACCGACCCCAACGCCACCCGCCGCCAGCTCCACTGGGACCGCCGCCACTTCGTGATGGACCGTGTCGAGCGCTATAGCGCGCCCGGTGACAGGCTCCTCGAGATCGGCGTCGGCTGCGGCATTTTCACCGAGGGAATGGCCGGTTCGGGCCGCCTCGTCGATGCCGTCGACATCCACCCCGCCTATCTCGCCAATGTCGAGGGAAAAGCGGGCATCTCGGTCCACCAGAAGGACGCGACGCAAAAACTCGGCCTCGGCCCGCACAAGCTCGCCATCTGCTCCGAAGTGCTCGAACATGTGCCGCCCTCGGGCAGCCAGGGCCTGCTCGACGCGGTCCATGACAGCCTCGAGCCGGGCGGCCATTTCATCCTCACCACCCCGCAGCGCTGGGCCACCGTCGAGCTCATGGCGCGCCTGTTCAAATTCCCCGCTGTCCTGTGGCTCGCGCGCAAGATCTACGGTCATGCCGAGGAGCTGGGGCACATCAACCTGCTCACCGCAGGCCAGCTCCAGCAGCAGATCGACAAGGCTGGCTTCGAGGTCGTCGAGCAGAAGCGCTTCGGCTTCTACCTCCCCCTCATCGCCGAGGCGGGCGGCAAGCCCGGCGCCAAACTCCTCAAGGCCCTCGACAGGGCGCTGGCAAACGTACCCGTCCTGCGCGGCCTGTTGTGGACGCAGGGCTATGTCCTGAAGAAGCCTAGCGCCTGATCTCGTAAAGCGCAGACCCGCCGCCCTCGCGCACGAGGCGGAAATCCTCGTCCATGCCCGCCGGCATGCCGGCATCGACCAGCCAGACATAATCATATCGCTCGCGCGGCAGGTCCTCGAGGATGGCTCGGAAAAGGGCGGGCGCGCGCGTTTCGCAATTGTCCGACCAGGCAAAGGTGTGCGGGTCGGACTTGGTTCGGTCGGCGGCCTCGCGCAGCTTGAGCGGGCTCGCCTCGCTGATCTCCCACATGTTGTTCGCATAACCGGAGTTCTCGGCGATGTGGAACCCGCCGATATGGGCGTTGCGACGCAGTGGCCAGATGGTCCGGCATTCGCGCGGGGCATAATGCGCGAACAGCCGCGTGCCGGGCGCAAGGTCGGCGATCACCGCGCGCTGCGCCGCGATCCGGTCGGACCAGATGAGCGTGCTCGCACTGGTTGTCGCCAGCTTGAGCAGCCCGAATCCGAGCGCCACTGCCGCGATCAACGCGCGGTCCTTTCGCCGCACCCCGTCGAGCGCGAGGAAGAAGGCGAGCAGCATCACCGGGGCCATGCGGAAATCGGAAAAGGCCGAGCCGAACAGCACCCGCGGCATGGCGAAGAAGACAAGCGTGAGGAGCCCCGCGAACCAGAGCAGCATCGTCCGGCGCCAGGCAAAGTCGTTCGACAGCGTCGCGCCGACCAGCAGCAGGACGGTCATGCTTGCCATCGCAAGGTCCAACCATCGCCACTGGTCGAGGAACAGCGTGCCGATCGCGGTGAGCTTGCGCTCGATGCTGAAATCATAGCCGGCATTGCCCGTCACCACGTCGCTGGTGACGAACCAATAGCCAAGATGGACAAAGGGCAGGAACAGCGGCCAGGTCGCCAGCGCGCCGCGCCACAGCGCCGGCCAATGGCCCGCGCCCTCGCGGCGCCGGCGGTCCCATTCGGCGGCAAAGGCGCCGATCCCGAGCACGCCCCAGCCATAGGGATGGGCAAGATAGACGAGGAGCGCGATCGGCAGGAAGGCGAGCGCGCGGCGCGCGACATGCCCCTGCCTCCCCCAGCGCACCCACAGCGCCAGCGCGGCCAGCGCCAGCCCGATCGAGAGCGTGTAATTGACGAAGCCGTAGAGAAAGGGCTGGGCGAAGGCGAAGGCGGGCACGATGCCGATCGCGGGCGCGACCCGCCCGAGGACCTCGCGCGACAGCCACCAGCTCGCCCCCACCCACAAGGGCGGGATCAGGCAAACGATGAGCTTGGTGGCGGCGGACACGCCGATGACGGGCGCCAGCGCGGCGACGAGGAGGTCCCCGCCGATATTGCCGGTGAACTTGAAGCCATGCTCGAAATAGGGCGCCCAATAGGCCGCGCCCTCGCCGCCATGACCGATGGCGAAGCGCGCATAATGGAAGGGCAGGTCGACGAGCGGCGGCATCCCTCCCATCGCCACCGGCAGCAGCGTCGGCAACAGCGATACCGCCAGCAGCAGGAAGAGATATTCCCGCCGCTCCCACCACGGTGCGGCCTCAGCCGACATCAATTGCCCGATAACGCGCTTCGGCCTCGGCCATATAGTCGCGGGTGATCGGCAGTGCGCGGCGGTCCTTCACATATTGGACCTGGTAATTGCACGCGCCCCCGTCCTCGAACATCACCACCCCGCCCGCGAGGTAGAAGCACCACATCCGGTAGAATTTCTCGTCATACATCTCGACGATCGCGTCGCGATGCTTCTCGCACCGTTCGAGCCAGTGGCGCAGCGTGAAGGCATAATGGAGCCGCAGCGTCTCGACATCGCTGGCGATGAGCCGTGCCTTCTCGCTCGCCGCGCACATCTGCGAGAGCGAGGGGATGTGATAGCCGGGAAAGATATATTTGTCGGTGAAGGGGTCGGGCCCCGAGGCCTGCCCGAACTTGCCGATGGTGTGGACGAGCATGACCCCGTCAGGACTGAGCAATTCGCGGCACTTGGCGTAGAATTCGTCATAATGCGCCTCGCCGACATGCTCGAACATGCCGACCGAGACGATGCGGTCGAAGCTGCCGCTGAGCGCGCGATAGTCGATCAGCTGGAAACTGACCGCATCGCCGCAGCCCGCCTCCGCCGCGGCCTTTCGCGCATAATCGAGCTGTTCGGTCGACAGGGTCACCCCCGTCACCTTCACCCCCGCCACCTTGTGGAGGTAGATCGCCAGCCCGCCCCAGCCCGAGCCGATGTCGAGCACATGGTCGCCCTCGCGCAGGTGCAGCTTGGCGGCGATATGCGCCAGCTTGTCGGCCTGGATCTCCTCGAGCCCCAGATTCTCGTCGCGGACATAGGCGCAGCTATATTGCCGCCGCGGGTCGAGGAAGAGCGCGTAGAGGTCGTTGCCGATGTCATAATGGTGGGCGACGTTCTTGCGGCTCGTCACCGGATTGTTGCGCCGGAGCCAACGTGCCGCCTTGCCCAGCGTGGTCGAGGTCCTGAAGGGCGAGGCCGACAGCCCGCCCTCCTCCCAGCGCGAACTCTTCTGAACGATCTCGAGCAGGTCGAGGATCGTCCCGTCCTCGATCGTCAACCGCCCGTCCATATAGGCCTCGCCCAGATGGAGGCGCGGATTGCGCACGACATCGCCGACGACGCTGGCATCGTGCAGCCGGAGCGTCAGCGTCCGCTCGCCCGACCCGATCGTCTCGGTGCTGCCGTCATGCCGTATGAGCGTGATGGTGCCGGCCGTGAGATGCTGGTCCGCGAGCTTCTTCAGAAGTGACATGCGCTTTACCCCCTGTCGCCATGTCTGGCGCGGGTCAGCGCAGGGTTCAAGCCTCTCCGGCCGCCTCGCGGTCGCGCTGGGCGCGGCTCTTCTTCTCCGCCGCGGTCTTCAGCTGCCCGCAGGCCGCGTCGATGTCGCGACCGCGCGGGGTGCGCACCGGCGCCGAAATCCCGCCCTCGAAGACGATGTCCGAGAAGCGCTTCACCCGCTCGGGCGTCGAGCATTCGTAGGGCGCGCCTTCCCACGGGTTGAAGGGGATGAGGTTCACCTTGGCGGGAAGGTCATACTCCTTGAGCAGCCGGACGAGCTCGTGCGCGTCCTCGTCGCTGTCATTCTTGTCCTTGAGCATCACATATTCGAAGGTGATACGGCGCGCATTGTTGGCGCTCGGATAGGCGGCGCAGGCGCTCAGGAGCTCGTCGATGCCGTATTTCTTGTTCAAGGGCACGATCTCGTCGCGCACTTCCTTGGTCACCGCATGGAGCGAGACCGCGAGATTGACCCCGATCTCCTCGCCGCAGCGCTCCATCATCGGCACCACGCCCGAGGTCGACAGGGTGATGCGGCGCTTCGACAGGCCCAGCCCGTCGCCGTCCATGACGATCTTCAGCGCCTGCTTCACATTGTCGAAATTGTAGAGCGGCTCGCCCATCCCCATCATCACGATGTTGGTGAGCAGGCGCCCGTCGGGGCGGCTCGGCCATTCGCCCAGCGCATCGCGCGCCAGCATGACTTGCCCGACGATCTCGTAAGGCTCGAGGTTGCGCACCAGCCGCATCGTGCCCGTGTGGCAGAAGCGGCAGTTCAAGGTGCAGCCGACCTGGCTCGACACGCACAGCGTGCCGCGGTCCGCATCGGGGATGAAGACCATCTCGAAATCGTGATTGTCGTGGGTGCGCAGGAGCCACTTGCGGGTGCCGTCGGACGACACCTGCGCCTCGACCACTTCAGGCCGGCGGATGGTGAACCGTTCCTCGAGCCAGGGGCGCTGCGCCTTGGCGATGTCGGTCATCTCGTCGAACGAGGTCGCACCGCGATTGTAGATCCAGTGCCAGATCTGCTTGCCCCTGAGCTTGGCCTGCTTGTCCGCCATGCCGCCGGCGAGCAGCGCCTCGCGCAAACCCTCCTTCGACAGGCCGACGAGGTTGACCTTCCCGTCAACATCGGGCGCGGGGGCACGGCCCGTGGGCACGGGATCGACATGGCCGGCAATCGGCATCAGGGGGGTATCGGCACTCATGATCGTGGGCGATCTAGTTGCTTTGGCGAACTTTTTCCAGCCCTAAGCGAGTCTCGCTCAGGCACAGCCGGTGGCGGCCGCGTCGATCGCCGCCGGCACGCCGCCGATCGGATAATAGTCGGTGAAGCGCCCGCCACCGCGATGGCGCGCGCTCACCCGCATCTTGGTCGCGTCGCGCAAGGCCTCGATCACGCCCAGCGCCTCGCGCGTGCCGGCAAAGGCGCTATGCCCCTCGCCGGTGAGGAGGAAGGGCTCGTTGTCGACCACCAGCTGCACCCGCGTGCCCTTGGCCACCGCGCGGCGCAGGCGGACGTGGAGGTAGGGCGCCTTTCCCTTCTCGAACAGGAAACTGATCATCGGCTGGCGGTGACGCTGGCTGTCGGGCAACACGCGCCAGCCGCGCCCGCGTGCCTCGCAGCGCCCGTCCTCCCAGCGGATCGCCGCCCAGCGCGCATCGCCGCCGAGCGGTTCGGGAGCGGCCAGCGCGAGGCTCAGCGCGGCAAGGCTCAGCCCCGCAGCCACAGGCCGGTCCCGACCGCGCCGAGGCCGATCGCCACGCCATAGGGGACGAGGCGTCCCATCTCGCGGTCCTTGCCCTTGAAGGCCACCCGCGCCATCAGCATCACCAGCGTGACCAGCCCGCCGACCACCGCGGTCGACACGATCATGCGCAGGCCATCAGCCATGTCGAACCACAGCGCGGTGGCGGCAAGCAGCTTCACATCACCCCCGCCGAACCAGCCGCGCGAGAAGGCGAAGGTGCCGACCGCGAGGATGATCGCGAACATCGCCGCATTTTCCCACAGGCTCGTGTCGAAGCCTTCGAGGACGACGGCGACCACCGCGCCGATGATCAGCGCGATCACCGCGGCGTTGGGAATCTTGCGCTTCGCGATGTCGCTGGCGGCGGCGTAGAGGAAGACGAGCCCGAACAGGATGAACAGCCAGTCGGGAACCATGGAAATGAGCGTCATCGTGCGGTGTCGAGCCTTTCGAGATTGTGCGCGGCACGTTCGTAATGAGTGCTAGAGGCGCCGAGCGCGCGGGTAAAGGCGGCGCGCGCGCGGGCGGCATCGCCCCCCATGGCGGCGGCCACCCCCGCATCGTTGAGGCGCCGCGCGAAGTCGGCAGCGCTTTCACCCGCCCGCCGTTCGGGCAGCCCGCGTCCCGCCGCCCATCCGGCAAAGTCGCGGTTGGCGACATAGCGCGCCACGCCGGGCGCCAGCGCGGCGGCGCGGTCGAGCCGTTCGAGCGCCGCGCGCCACTGTCCGCGCAGCATCAGCGAGAAGCCCCAATTGTTGAGCAGCATCGGCTGGTCGGGGCCGCGCGCCACCCCCGTGGCATAGGCACGGTCGGCGGCGGCATAGTCCCCTTGCCGGTCGGCAATCACCCCGCGCAAATTCCACTGTCGCCAGTCGCCCGCGACGCCCGCATCGGCGAGCGCGGCATCGAGCCACTGCCCCGCCTCGGCCAGCCGCCCGAGTTCGAGCGCGGCCCGCGCGGCGCGCGCGGCCATGGCGGCATCGCCCTCGCCCTTCGCGACCAGCCCGCGATAGAAGCCGTAAGCGCTGTCCCAGTCGCCGAGCGCGAAAGCGAGGTCGCCGCGGCGCGCCTCGCTCGCGGCAGCCGGAGCCCCCGCGACCAGCGCCCGCTCGAGCAGGATGCGCGCCTGCTCATGGCGCCCCGCGGCGATGGCGTGATCGGTTTCGGCGAGCAACCGCTCGGCCTCGCCCCCTACGGGCTGGGCGAGCGCCAGCGCGGGCGCCGGCGCAGACACCGACAGGGGCCCGAGCGCCAACGTCACCGCCGCGCCAACAGCGAAAGGTCGGCGCCTCACCCCCGCGGCAGCAACGCGCGGCCGGCGTCCTTGCCGAGATGGAGGGTGATCCGCTCGACGGGGCCCCGCTGCACCGCAATGGCGAAACCGAGCGCGTCGGCGAGCCGCTGCGCCTCGGCCTCATGGCCCGCGGGATAGAGGATGATCGAGCGACCACGGCGCGCCGAGGCGTCATGAAGGTCGGCATCGGCAATCCCCGCAGCAAGCATCACGCCCGCCGCGCTGGCGGCCAGCGTCGGAACGGCGGGAGCGGCGGCAGACGCGGCGCTTACCGCGACAGGTGCGGCCACCGGCAGGACCGTCGGCGCGGGCATGACCGGCGCGGCCATCACCGGCACGACGGTCGCCGCCGCGGCAGCGGGGGCAGGCACCGGCGGCGCGGGCGGGGCGATGCCGGCGAGCCCGCTGAGGCTCTCGTCGGCGGCAAGCGCGACGGCGGCGATCATCGCCGTGTCGATCACGGTGAGGCGCGGCGCGGGCGCGGCGGCCACCGGCGCGGGCGTGGCGGCGAGCACGGCGCTCACGGCAACGGGGGCACGCGACGGTGCCACCGGCGCCACCACGGGCGCGGCGGCCGGCGCGGCAAGGCTCGAAAGGCTGGTCAGCGGCACCGCGACGACCGGCACCGTCGGCGCCGCGGGGGCGGCGACGAGCGATGCGGCGACAGGCGCGAGCGCGCTGCCGGCCATCGGGATGGCGGCGACGGCCGCGGGGGCAGCCGCGATGCTGACGGCCACCGTCGGCGCTGCAGGTGCGGCGGGCGCGACCACGGGGCCGGTCGCCAGCGGGGCGGCGGCCATCATGGAAGCCATCGGCACGGCGGCGACCGCCATCGCCATGTCGGGCGTCGGCCCGTTGATCGCGGTCGGCAGCGCCACCGTCGCCATCGCCATCTTCGGCGCCCCCTCGAGCGCGCTGTCGCGGCTCGCGATGGTAATGATCGCTGGGCGGTCGTCGACGAGCGCGGCGAGCTCAAGCGCGGGCGCCTCGCGGTCGAAGGCGCGGGCCACGGCGACATCGGGAATGGCGGGCGCGGCGGCGACGGCCAGCGCGGGCTCGCCGGTCGTGCCGCGGCTCGACAGCAGCACCTCATGACCGCTCAGCCGTTCGAGGCGCGGTCCCGTCGCCACCGGTTCGGCGACCGGTGCCTCGACGGGCATGGCGACAGGCGCGGCAACCGGCGCGGCCGAGGCGACCGCGACCGGCGCGGACGACGGCGTCAACGCGGCCTCGTCGCCAAGCGCGGTCATGGCGGCGCGGCGCGCGGCGCGGTCGGCAGCTTCGCCGAGCAGCGCATTGGCGGCGAGACGATCGCCCTGCCGCAGCTTGGAGGCGGCAAAGGCCTCGTACATGGCGGGGTCGGCGGGCGCATGGGCGAGTGCGGTCTCGTAATGGCGCGAGGAAAGATCGTAGCGCCCCATGCGGTCATAGGCGCTGGCAAGGCCGGCATGGGCGCGGGCGTTGGCGGGCTCGGCGCGCAGCACCTTGCGATAGGCCTCGATGGCGAGCCCCGTATTGCCGAGGCGCAAGAGCCCCTCGGCTTCGGCGAGACGTGCGCTCGCACCGAGGTCGGCGCTCGAAATCCCGCGGTCGATCATCCGCATCTCGACCCCGGGCGCGGCGCAGGCCGCGGTCATCATCACGGGCAGGATCATCAGGTAGCGCATATTCGTCCCCCTTCTTCTCTTCTCGTCCCCTCGGCCGCGCTCAACCGAGCGCCGGCACCACCGTCCGCATCGCGCGGATCACCGCGGGCACCATCAGCACCCCGATCATCACCGGCAGCATGCAGCCGACCAGCGGCACCGCCAGCAGCACCGGCAGGCGGTGCGCGCGTTCTTCGGCGCGCATGCGGCGCTTCTCGCGCATTTCGGCGGCATAGACGCGCAGCGTCGCGGCCACCGAGCTGCCCAGCTTCTGGCTCTGGATCAGCAGCGTGGAGAAGGCGCGGATCTCGTCCACCCCCGCGCGGTCGGCAAAGCGCCGCAATGCATCCTCGCGGCTGCGCCCGGCGCGCAATTCGAGCACCACGCCGGCGAAATGGCGCGCCAGGAGCGGGTGCGACTTGTACATTTCCTGCCCGACGCGGTCGAAGGCGGTCTCGAGCCCGAGCCCCGCCTCGACGCAGACGAGCATGAGGTCGAGCGCGTCGGGAAAGCCGTTGAGCAGTTCTTCCTGCCGCTTGTCGGCCTTCACCTGCACGATGAGGATCGGGATGACATAGCCGAGACCGGCCGCGAAAATGGCCAGGAAGTAGCTCGAGGCGAGCCCCACGTTGGTCCCCGAGATGAAGGCATAAGCGAGGATCAGGATCGGGAAGCCGAGCGTCGCGATCGTGCGGATAAGGGTGAAGACGCGCGGCGCGCTCGGATCCTCGTAGCCTGCCGCGACGAGCTTGCGCCGGAGGCCCTGGTCGCGCGTCGAGACGAGGTTGACCCCGCGCTTTTCCAGTTCGTTGACGATGTCGATCCAGGCGCCACGCTGCTGGTCGCCGCGCAGCCGCGCCGCGCCGGTCGCGGCCGCGGCGGCCGCCTCCCCGCGCGAGCCGGTCTGGGCCCGGAGGCGCGAGCGCATCCCGCGACGCTGGGTCGCCGCATTGGTCACGATCATCGCGATGGTGACCACCGCCGCGAAGATCAGCAGGAGCACGGCCCAGCGGGCGAGGTCGTTGTCGAGAAGAAAGTCCATAGCGGCGCCCTACACCTTGAGATCGATGAGCCGGCGGATGATCAGCACGCCGATGAACCACATCAGGACGATGATGCTGAAGCTCGGGATGAAGGCCGGATCATCGGCGACGTCGAGGAAGAAGCCTGGATTGCCGGTGAAGACGATGACCAGCGCGAACAGCGGCAACAGCGACAGGATCCACGCCGTCATGCGGCCTTCCGACGACAGCGCGCGCACCTTCATGAAGAGCGCGTGGCGGTCGCGGATCACCTTCGAGAGATTGTCGAGCACTTCGGCGAGGTTGCCCCCCGTCTCGGCCTGCACCGACAGGCTGACGACGAACATGCGCAGGTCATCGAGGTCCCAGCGCTCGGCCATTTCCTCCAATGCCTCGCGCATGTCGGCACCATAGGTCACCTCGTCGACGACCAGCCCGAATTCGGAGCCGATCGGGTCGGGCATCTCGACCGTCAGCATCTCGAGCGCGGCGGCCACCGGATGGCCCGCGCGAAGCCCGCGCACGAAAATGTCGAGCGCGACCGGGAACTGCTCTTCCATCTTCTTGCGGCGGCGCTCGGCTTTGAAGTTGATCGCCGCGATGGGAAGCAGCGCGCCGATGATGATCGACATGACGACGAACAGGAGGACGCGGCCGGCCGTGACCCCGCCTGCCATCGTCGCCGACACGAGCACGAACAGGACAAACAGCGCGACGGGGGCCAGCATCAGCCCCACCACCATGCGGACCGAGGGCGTCACCACCCCCGCCTGCACCAGCTTGCGGTGCAGCGTGTCGCCCCATTTGCGGAGGATGCCCGGCGTGCCCTCGCCCAGCGTGAAGGCGCGGCGACGCAGCCGCAGCATCGTCTCCTCGCGGCTCACCCCGCTCTCGATCATGCCGAGGCGGCGGTTGATCGCACCGCCGTGGCTGCGGCTGGCGAGCACCGCGTTGGTGATGAGCCCCGCGACCACCATCACGGCGAGCGTGATGAGCGCGAGGAAGAGGACGCGGATGAAGACGTCCATCAGTCGAGCTTCGCGTCAGGTCGGAAGAGTTCGGGCGACACGGCGATGCCATGCGCGTCGAAGGCGTCGAGGAAGCGCGGGCGGATGCCCGTGGCCTCGAAATTGCCCTTGACCGCACCGTCCTCGTCGCGGCCCTTCATCCGGAACCGGAAGATTTCCTGCAAGGTGATCACTTCCCCCTCCATCCCCGTAATCTCGGACACGCTGGTCAGGCGGCGCCGGCCGTCCGACAGGCGGCTGACCTGGATGACGACATTGACCGCCGAGGCGATCTGCGCGCGTGCCGCCTTGGCGGGCATGTCGATGCCGGCCATGCCGATCATCTGCTCGACACGGCTCAGCGCATCGCGCGGCGTGTTGGCGTGGATCGTCGTCATCGAGCCTTCGTGACCCGTGTTCATCGCCTGCAGCATGTCGAACGCCTCCCCGGCGCGCACTTCGCCGACGATGATGCGGTCGGGACGCATGCGCAGCGCGTTCTTGACGAGGTCGCGCATCGCCACCTCGCCGCGCCCCTCGACGTTGGGCGGGCGTGTCTCGAGGCGGGCGACATGCTCCTGCTGGAGCTGGAGTTCGGCCGAATCCTCGATCGTCACGATGCGTTCCGAATGGTCGATGAAGGCGCTCATCGCGTTGAGCATGGTCGTCTTGCCCGAACCGGTGCCGCCCGAGATGAGGATGTTGCGCCGCGCCGCCACGCAGCCGCGCAGGATTTCGGCGACGGGTTCGGGCACCGAGCCAATCTCGACGAGGCGCTCGAGGCTGATCGGCACCTTGGCGAACTTGCGGATCGAGAGCAGCGAGCCGTCGAGCGCAAGCGGCGGCACCACCGCGTTAACGCGGCTGCCGTCGGCGAGGCGCGCGTCGACCATCGGCGATGATTCATCGATGCGGCGACCGACGTCGGACACGATCTTCTGGATGATGCGCAAGAGGTGGCGCTCGTCCTTGAACATCACCGGCGAGCGCTCGAGCGTACCGAAGCGTTCGACGAACACGTCCTTGTAGCCGTTGACGAGGATATCGGTGATCGTCGTGTCCTTGAGGAGCGGCTCGAGCGGCCCGAGGCCGAGCAGTTCGTCGAGCACGTCGTCGACGAGCTGCTTGCGTTCGGTCGCGTTGAGCGCGTGGCTCTTCTTGGCCAGCTCGTCGGCGATGATGTCGCCGATCTCGTCGGCGACCTGCTCGCGGCTCATCGCATCGAGGGCGGCAAGATTGATCTGGTCGAGGAGGCTCTGGTGCAGCTCGACCTTGAGGTCGATATTGGCATCGCGCTTGGCAAAGGCCCCCGCATCGCCGACCGAGACGAGCTTGCGCTTCTCCTCGCGGTCGCGGTCATGCTCCTCCGAGGCGATATCGGTGACGTCGGGCTGGGGCTGCTCCTCGGCGGGCGCCTGCCCCGGTTTCCTGATCTGAAACATACTCATCGCTCCAATCCAAGCCGTGCTGCGACCTCGGTCTCGAGCGCCTTCAGGTCCTTGTTGAGCGCCCCCTTCCGGCGGATTTCGGCGACCGGGATCCCCTGTTCGATCGCCGCCGTCATCGTCGCGTGATCATTGGCCAGCGTATAGGTCACGGGCCGGCCGAGCACACGCTCGGCATCCTCGCGCGTCACATTCTTGAACAGGCCCTTCTCGAACCGGTTGACGGCGATTCGCACGTCGAGATGGCCGAGGTCCTGGCTGGTGATGAGGTCGAGCTGGCGCTTGGCGCGATGCAGGCTCGCGATCGACAGTTCGCACACCATGATGACGAGGTCCGAGCGCGCCAGCAGCGACAGCGACCAGTCGGTCCAGTTGGTCGGCAGGTCGACGAAGACGGTGCCGAATTCCTTCATCGCGATATCGACGAGATGCAGCGCCTGGTCGACGTCCATCGCGTCGAGGCGGGTGATCTCGGCGGGCGCGGCGATGATATTGAGTCCCGAAGGGTGGGGCGCGGCGACGGTGCGCATCATGTCACCGTCCATCCGCGTGCCCGCGGCGAGCAGGTCGT
This sequence comes from Sphingomicrobium aestuariivivum, assembly GCF_024721585.1. Classification (NCBI taxonomy): domain Bacteria; kingdom Pseudomonadati; phylum Pseudomonadota; class Alphaproteobacteria; order Sphingomonadales; family Sphingomicrobiaceae; genus Sphingomicrobium; species Sphingomicrobium aestuariivivum. The sequence continues at coordinate 1,381,475 of NZ_CP102629.1, forward strand.
CGATCCCGAGCTTGGGATGGAGCCCGAGCTGGAAGGCGGCATCGCCGAACTGGATGTCGAGGTCGAGCAGCAGCGCCTCGCGCCCCGCCTTCTTCTCGAGCGCGGCAAAGCGGGTGGCGAGCTGGCCCATCAGCGCGGTCGCCCCGACCCCGCCTTCGGACTTGATCATCGTCACGAGCTTGGCGGGGCCCGTCGTGGTGCGCCGCTCGCGCGTCTGGATCTCGTCACGGACCGGTTGCAGCGAGGTTTCGAGCTCGGCCACGTCGAGCGGCAGCGGGATCACGTCATGCGCGCCCGCACGGATCAACGCGCGGACGAAGGACAGGCCGGGATCGAAAGCGGCGGCAAGCAACGGCGTGTCGGTCGCGCGCGCCATGTCGGCGAAGCGCTTGACCGCCCCCTCGTCGTCTTCCGACAGCTGGATGATGGCCGCCGCGGCGCGGTCGAGTTCGCCCATGTCGATGGCATCGCCCGGCCGCGTGATGACGAGCTGGAGCGGCAGCCCCGCCGCCTCCGCCCCCGCCAGCGCGCCGGCATCGCCCTCGGCGACATTGAGGTAGAGCAGCACCGAAGGTCGGGCATCGCTCGCCCGCCAGGTGGCATCTCGCTTGTTGTCGCTGCTCATACGCATGGGTCTTCTTCTTTTTCTCTCGTCAATTCGAAACGGTGCCGACGAGGTCCTCGCCGGTCAGCGCCGCGCTCTGGTCGTGCATCGGGATCGAGCCGAGCCGGAACAGCTGGAAAAACAGGGGGGTGAACTGGAGCCCCGTCAGGCTCACGGTCACAAGGGGGACAATGTCGCTGCCGTTGGGATCGCCCGAAAAGCCGAGGCCGACATTGTCGTAGCGCACGGTCATCGTCCAATTGGCATTGTCGGGACAACTCGTGATGTCGTCGTCCTTGTAATAAAAGCAGATCATCTTCGCGATCTCTTCATAGGCCGTGGGATCGTGGCTGATGCCGATCCCGCCGCATTCCGATCCCGAGCAGCTGCAGCTGGCGTCGGTGCAGACCGAGCTCGACCAATAACTCGCCGGCACCGGGTCGCCCTGTCCGACCGGGGTGGAGGGGTCGATCGCGAATTCGTAGGTTTCGAGCCCGCCGGCCACGGGATCGGTCACGACCGCGTAGCGCACCGCCGCCTGGAGCGCCTTTTCCTGCTGGTTCTGCGCCCACATGAAGCGCCCCGCATCGATGATGCCGAAGATGAAGATGAGCAGGATCGGCAGGATCAGCGCGAACTCGGCCGCCGAACCGCCGCGGCGGTCGCCCATGAGGGCGCGGAAGGGGGCGAGCCGGCTCATGCCCCGAATACCGCGGCCTCGTTGGAGGCATTGATGTCGAGGACGCTGTCGATCCACGGCAGTCCGAACAGGCTCTCGTAGGGGACCACCGCCGACACGTTGACGCGCGGCGCGCCGTCGACATTCTGCGAGAAGCTGCCGGTGTAGGTGCCCGACACATCGCAGCTCATCGTCACCGTGACCGTCGCATTGTCGGTCCAGTAGTTGATCCGTGGCTCGCCGGTGCCGTCAATCGTGCCGGTGCGGGCAAGGTTGCGGATCTGGTCATGCGCGGTGCTCGCCGTATCATAGGTGCAGGCACCCGCCGTGATGTCGTCATAGGGCAGGCGTCCCGCATAGCGGGCGGCATCGCGCACGCCTTTCTGCGCCTGGTGGACCGACGAGAAATAATTGCCGATCTCGAAGGTACCGAACATGAGGAGCAGCAGGAGCGGCACCATCAGCGCCATCTCCACGGCACTGGCACCGCGCTGGTCCTGCGCGAGCGCGCGGACGTCGAGGCGAAGGGCGTTCCTCATTCGATCAGGTAAGGCACCGATTTCTCGACCAGCTGGATCTGCTCGTCCTGCCCGACGGCGGCGCCGCCGACGATCTCGACATAGAAGTCGCCATATTCGGTCTTGGCGCTCGGCCCCGAGCCGCGCGCGAAGGAGGGCTCGACCATGAACACGTCGATCCAGTCGACGACCGGCACGTCGGTCGAACTACCCGCCACGCCCTCGGCGGTGCAGTTGAGCACGGCAACGGTGACAAGGCGGCGGTCGAGCACGGTGTCGTCCATCGTCGCGCCGTCGTAACCGGCCACCTGTCCGCCGCCCGGATCGCACACCGCGCGGCCGTGCCACTTCATTCCGTTGACGGTCTTCCCCTCGATAGGGGAGACGGGCATGTTCGACGGCGTCAACCCGCCCATTTCCCAGCGGTAGACCATGTAGCGGGTGGGATAGGTCCGCTCGGCGCCCGTTTTCGGGTCGATCGGCATCCCGGTCATGCCAGCGGCTTGCCAGATCTGCTCGTTGAGCGCCGTATTATAGCCGCCGCCCGCACCGGCGCCGTGATTGGCGCGCCAATAGGCATCGATATCCCAATAGCCATCGCCGAAGGTCGAGTTCGCCTTCATGCCATGGTTGCAGACACCGAGATTGGAGACGGCGTGACACATATCGCGCGGATGGCCCATCACCTGGGGGGTGACGCTGGCGTCAAGCGGCGCGTTGGTGGTCGGATTATAGGCCGCGGCCGCATCCCACTTCCACCCCTTCGCACCGACGCCGCTGGCACGCCCGCAAGCGTTGGTGCTGGTGCCGTCGCGCAGCAGGTCCTTGATCGAATTGTAGCTCGCCGAACACAGGCTCGTGCCCTTGGTCGGGTTGCAGTCGATGACATTCATCTCGCCGCCCTCGAACAGGTCGAAGCGGGTGTTGACCGCAGCGGTGACGCTTTCCTTGTTGCCCGGCTCGGTGGTCACACCGTCATCCGGCTGGCAGTTTCCGACCGGCGTATTCCAGCCGAGCGAGGCCTTCAGGGCGGTCGAGCCCGAGGCGAAATTCTCGAGGAAGCCGTAGTTGCCGGGCGCCATCCCGCCGCCGTCATTGGCCTTGAGCCGCAGCCCGAAGCCGATGTAGTCGTTGACGTCGAAGCCGGTCGAGGGCGTGGCCAGCTCCTCGTTGGGGTTGCACACCATCAGCGGCGGCACCTTGCAGATGGCGTTGCTCACCCCGGCAAAGGCCATCGCGCTGATATCGCCCGATTCAAAGGCCGCGACGATCGGGGTCAGGGCGAAGACCGCCTTGCGCGCCTCCACTTCCACCTCGACATAGTTGGCGTTGGAATCATCGGTCGCCGCGGTGGTCTTGGCCTTGTCCTGGTAGAAACGGATCTTGCCGGTGGCGTCGCAGGTCTCCTCGAGCGCGATGTCGACGATGAAATCGGTCGGCCCGCCATCATTGGCCATCCGCGTCTCGTTGGTGAGGAAGGCATCGGCCGCCCTGGCAGCCCGCGAGCAGGCGCCCACCTCGCCGTCAAGCTGCGAAGCCGCCGCAAGCGTCGCCTGGTCGGCGGCATTCTGGAGCTCGGTGTCGAGGCTCGCCATCCGGCTATAGTCGAAAGCGATCCCGCCAGCCCCGATCAACGCGAACAGCGACAATGCGACGGTCGGGGCAGCAGCGCCTTCCGACCCGTGGATCAAGCCTTTAACCGAGCGACACACCGTTCATCTCCTCAGCTTCTATCAGCCCCCGCCGCCACTGCCGCCGCCACTCGCGCCCGCGGTGCTGCGCACGGCCTTGGGTTGCTTCACGTCGCCCTGCCGGTAGCGCTCGGCCGCCGCTGCCGCGACGTCACCATTGTCCCCGGGCTCTGCCCCGCCCTCGGGGTAGACGGGGTCGGGGTTCACCGTCTGGACGGCCTTCGCGTAGGCGAGGGTCTCGCCATAGCCGTGGTCGACCGGCGCACAGGCGCCCAGCCCGATGGTCGCCAGCCCGAGGGCGGCGAGACGAAGATCGATCTTAATAGTCATGGCCATAGTCTCCTTCGAGCGTCGCGGGATCGACCGAGGCCATGCCGCCGCCATAGATGTGGTCGGCGGGCGCGGCGTCGGTGGCCGGCTCGCCGATCGGGTACCAGACCTCGGTGTTCGGCTCGCCCGGCAGCGACAGGGTCGGCACCGCGCTGTCGGTGCGGCCGAGCAGGAACAGGTCGATCTCGTCGGGCGGGGTCACGCGGTCGGTCGGCACCGGCAGCGTGCCGGCGGGCACCGGGCGCACGAGGCGCGGGGTCACCACGATGACCAGTTCGGTCTCGTCGCGCTGGAAACCCGAGGAGCGGAACAGCGTGCCGATGATCGGGATCGAGCCGAGGATCGGGAACTGGCGCACCGTGTCGTTGAAGTCGGTCCGGATGAGGCCCGCCAGCGCGAAGCTCTCGCCGTCGCGCAGCTCGACGACCGTCGAGGCGCGGCGGGTCTGGAGCCCGGGCACGACGAGGCCGTTCACGGTGACCGAGGCCGACGGGTCGATCGAGCTGACTTCGGGTTCGACGACGAGGTTGATGACCCCGTCGGCAAGCACCGTCGGCGTGAAGGCGAGGCCGACACCGAAGGGCTTGAACTGGACGCTGATCGCCGAGGCACCCTCTACGCCGCCCTGCGCGACGGGGATCGGGAATTCGCCGCCGGCGAGGAAGCTCGCGGTCTCGCCCGAGAGCGAGACGAGCGTCGGCTCGGCCAGCGTGCTGACCACCCCTTTGCGTTCGAGCGCGTCGAGCGTGCCGAGGATATCGGCCCCGAAGGCCGAGAAGCTGCCCGAGATGACCCCGAAGGCATCCTGGATCGAGCCCAGCGAGACGACCGTGTCGCCGTCGGGGTTGGGCCCGAGGGCGGCACCATCGCCGACCGCGCCGACGACATCGTCGTTCGAGAAGAAGAAGCTGATCCCGAGGTCCTTGAGCGCCGAGCGGCGGATCTCGGAGAAGCGAACCTCGAGCATCACCTGCTGCGAGGAGCCGATCTGGAGCATGTTGATGACCCGAGCGGGATTATAGGCCTCTGCGAGGCGCAGTGCGCGGTCGGCAGCGACCGAGGAGGAAACGACCCCCTCGAGCACGATGGCATCGCCCAGCATGCGCGCACCGACCTGGTCGCCGGGCATCAGCTCGGAGAGCTGGCGCTTGAGGCCGCCGACATCGGGGCCGACGGCGACGTCGACCACCGCGATGAGGCGATCGCTCGCATCATAGAGCGTGAGGCTGGTCGTGCCGATCGACTGGCCGAGCACGTAGAGCGAATCATCGGTCAGCGGCAGGATGTCTGCGATCTCGCTGTTGCCGACGAGCGCCTTGGCATAGGGCCGGTCGACCCTGAGCACCTGGCTCTTGTTCAGGGGAACCTGCAGTTCGCCCGCATAGTCGCCCATCGAGGTACTGACGCCCTGCGCGCTCGCCACCTGCGGCGCGGCCACCGCGCTCGCCAATAGCGCGGCACCGACGATCTTCCACATTGCCCCCATGCTCATTCCCCCACCTCATATGTTTCGGATTGCAGGCCACGCGTCACTTCGACGGTCGGCTTCGGTGCCGGCGCGGGCGCCGGTGCCGCACGACGCGGCGCCTGCGCGCGCTGGGTGATGCGCTGCGCCGGGGCCGGCCGGGCGGCCGGCTCTTCGGCGCGCTGCGGGACATAGCCCGCGGCCAGTTCGTAGCGCAGGTCGTCGAGGCTGACAGTCTCCACGAGCGCGATATTCTCTTCCTCGCCGGGCTTGCGCAGCACCAGGCTGAGGCTGCCGAGCCGCTGGCCGAGCGCCAGCTTCTGCGCCTCGACCGGCGAGACCTCGAGGGTCGCGGTCGAGGACAGGCGGGCGCGTTCGTCGCCGCTCGTCGACTGCTGGTCCATCGCGATGACGCGGATGTTCTGGAGAAGCACGTCGGTGACCTGCTGGCCGCCCTGCCCCTGGATGGGTTGGCGCGTGATCAGCACGTCGACCGTGTCATTGGGGCGGATGAAGCCGGCGACGCCGGACACCGCGTTGATCTGGACGGTCGCGGCGCGCATGCCGTCGGGCAGCAGCGCGGCGATCGAGGCCCCCTCGCCCTCGCCGGTGAGATCGGCCGCCAAGAGCGGCTGGTTCACCTCGATCGGACGAAGCGCGTGGCGCGACCGCCCATCGGGGAGCAGTTCGTCCATCGTCGTGAAGACGCCGGCGGGCAACATGTCGGTGGGGTAATTGGCGAAACGCACCTTGTCGGGCGTGATCGGCGTCCCATAGGCCAGCGGCACCGCGGCGACCGCCACTTCGGTCGTGCCCTGGTTGGCCGCATCGATCCGCGCCTCGCGCGCGCCCAGCCAGCTGTTGGCGAGGTAGACCGCGACGATCCCGAGGACCAGCGCGATGGCGATTGCGATAACCGATTGACGTCTCATGCCTGTCCCCCGAGCCGTGCATCGCGGGTACGATGCCGTTCACCGAATTAACCTATATCAGCATCTCTCTTGAAATCCGAGAGAAAATCAACCTTCTGGAAACCATCTGTCCCAAAAGAAGAAGGGCGGCGGATCGCTACGCAGATCCGCCGCCCCTTTCTTCATCGCCAGGTCTCGGACCGGACGATCATTGCAACTTAGTAGTCGCAGGTGGACGCACGATCCGCCTTCGAAGCCTCGAGGCAGTTGGTGGCGTCGTTCATGGCGTTGCCGATGGCGTTGCCGAGCAGGATCGAGGCGATGGCGACAGTCGCGCCGATAATCGCCAGGATCAGCGCATATTCAGCCGCCGAACCACCGGTTTCGTCTTTGATCATCTTGATGAAGTTGGTCATTGTTCGTCCCCTAAAGTTTGTGTCGTCATGGTTACGAAGCAACCATGACTGGCCACTCCCTCCAATCCGGTCCGGCACTCGCTCCGTATCCGTTTCCCGGAAGGTCATGCCCGGGCCCCGGATGCATCGCTGTGGTGAGTGCCACCCCCGCATCGGATGTCCTCATGAAGGGGCGATTAGTAAGAAACTGTCAACCATTGAAATTTAACTCGCATTAAAATCGTGGCGCAGCGGGTTTTATGAAAATCGCTGAATTCCGGCGTTAAATCAACGTTAAACCCGAGTCGCCGAAAGTTAACTTGGTTAAATTTTGTCTCGTTTCTGGACGCCCGTTCGGGGCCTGTCGGCCGCCCGCGGCGATTTAACTCGCCCTTAAATCACCGATTCGGTTCCGCGAATCGGGTCGCGACTCGACCGAATCGCGATTCGATGCGGTAAAGCGACTCAGCCCTGGCGGGCGATGCGGTGGCGGTAGGTGACGTTGACCCGCTCGGAGAGCAGGAGATAGGGCGCCCACAGCGCCATCGAGATGAGCACCTTCTTCACATTGCCGCCGAGCAGCGTGTGCAGCGGGTCGGCGATCCCGCCGGGCAGCCCCGAGGAGGCCACCACTTCGGCGACGATCATCTGCATCGACAGGTCGAGCATCCACACCCCGCCAAGCAGCAGCGGGAAGAAGGGCACCTTCTTGAGCGCCGCGCAGAAGCACAGCGTATAGAGACTCGTCAGCAGCACCACGTCGAGCGTCATCATGAAATGGAGCGTCGAAAGCCAGTGCGGCGTGACCGAGGGGATGGCGGGGATGGAAACGAGATATTCGACCACCCGCACCGGCACGTTCATCAGCATGCCGACCAGCAGCGAAACCATGATCCCGCCCGCACCATAGAGCTTGTGCGCGCGCGCTTGGCTAGGCTCGACCTTCTCCCAGCGTCCGATGCGCGCAAGATGCGCCTGCGGCCGCGCCATCGCCTCGCCATTGCGGAACCAGCGCAGCCCGAACAGCAGCGTCACCACGGGGGCGAGCACCACCAGCATGTAGGGCGCGGCGGTCTCGAGGCCGCGCATCTGGCCCATCGTCGGGCTGGCGACCACGCGCAGCGAGCAGGCCGACATGGCCAGCACCATCCAGAACAAGGCGATCTTGGCCAGATTGGTCTCGAGCCCGCGATGGATCGCCGCGGCCCGCGCCGACAGCCTGTGGCTGTAGCTCGCGAGGAACTGGCTGATCCGGATCTGGGCACGTGCGGTCATCGGCGGGGATGGCTCCTGTTTCGTCCACCCCCATGACTACCCCGTTAACCTTACCTTCGAGTAAAGACCGGCCACGGAGTCGCGTTCCCAGCCTTTCGGGTCCGTATCGACAAGCCGATTGCAAGGCTTGCGTGGATCAATAAAGCCGTTATGCACATGGGTGCTCGGTGTATCGCGGACAGGGGGACCACCGCTTGACCATCCGAGCCGCGCGGCCGCAGCGCCGCGGCCATGCGCCCGCCACCGGCACCACGGGGCATCGCCGGTGAGCGACCTGCTCCCCACCATCGCCGCCGAGCTCGCGCTGTTCGCTGCGGTCGGCTTCTTCCTCTTCGCGATCGACGACCTGGCCGTCGACCTGCTCTATATCGCGCGCCGCCTGTGGCGCAGCCTGACCGTCTATCGCCGCCATCCGCGCGCCTTCGCCGACCGCCTTCCGCCCGCCAGCGCGGGGTGGATGGCCGTGTTCATCCCCGCATGGGACGAAGGCGCGGTGATCGGCGACATGCTGCGCTCCACGCTCGAGCGCTTCGGTACGGGCGACTATCGCCTCTATGTCGGCCATTATCCCAACGATCCGTGGACCGACGAGGCGATCGCCTCGGTTCCCGACCCGCGCATCCGCGCCGTCTGCCTGCCGCATGCGGGGCCGACCACCAAGGCCGACTGCCTCAACCATCTCTACCGCGCGATGCAGCGCGACGAGGCGAGCCGCGGCGAGCGCGCCCGCGCCATCGTCCTCCACGACGCCGAGGATGTCGTTCATCCGCTCGAGCTCGAACTGTTCGCCGCGCTCATCGGTCGCGGCGGCGCGGTCCAGCTGCCGGTGGTGCCGTTGCCCGATCCCGCCAGCCGCTGGATCGGCGGCCATTATTGCGACGAGTTCGCCGAGGCGCATGGCAAGGAGCTTGTCGTGCGCGAGGCGATCGGCGCCGCCGTGCCGCTCGCCGGCGTCGGCTGCGCGATCGACCGCGACGCGCTTGGCCGGATCGCCGATGCGCAGGGCGGTCGCCCCTTCGACGCCGACAGCCAGACCGAGGACTACGAGCTCGGCCTCAAGCTTGGCCAGCTCGGCCATCGCACCCTGTTCGTGCGCATCCCCGCGCAGCCCGGCAGCCCCGCGATGGTCGCCAGCCGTGGCCATTTCCCCGCCACCTTCGCTGCCGCGGTGCGCCAGAAGGCGCGCTGGATCGGCGGCATCGCTTTCTCGGGCTGGGACCGGCTCGGCTGGCGCGGCGGGGCGGGCGAGCGCTGGATGCGGCTGCGCGACCGGCGCGGCCCGCTTGCCGCGCTCCTCCTCCTCACCGGCTACGCCGCCTTCATCCTCTACGTCCAGCTCGGGCTCGCGGCGCAGCTCGGCGCACCCCTCAACTGGGTCCGCGACCCGCTGCTCGAGACATTGCTGCTGGCCAACGCCGTGCTGCTGACGTGGCGCGTGGTCATGCGCGCGGCCTTCACCGGCATGACCTACGGGCTGGCCGAGGGTTTGCGCGCCATCCCGCGGCTGGTCGTCGGCAACACCATCGCCATCTTCGCCGCCTGGCGCGCCCTGCGCCTCCATCTCACCCCCGGCCCCAAGGCCTGGGACAAGACCGACCATGTCTTCCCGAGGGAGTATCGCGCATGAGCCATGCCACGAGGTTCCTCGGCGTCGTCGTCGCCGGCTGGGTCGGCTTGCGCGTGGTCGGATCGGGACTGGCGGGCACCGACACGCTCGCCGCGCCCGCCGCCGGGGCCAGCGACATGGCCGCCGCCATCACCCCCGCCGCAGACCCCGCGCCCGCGCCTGCGACCTTCGGCACGCGCTTCTCGGCACCGCCCGCCGCCCCGCAACTCCTCCCCGCAGGCGCCATCCTCACCCCCTACGGCTACCTCCTTCCCTTCGAAGGCGCCGCCCCGCTGCCCGATGTCGCGCAGGCCCCGCCGGTGCAGCACGTCCACCATTATGAGCGCGTGCCCATTCCCCTGCCCTATGCGGCCCCCGCGCCGTCGCCCGCATGGTCCCTGCCGCCCGCTTTCCCTTTCCCCGCGCAGCCCGCGCTGGATCCGGCACTGTCGGCCTTTTCGCTCGGCGACGGCAGCGCGCTCTATTCACAAGCGATCGGCGCCGCCGCCGTCCCCCCGCCGATCCAGCATACCCCCGCCGCGGCAGGCACCGCGCCCGCCGATGCCCCCTTCGACCGCTGGCAACTGTCGGGCTGGAGTTTCACGCGCGAAGCCTATGCGGAGGATGCCGCCAGCGCGCCGGGGCTCGCCCCCGGCTCCATGCTCGGCGGCGCCCAGGCGGGCGCGCGCCTCGTCTACAACCACGATGAACGGTTCGGGCTCGGCCTACGCTTTTCCTCGGCGACCGGCAGCATCCGCGGCGACGAGGTCGCGCTCGGCATCCGCTACACGCCCTTCCGGGGCCTGCCCCTCGCCCTCACCGCCGAACGGCGCGAGGCGATCGGCGATGGTGCCGCCGCACGCTCGGCCTTCGCGCTCTTTGCCGAAGGCGGCGTCTGGCAGCGCCCGCTAGGGCTGGGTTTCGCGCTCGACGGCTATGCACAGGCAGGGCTCGTCGGCCTCGAGGAGCGCGACTGGTTCATCGACGGCGCCCTCACCGCGTCCCGCCCCGTCTTCAAGAACATCCGCATCGGCGCGGGGCTGTGGGGCGCGGCCCAGCCCGGGCTCGAACGGCTCGACGCCGGGCCGCGCCTGACGCTTCCCGTCTATCGCGGCGTGCGGCTCCATGCCGACTATCGCGCGCAGCTCCTCGGCAATGCCGCGCCCGGCTCGGGCCCCGCGCTGACGCTCGCCGCCGACCTTTAGGCAAAAAGCGCGGGCGGCCTCCACACAGCGCCTTCATTTCGCCCGCCGTCGCGGCTAGGCGGGATGCGTGGATATCTACCTGCCCGTCGCCGAAATGGCCGTGAACGGCGTCTTCATCGTCGCGCTGGGCCTGCTCGTGGGTATCCTGTCGGGACTGTTCGGGGTCGGCGGCGGCTTCCTCACCACCCCGCTCCTCATCTTCTACGGCGTGCCGCCCACCGTCGCGGTCGCATCCGCCACCACGCAGGTCTCGGGCACCAGCGTCTCGGGCGTGCTCGCCCACATGCGGCGCGGCGGGGTCGACTTCCAGATGGGCGGGGTGATGATCGCGGGCGGCGTGCTCGGCAGCCTCGCGGGCGCCGGCCTGTTCCGCCTCCTCCAGGCGACAGGACAGGTCGATCTGGTCATCGGCTTCCTCTATGTCGCACTGCTCGGCGGGGTCGGCGGGCTGATGCTGCGCGACGCGCTTGTCGCCCTGAAATGGATCGACCCGCCCGAAAAATCGGGGCCGCCCAAGCGCCACCACCGCGCCATCGCCGCGCTGCCCTTCCGCTGGCGCTTCTACGCCTCGGGGCTCTACATCAGCCCGATCGCGCCCATGCTCGTCGGCTTTGGCGCGGGCATCCTCACCGTCCTTCTCGGTGTCGGCGGCGGCTTCATCGTCATCCCCGCGATGATCTACATCCTCGGCATGGCCGCGCGCGTCGTCGTCGGTACCAGCCTCGTCATGATCCTCGCCGTGAGCGCGGTCACCACCCTCGTCCACGCCCTGACCACGCAGGCGGTCGACATCGTGCTCGCCGCGCTCCTCCTCACGGGCAGCGTGGTCGGTGCCCAATATGGCGCCGCGGTCGCGAGCAAGGTGAAGCCCGACCTCCTGCGCCTCCTCCTCGCCGTCATGATCCTCCTCGTCGCGCTGCGCATGCTCCTAGGCCTCGCCTGGCGCCCCGACGAGATTTTCACGATTCAGGTCCTGTGACGATGCGGCGCCTCTTCCTCCCCCTCCTCGCGTGGTTCGCCCTTTCCGGCGCCGCCGAGCCCGCGCCCAACCTCGTCCCCGACGTGTCGGCGCGCGAGGTGCAGATCCGGACCAGCTTCAGCGGTGCCCAGCTCCTCCTGTTCGGCGCGATCCTCTATCCCGGCGGCGAGGCCCCCGAGGAGCCCGCCGAGATCGCGGTCGTGCTGCGCGGTCCCGCCGAGCCGCTGCTCATTCGCCAGAAGAAGAAAATCGCCGGCATCTGGATGAATGCCGATTCGCACCGCTTCCGCTCGGTCCCCGGCTTCTATGCCGTCGCCAGCTCGGCCCCCCTCGACACGCTGATCGACGAGCGTACCGCCGCCATCTACGAGCTCGGCCTCGAGCATCTCCAATTGTCGCCCGGTCCCGGCGCCGATGCCGCCACCATCCGCGCCTTCGAAGAAGGCCTCGTCGAGCGCCGCACCCGCGAGGGGCTTTATGCCGACTATCCGGAGGGCGTCGAGATTTCGGACGAGGTGCTCTACCGCGCCCGCATCCCCATCCCCAGCCGCGTGCCGGTCGGCACCTATACCGCCGAGACCTTCCTCATCTCGGGCGGGCGGGTCCTTGCCGTCGCCACCCGCGAGATCGAGATCGGCAAGTCGGGATTCGAACGCATGGTCGCGCTCGCCGCCCAGCGCCGCCCCTTTCTCTACGGCCTCGCCGCCATCGCCGTGTCGCTGTTCCTCGGCTGGTTTGCGGCCTTCGTTTTTTCGCGCCGGAACTGATCTTTTGAGGGGCGTGTATAACTCGCCTTTAACTGCTATGGCGTAGAAGCGAAGAAACTTCGCATAGGTTAAGAAAAGGCGGGACGGGGCGATGAGTGAACAATCGAACCTCAATGAATTTCTGAGCGAACTCAAAAGCTACGCCGAGGGCGACGGCCCCGGCGGCGCGCATGAGGCACCGCAGGTCGAGCAGGCACCGATCGGCCATGTCGCCGAGATCGCCGGCTCCTCCTCGGCGATCCTGATCGACGCCGCGCGGCTCCACGAGCTCGCCGACGAGGAAGATCCCGCGCTGCGCCTGTCGGGGCAGGTCGGTAGCCAGGTCAAGATGAGCGTCGGCAAGAACTGGCTCATCGCCAACGTGCGCACCATGCGCGCGGGCGAGAGTGGCAAGGTCATTGCCAACGTCGACTTTCTCGGCGAGGGCAATCGCGAAAGCGACGGGCGCCTGTCGGGCTTCAAGCGCGGTGTGACCCGCTTCCCCATCCCCGGCGCCGAGGTCTACCCCGTGACCACCCGCGACCTTCGCAGCGTCTTCGCGGCCGACAGCCGCCCGCATATCGAGATCGGCACGGTCTACCCGACCGACGACATCCGCGGCGCGCTCTATGTCGACCCGATGCTCGGCAAGCACTTCGCCGTCTTGGGTTCGACCGGTACGGGCAAGTCGACCTCGGTGTCGCTCATCCTCCACCGCATCTGCGATGCCAGCCCCGAGGGCCACATCGTGATGATCGACCCGCACGGCGAATATTCGGCCGCGTTCAAGAACCACGGCGAGATCTTCAACGTCGACAACCTCCAGCTGCCCTACTGGCTGATGAACTTCGAGGAGCATTGCGAAGTGCTGCTCACCTCGGAGGATTCGGAGCGCCAGCGCGACGAGGACATCCTCGCCAAGTGCCTTCTGGAAGCGCGCAGCCGCAACAAGATGGCCGACCAGTTCGGCAAGGTCACCGTCGACAGCCCGATCCCCTACCTCCTGACCGATCTCAACCAGATCCTCGTCAACGAGATGGGCAAATTGGACCGCGCCGGCGATGCCACCCCCTACAAGCGCATCAAGAACAAGCTCGACGAACTGCGCGCCGACCCGCGCTTCACCTTCATGTTCTCGGGCATGATGGTGTCCGACACGATGGGCAAGTTCATCGCCAAGATGTTCCGCCTGCCCGCCAACGGCCGCCCCATCTCGATCGTCGACGTCTCGGGGGTTCCCTCCGAAGTCACCTCGACGGTGGTCTCGGTGCTTGCGCGCATGGTCTTCGACTATGCCATCTGGAGCCGCACCGAGACGCTGCGCCCCATCCTCCTCGTCTGCGAGGAAGCGCACCGCTACGTCCCCAAGGAAACCGACGTCGGCAAGGGCCAGGCGGTGCGCCGCATCCTCGAGCGTATCGCCAAGGAAGGCCGTAAGTATGGCGTGTCGCTGGGCCTCATCACCCAGCGCCCGTCCGACTTGGCCGAGGGCGTGTTGTCGCAGTGCGGCACCATCCTCTCCATGCGCCTCAACAACGAGCGCGACCAGGACATGGTGCGTGCCGCCATGCCCGAAGGCGCGCGCGGCTTCCTCGACGCCATCCCCGCGCTGCGCAACCGCGAGGTGATCGTCTGCGGCGAGGGCGTGAACATCCCGATCCGCGTCAGCTTCGACAATCTCGAAGCCGAAAAGCGCCCCGCCTCGTCCGACCCGAGCTTCGCCGAAATGTGGCGCGACGTCGGCGACGAGGAAGGGATTATTTCGCGCGTCGTGAAGCGTTGGCGTGGCCACGGCAAGTGAGTCTGCGGGGAAGGTCCGGGGGACCTTTCCCGCGCCTCACCACGGATTGGCCTGCTGATCCGGGCATCAGGACGAAAAAGCCGGGCTCGATGCCCGGCTTTTTTAATGGCCCGAGACCCGCGCGCGGCAGGACGCTGCCATCCCGCAGCCGGACCGATTCCCAAAGGCGACCTTGTCGCTACCCGACCGGCAGTGCCTGATATTCGGCGTAGCGCGCCTTGAACGCGTCCATCGCCTCGCCGCCCAGCGGCGCGCGCGCCACCAGCTCGACCGAGCGCGGATCGACCGCGCGGCCGCCCTGGTGGACTTCGTAATGGAGGTGAGGGCCCGTCGACAGGCCGGTCGAGCCGACCGCGCCGACCACATCGCCCTGCCGCACCTGCGTGCCCACCGCGACCGAGAGGCGCGACATGTGGCTGTAGCTCGTGACCGTGCCATCGGCATGGCGGATGCGGACCTGGTTGCCCGCCCCGCCCGCACGACCCGAGCGGATCACCACGCCATCGGCGGCGGCCTGCACCGGCGTGCCGTGCGGCGCGGCGAAATCGATACCCTTGTGCATGCGCTTGTAGCGAAGGATCGGGTGGCGGCGCATGCCGAAGCCCGAGGAAATGCGCGCCGCGACCGGCCAGATCATGCCCTCGGCCTGCGGTTCCAGCCGCGCGGCATCGAGCCAGCGCGCCTCGCCGCCGACCTGCCAGTGCATCAGCGCGACATCCTCGCCGCGCGACCGCTCGAGCCCCGCATAGAGCAGGCGCCCCGCGCTCGCATTACCGTCGGCGCTCGAACGCCGCTCGATGACGAGGTCGAAGCGGTCGGCGGGGCCGACCTCGCCAACGTCGATCGCGCTGCTGATCGCCTTGAGATAGTCCTGCGCCGCGCGCGGGGTCACGCCCGCCCCGCGCAGTGCCCAGTAGAGCCCGTCGCCGACGCGGCCCGAGAGGCGCTGCGGGGTCACCTCGACCCCGATGGCCTCGCGGCGGATGATGAAATTGCCCGCCTCGCGCGTCAGCGAGATCGACAGGTCATCGCGCGCGCGCAGCTTCAACGCCTCGAGCGGACGGACGCCGCCGCCCGCCTTGGCACCCAGCCGGATATCGACCCGCGTGCCCGCGGCGATCGTCATGTCCGCCGACGCCTCGATCGCCTGCGCCGCGACCTCGGCATCGCCGCGCGGCACGCCGGCACGGCGAAGGCTCGCCTCGAGCCCGCCATCCTCCCCGACCCGCGCGACCAGTTCGCGGAACGCGCGTTCGGGCGCTTTCTCGAGCATGGTCACCTTCTCGCCCGCGACCATGCGCCGTCCCGACAGCGCGCCGCGCTCGGCGCTCGTCACGCCCGCGGCAGCCAGCTCGGCGGCCATGTCGGGACCGGGCGTCAGCGCGGCATCGTCGGCCATCGCGCCAGACAGGGGCACCGCCGCGACGAGCGCGAGCGCGGCCATGCCGCCGGCGATCCGCCAGCCGCTACTGCCGCCACCCGTCTGTCTCATGCGATGTCCCATCGGCTCCCTTTGCCCGAGGTTCACGACTCGTGTTCCTGCCCTTTTGCCGCATCATGGTTAAGAAGTGCTGATGGCACCGCCAAGACACGGCCGCCGCATATACGACGAGCCGAGTCCCAGCCCCCTTGCCTCGGCCTGCCCGCTCGATCATGCTGCATCCCATGTCCCGACCCGACGGCGGTCTAGTACGGGCCATCCTGGGGCCCACCAACACCGGCAAGACCCACTTGGCGATCGAGCGGATGTGCGCCCATTCATCGGGCGTCATCGGCTTCCCGCTGCGCCTCCTCGCGCGCGAGGTCTACGACCGCGTTGTCGCCATCAAGGGCGAGAAACAGGTCGCCCTCGTCACCGGCGAGGAGCGCATCGTGCCGCCGACCGCGCGCTACGTGCTGTGCACCGCCGAGAGCATGCCGGTACCGACCGACGAAGCGCTGCCCGGCGATCCCGGCGACCTGCCGCGCGACTATGCCTTCGCCGCTATCGACGAGGCGCAGCTCGGCATCGACCCCGAGCGCGGCCACGTCTTCACCGACCGCATGCTCCGGGCCAGGGGGCGGGAAGAAACGCTGATCCTCGGCTCCTCCACCCTCAGGCCCATCATCGAGGAGCAGCTCCCCGAAGCCGAGATCGTGACCCGCCCGCGCTTCTCGACGCTCAGCTACGCCGGCCACTCCAAGCTCACCCGCCTGCCCCCGCGCAGCGCCATCGTCGCCTTCTCCGCCGAGCAGGTCTATGCGCTCGCCGAGATGCTGAGGCGCTTCAAGGGCGGCGCCGCCGTGGTCATGGGCGCGCTCTCGCCCGCCACCCGCAACGCGCAGGTCGACCTCTTCCAGCGCGGCGAAGTGGACTATCTCGTCGCCACCGACGCCATCGGCATGGGCCTCAACATGGACGTCAAACATGTCGCCTTCGCCGGCCTCGCCAAGTTCGACGGCCAGCGCCAGCGCCGCCTTCACATCCATGAAATGGCGCAGATCGCCGGGCGCGCGGGGCGTCACCAGACCGACGGCAGCTTCGGCAGCCTCGGGGTCGGCGACAACGACCCCTCCTCCTTCACCGACGAGGAAATCCACGCCATCGAGGGCCACCACTTCAAGCCGCTCGACAATGTCTACTGGCGCAATGCCAACCTCGACTTCACCGACGTCAATGCGCTCATCGCCAGCCTCGACCGGCGCCCCGACGACCCGATGCTGCGGCTCGCCCCGCTGTCGATCGACCTTGCTGTCCTCAAGCATCTCGCCGAAGACCCCGCCATCGCGCATTTGAAGGGCGGGCAGGCGCGCCGCCTGTGGGCCTGCTGTGGCTTGCCCGATTTCCGCAAGGTCGGCGCCACCCACCACGCCCGCATGGTGCGCCGCATCTACAGCTACATCTCCGACGGCGGCCATATTTCGCAGGACTGGTTCAACGCCGAGGTCAATCGCCTCGACCATGTCATGGGCGACATCGAAACCCTCGCCGACCGCCTCGCGGGCATCCGCTCATGGGCCTATATCGCCCAGCGCTCGGACTGGCTGAAGGACCCCAAGCGCTGGGCCGAGCGCACGCAGGCCGTGGAGGCGCGCCTCTCGGACGCGCTCCACGCCGCCCTCACCCAGCGCTTCGTCGACCGCCGCACTGCCATGCTGGTGCGCGACATTGGCGCGACGGGGGCCGATGCGCTGCCCGTCACCGTCGCCGCCGATGGCGAGGTGTCGGTCGGTCCCGAGCCCATCGGGCACCTCATGGGCTTCGAATTCACCGTCGACCCGCTCGCGCGCGCCCACGACAAGCGCCTCCTGCTCGCTGCCGCCGAGCGACGATTGGGCGAAGAGCTTGCCCGCCGCGCACAGGGGCTCATCGATGGCCCCGACAGCGCCTTCACCCTCGTCGAGGATGGCGACCGTTTGGGCGTCGGCTGGGACGGACAGCTCCTCGCCCGCCTCGCCCCCGGCCGCTCGCTCACCGAGCCCGCGCTGCGCACCGTGCGCGCGCTCGACCGCCTCTCCGCGCCCCAGCGCGCCGCGCTCCGCGCCCGCCTCGAGCAATGGCTCGACCGCCAGATCGAGGCGCATCTCGGGCCGCTGCGCCGCCTCGCCGATGCCGCGACCGAAGCCGAAACGCCGGGCAGCGTGCGCGCCATCGCCGCCATGCTCGCCGATGCCGGCGGCCACCTGCCGCGAAAAAGCCTCGCCAGCGCCATCGCCGCCTTGGACAAGCCCGCCCGCTCGCGCCTCCACCAGCTGCGCGTGCGCCTCGGCCCGCTCGACGTCTTCATCGCCACGCTGATGAAACCCAAGGCGCAGGAAATGCGCGCCATGCTCCTCGCCATCCGCGAGGGCCGCACCATGCCGCGCCTGCCCGGTCCCGGCGCCTCGGTCCTCGAGGATGACGCCACCCTCGACCGCGAGGGTGCGCGTCTCGCCTATCGCAAGGTCGGCCCGCAATGGCTGCGCATCGACCTTGCCGACCGCCTCGCTGCCCATGCGATGGGCTCGAAGGGCAGCAACGCCGACCCGCTCGACGTCGCGCTCGCCACCTCGGTAGGCCTCCACGACAAGGCGGTGCGCCGCCTCATGGCCGACCTCGGCTTCCAGCCGGGCAAGGCGGGCTATGAATATAAGGGCCGCCGCGCCAAGAAACCCCACCCCCATGCCAAGCGCCACCGCGCCAAGGCCCCGCGCCCCGGCAATGCCTTTGCCGATGCGCTGAAAGGACTGAAGCGCTGAACCCGACGCTGCGCCTCGACACGCTGCTCTGCCGGCTCCGGCTGGTGAAGACGCGGGGGCGGGCACAGAAGCTGATCGGGGAAGGCCGCGTGCGCATCGACCGTCGCCGCGTGGAAAAGGTCTCCTGCCCCGTGGCACCGGGACAGGTCATCACCGTGCCCTTGTCGGGCGATGTCCGCGTTCTCGAGATCCTCGACCTGCCCGTCCGGCGCGGCCCGCCGTCGGAGGCCGAGGCCTGCTATCGCCGCCTCGACGGGACCGGACGCAACGCCCCGCCGGCCTATTGATGAAAATGCGAACCACTCGCATCAGTCGTTCCACCGTTGACGCCCGCCCCCGCCCTTGCTTAGCGAGGGGCCAACAAGACTTTCACCATAGGGAAACCGCCCCATGACCTATCTCGTCACCGACGCCTGCATCCGCTGCAAATATACCGACTGTGTCGAGGTCTGCCCCGTCGACTGCTTCTACGAGGGCGAGAACATGCTGGTGATCAACCCCAACGAGTGCATCGACTGCGGCGTGTGCGAACCCGAATGCCCCGCCGAGGCGATCCTGCCCGATACCGAGCCCGACACCGAGAAGTGGCTCGAGATCAACTCGAAGTTCAGCGCCGAATGGCCCAACCTCACCACCAAGAAGGACGAGTTCCCCGACGCCGACAAGCACAAGGGCGAGGAGGGCAAGTTCGAGAAATATTTCTCGCCCGAGGCCGGCGAAGGCGACTGAGCCTTCGTCCCTTCACGGTTATGATCGAGGCGGCCCCCGTGGCCGCCTTTTTCATGCCCGGAAAAGCGCCGTTAACCGCGCTTTGACGCTTTGCTCGTTAAACCTGCGTCATGATCACGATCCTCTTCTCGCGGCCCAAGAAGTGCCCCGCCCACGCGCTCGCCAGCACGCTGGCCAAGCAGGTCCCTCCCTTCACCTGGACCATCGGCGAGGATGATGACGGCTCTGAAGGCTATGCCCCGCTGTTCAGCCCGCCGCTGCTGCTCGCGGGCCGCGGTGGCGGCACCACCCTGTTCATGGAGGTGCGCGAGGATCATGGCGACGAAACCGGCCTTCCGCCGCACGCGCAGAAGATCGCGATCCATCATCCCACCACCGATGACGAGGGACTTGCCGAGCGCATCGCGATGATCGCCGCCATCACCATCGCCTTCGTCGACCGCGACCACGCCCTCTTGCGCGTGCCGGGCAGCGACAATTGGCTCACCGTCAAGGAAGCCGTGAAGCTGGCCGAACTCGTCCTCGGCGGCGAGCGGATCGCCAAGCTCTCGCCCGCCATGGGCCGCCCCGCCAGCGAGCTTGCCGCACCGGCGCCCGCCGCCGCGCCCGAACCATCCGCCATCCCCACCGGCAACGGCAACCCGCCCGCGCCCGGCCTCGGCCATTCATCGAACCTGCGCGGCATGCCCTTCGACGACCGCAGCCCGCAGGTCCGCGGGGCGATCCTCGGCGCCAATGTCCTCGGCCTTGCCGCCAGCGAAAAGGGCTTCATCGAGGCAATGACCTCGCAGGGCCTCGACGGCCTCGCCAGCATGTACGACTTCAGCCAGCTCCCCGCCTTCCACGACGAACAGGTGCGCGCCGACCGGCTCCCCACCCTCGTCCTCCTCGCCGACCAGCCGGTTGCCGTGGACACGGCCAAGCTGGCCGAGGGGCTGGGCGTCATCGATCCCGACGGCGGTTGGACCGTCTCCACGACCGAAGGCGGCCTCACCGCCACGGGGCGCGAGGCGACCATCACGCTCGCCAACCACGCCTTCCCGCTGCCCGCCTACATGGTCGAACTCGGGCTCGACCGCTCGCTCGGCGCGACCGAGGGCGAGACGATGGCGCGCCTGCGCCGCCACACGCGCCACGCCACCATCACCGCCGACCTCGACCCGACCAGCGCCGACTGGACCGCCGTGCGCGAGGCCGCCAAGGCGATGGTCATGATGATGGCGATCGCGCATATGCCGCAGGGTGATCGCGGCAATCTCGTCGGCGTCTACAATGCCGCGACCGCCAGCTTCTTCACCGACGACATGATCCCCGATCTGGTCGGCGCGCTGGCGCAGGGCGAGGTGTCGATCAAGACCTTCATCTGGCACGCCTTCCCGTCGCAGGAGGAAGGCCGCATCTCTGTCTCCTCGGCAGGCATGCTGCCCTTCATCGGCCGCGAGCTCGAGATCCTCGATGCCCCCGGCACCATCGCCCATGTCGGCGAACAGCTGAACCTCATCGAACGCTACCTGCTCATCAAGGGCCCGGTGATGGGCGATGGCGACACCATCAAGTCCGAGGTGGACGAGGAACCCCTCGCCCGCGCCTTCCACGTGATGAGCGACGCGCACGGCCGCGCCGAACCCGTCCCCGCGCTGCGCTTCGAGATCCGCGGTCCCGACGGCCGCTGGCGCCCGCGTCACGATCCGCCGAAGGGGGATTCGCCGCTCGGCGCGGGCGGCCTGCGGCGCCCCGCCCCCGCCCCGTCGCCCGCACCCCCCGCCGCCACCCCGACGCCGCAACCGCGCCCCATCTTCGGTCGCCGCACCGGCGGGTTCGGACGCAAGGGCCTCTGACCCCCGGACAGCCGCACGGAACCGATCGGGGTCGCGCGCGCTTGGTTCTCCGAACCATTTTCCGGGGGACTTCCATGTACCGTTACGCCTTGCTTCCGCTCCTGCTCGCCGCCAGTCCTGCCATGGCGCAGGTCGAGGATGCCGAGACGCGCATTCCCGACGTCGAGATGCCGTCGACCTCGATCACCGTCGGCGTCGGCATCCTCACCGGGCCCGACTACCAGGGCTCGGACGATTACCGCTTCATTCCGGGCGCGGCCTTCCGCGCGGACTTCGGCGATGTCGAGATGCTGACCCGCGGGCTCAAGCTCTATGTCGACGTCGTGCCCGACAGTGACGCGAAGGTCAGCTTCACCGCCGGCCCCATTGCCGGCCTGCGCTTCGGCCGCGGCGACGATGTCGAGGATCCCATCGTCGCGCTGCTGCCCGAGACCGGCACCGCGATCGAGCTCGGCGGCTTTGCCGGCGTCCAGGTGCGCCAGCTCACCAACCCCTTTGACACGCTCACCGCCCGCCTCGATGTCACCCATGACGTCAACGGCGCGCACGGCTCGACCATCATCTCGCCCGCGGTCGATTTCTCGACGCCCTTGTCGCGCAGCGCCTTCGCCAGCCTCGGCGCCAGCATGGATTTCGTCGCCGACGATTACATGGACACCTATTTCGGCGTGTTCGCCGAAGATCTCGCCGCGATCGATGTGGGCGAACTTGCCCCCTACGACCCCGACGGCGGCCTCAAGTCCGCCACCGGCACCTTCGTCCTTGGCTACAGCCTCGAGGGCGACCTTCGCAAAGGCTGGGCGCTGTTCGGCCTTGTCAGCTACACCCGCCTCATGGGCGATGCCGCCGACAGTCCGCTCGTCGCCGACCGCGGCTCGGCCGACCAGTGGTTCGGCGGCGGCGGCATCGGCTACACCTTCTAGTCATCCCGCCTCCGCCCTACTCTCGGGGCCAGTCACGTCACGAAAGGAAGCATCATGCTGTCCACCATCCTCCTCGCCTCGCTTGCCCTGCAGGACACCCCCGCGACCACCCGCGACCGCTTCGCTACCGAGCTCGACAGCCGCTTCGTCAGCCTCGATGCCGACGGCAATGGCGCGCTCGATGTCGCCGAGATGGAAGTCGCCGCCTCCCGCCGCGCCGAGGCGATGCGCGAGGCCATCGCGCGCAACCAGCGCCAGCGCTTCGACGCGCTCGACAAGGACGGCAACGGCAGCCTCGATTTCGAGGAATTCAAGGCCCTCATGCGCACGCCGCGCGTCACCCCCGACAGCGAGACCGCCGTCGAGCGCTTCGACAGCGATGGCGACGGCACGGTCAGCCAGGCCGAGTTCCGCAACGGCCAGCTCGCCATCTTCGACCGGCTCGATACCGATGGCGACGGCCGCTTGAGCGAGGAAGAGCGCCGCAACGCGGGCGCGCCGGCCGCCCGCGCCCCCACCGGCAACGGCCGCGTCGGCCGCTAGGGGACCGCGCCGTTTTGACGGCAGCCATCACCTGTGACAGGCTCCACCGCATGTTCGTGAAGGAGTAGGCCCGATGACCATCGTTCTGGCCGCCATCGCCATAGCGCTTGCCGCCCAGCCCTCCGACGCGGAGGCACAGGTCAACGGCGTCCTCAACCTGTTCGACGGCAATGGCGATCGCGCGCTCGACGGCGAGGAGCTTTTTGCCCTCCTGAGCTTCACTGCCACGCTCAACAACGAGAACCCCGACAACGCCACGATGGACGAGGCGGAGGTGCGCGCTACGGCCCGCACCGCCATGTCCGTGCTCGACAAGGACGGCAACGGCAAGCTTGACCGCGACGAGCTCATGGCCATGCACCCGTAGCACCGGCCGGACCGGCAACGAAAAAGGGGCGCCTCCCACACGGGAAGCGCCCCTCTTTCTTGTCCGGAGACCTCTTCGCTTATTCGAAGATGCTGTCTGGCAGGTCCGGACGCGAGGCCGGCATCGGCGCCTTGCGGTCACCCGTCATGAGATAGGTGTCGAACCAGCGCATCATGCGAAGGTTATAGTCATACTTGGCCGCCGCCTGGCGGTTGCCATGACCCTCGCCCGGGAACAGCACGAGCCGCACCGGCGTCTCGGGCTTGCGCACCTTGATCGAGCGATAGAGCTCGTAGCTCTGGCTCGGCGCGACGCGCGTATCCTCGGCGCCGTGCATGATCAGGATCGGCGTCTCGGCCTTGTCGACATGATAGATGGGCGAGACCTCGAGCATCTTCTGCCAGTCGTCCCACGGCCAGGCGCGCGAGTGGACATTGTACA
The DNA here is from genome assembly GCF_024721585.1 of Sphingomicrobium aestuariivivum. NCBI lineage: Bacteria > Pseudomonadati > Pseudomonadota > Alphaproteobacteria > Sphingomonadales > Sphingomicrobiaceae > Sphingomicrobium > Sphingomicrobium aestuariivivum. Next base: position 1,404,739 of record NZ_CP102629.1, read on the forward strand.
TCTCATAGGGAATGTCGGTGGTGCCGAACTTCGAGATCTGGTTCGAGATGCCGACGAACATCACGGACGCTGCATATTCGTCCGAATTGTAGGTCGCGCCCCACGCCGAGGCGTAACCGCCATAGCTGCCGCCGGTAATGCCGGTGCGGTCGCCATCGGCGATGCCGTCGGCGACCAGCGCGCGCTTGGCATCGACGAGGTCGGTGAATTCGGGATCGGTATAATTGCCCTGGTGCTGCTTGGAAAAGGCCGTGCCGTAACCGGTCGAACCGCGATAGTTGGGCAGGAAGACCGCATAGCCCTTGCCCGCCGCGACCTGGCCCGGCTTCGAATAGGCCGTGACCCAGCCGTTCGATTCATGCGCTTCGGGACCGCCATGGACGTTGAGGATGAGCGGCGCACCGCCTTCGGGGGCACCGCCGACCGGCTCGATCAGCACGCCTTCGACCTGCTGGCCGTCACGCGCGGTATAGGTGTAGGCGCGCTGGTTGCCGAAGGTGATGTCGCCCAGCCAGTCGTTCGAATTGGTCCAGCGGGTGAAGCTGCTGCGCGACAGGCTGAACAGTTCGCTCGGATGGGTCGGCGCAGAGGCGCGCACGACCACGGTCGAACCCTCTGCTTCGACACCCGACAGCGCCATGCCGTCGGCGGGGATTTCGCGCTTCATGCGGCCGTTGCCATTGTAGATGCGCAGCAGGCTGTCGACGCCCTGGTGGATCACCACCGCGATGTCGCCATTGCCGAGGTATTCGGCATCGACGGCGGCTTCCGGCGCGCCGGCGTTGAGCGCGCGATATTCGCCGGTCGCGACATCGACGAGGTGCAGCGTGGTCTCGGCGGGGTCATTCATATCGACGCCCGCGATCAGCGTCAGGCTCTTGCCGTCGGGCGAGATTTCGGCATCGCCGATCTTGCCCGGCGTCTTCACCTCGGTGATGCCGCCCGAGGCGAGGTCGATGATGTTGATCCGCTGCTTCACATAGGTGTCGTCGACCTGCGGGGTGGGCTGGGTGCCGACGATGATGAAGCGCCCGTCGCTCGACACGTCGAAGCTGTTGACGAAGCCCGGCAGCGCGATGGCGGTCGGCTCGGCGTCAACGTCATCGTCCATCAGGTTGGCGCGGAACAGCCGCGGCGCGCGCGCCTCTTCCTCGTAGACGATCGAATTGAAGCCCTTCTTCGATTCCTTCTCGCGCTGGTCGTCCTCGCCGGCACCGACCAGCATGTAGACGGTGCGGCCGCCCGGGCCCCAGACGAAGTCGCGCACATTGGTGCCCTCGACCGCGGCGATCTTCTTGTAGGCACCGCCAGCGATCGGCACGGCATAGACGCCGGTTTCCTCGTCATCTTCGCCCTTGTGGGTAAAGCCGAGCCATTCGCCGTCGGGCGAGAAGGCGATGTTGCCCGCGCTCATGCCCTCGGGAAGATAGGCCTTCGCTTCGCCCGGCGCGGTGGCGACCATCAGCGTGGCGTCATAGCTGCCATTGTCCTCGCCCGAGAGGATGTCGGGCGCCCCGCCCTGCATGTAGGCGACCTCGCCATTGGGGCCGAGCGCGATCGCGCCGACCGACTGGAGCTTGGCGACGTCCTCGGGGGTCATCGGGCGGGCAAGCGCGGGGCTCGCCACGATCATGGCGCCCAATGCGGCGGCAGCGGTAAGACGGATTTTGGTCAAGCGTTCTCTCCTCGTGACCCTGGTCGTTTCGATTGCGCGCCACCCTAAGCAAGGATCGCGCAAAGGCAACCATCGCCCAAAGGCCGCGCGTCATCATTCCGTAACCATAAAAAGGGTGACATCCGACCCGCCCCCCGCTTTGATGCGCGCATGGTTCAGTCGCGTAGCAAGACCACCCGCGAGCGCGTCCTCGCTGCCGCCGCCGACCTCCTCATGGAGCGCGGCATCGCCGATGTGACGATCAAGGACATCCGCGATCGCTCGGGCGTCTCCAATGGCTCGATCTTCCACCATTTCGGCTCCAAGGACGGGGTGGTGGCCGAGATTTTCGCGCGCGAACGGCTCGCCTATCTCGGCCGCGTGGCCGAGGCGATCCTCGACCATGACGGCGATCCTTGCGATGCGTTCGGCGAGGGCGCGCGCGCCGCGCTCGAATGGCAGGTCGCCAACCCGCAGCGCTTCTCGCGCCTCGTCGCCGCCTTCAACGACAGCGACTGGCTGCGCGAGAATGGCGAAATCTGGCGCGACCTCGCGCACGAGATCGAGGTGCCCGTCATCACCTGGGCAGTGCCCCATTTCGAGGCCGGCCGCCTGCCACTCCTGCCCGCCACCTTCTTCCAGGCGATGATCACCGGCTTCACCGAGAAGCTCACCCAGACCTGGACCATGCAGCGGCTCGAGCGCGACCCCACCCATTTCGGCGACGAGGTCGCCCTCATGACCGCCGCGGGCCTCAAGGCCCTGCGCGAGAAGCAGGGCCAGCAGCGCTGATTGCCAAGCGCCCGCCGCTGTCCTAAAGCGACCTCATCCCCGGGGAGCCATGAAGGCTGAGAGGGTGGTTCAAGTCCACCGACCCGTCGAACCTGATGCTCGTCGAAGAGCCGTAGGGAGTGGAGCGCGGGGCTAACCGTGTCCACTCCATGCCAATGGAGAAGAAGACATGGCCGACCGCGACCCCAACCTCACCCCCGCCCCCGGCGAGTTCGGCGACCAGCGCGGCGGCGCGCTTCAAGTCACCACCGGCCCCATTCGCGGCTCGAAGAAGATCCACGTCGAGGGCAAGGGCGGCATCAAGGTCGCGATGCGCGAGGTACATCTCGAACCCTCCTCGGGCGAGCCCCCCGTCCCGGTCTACGATCCCTCCGGCCCCTACACCGACGCCGAGGCCACCATCGACATCACCTCGGGCCTCCCCGAACTGCGCCGCGACTGGATCCGTAGCCGAGGCGACGTCGAGGAAAAGGCCCAGCGCACGGTCAAGCCCGAGGATAACGGCCAGCTCGGCCCCGACCGTTCGGGCGGCGTCGACCCTTTCCCCAACGTGCGCCGCCAGGTGCTGCGCGCGCGTGCCGGCCACAACGTCACCCAGATGCACTATGCCCGCAAAGGCATCATCACCCCCGAGATGGAATATGTCGCCATCCGCGAAAACCTCGGGCGCGCCGAGGCACTGAATCGCCCCCGCGACGGCGAGAGCTTCGGCGCCGCCATTCCCGACTTCATCACCCCCGAATTCGTCCGCGACGAGATCGCCCGCGGCCGCGCCATCATCCCCAACAACATCAACCACCCCGAGAGCGAGCCGATGGCGATCGGCCGCAACTTCCTCGTCAAGATCAACGCCAATATCGGCAACAGCGCGGTCGCCAGCGACGTCGCCAGCGAAGTCGACAAGATGGTCTGGGCGATCCGCTGGGGCGCCGACACGGTCATGGACCTCTCCACCGGCCGCAACATCCACGACACGCGCGAATGGATCATCCGCAACTCGCCCGTCCCCATCGGCACCGTCCCCATCTACCAGGCCTTGGAAAAGGTCGGCGGCGTGGCCGAAGACCTCACCTGGGACATCTTCGCCGACACGCTGATCGAACAGGCCGAACAGGGCGTCGACTATTTCACCATCCACGCCGGCGTACGCCTGCCCTACGTCCCCATGGCCGCCAAGCGCGTCACCGGTATCGTCAGCCGCGGCGGCTCGATCATGGCCAAATGGTGCCTCGCCCATCACCGCGAGAGCTTCCTCTACGAGAAGTTCGACGAGATCTGCGAGATCATGAAGGCCTATGACATCGCCTTCAGCCTCGGCGATGGCCTCCGCCCCGGCTCGATCGCCGACGCCAATGACGAAGCCCAGTTCGCCGAACTCTACACCCTCGGAGAACTCACCAAGAAGGCGTGGGAACAGGACGTCCAGGTCATGATCGAAGGCCCCGGCCACGTGCCGATGCACAAGATCAAGGAGAATATGGAAAAGCAGCTCGAGGCCTGCGACGAAGCCCCCTTCTATACCCTCGGACCGCTCACCACCGACATCGCGCCCGGCTACGACCATATCACCAGCGCCATCGGCGCCGCCCAGATCGGCTGGTACGGCACCGCGATGCTCTGCTACGTCACCCCCAAGGAGCACCTCGGCCTCCCCGACCGCGACGACGTGAAAGTCGGCGTCGTCACCTACAAGCTGGCCGCCCACGCCGCCGACCTCGCCAAGGGCCACCCCGCCGCACAGGTCCGCGACGACGCGCTTTCCAAAGCCCGCTTCGAATTCCGCTGGCGCGACCAGTTCAACCTGTCGCTAGATCCCGACACCGCCGAGCAATATCACGACCAGACGCTACCCGCCGAAGGCGCCAAGACCGCCCACTTCTGCTCCATGTGCGGGCCCAAATTCTGCTCGATGAAGATCAGCCAGGAAGTGCGCGAGTTTGCCGCGAAGAAGGAAGCCGGCCTCCTCAACTCGCTCGCCCCCGAAGCCGACGCCCCCGTCGACGGCAGCAAGGTCGAGAGCGCCGAGGAAGGCATGGAAAAGATGAGCCGCATCTACAAGGAGAAGGGCGAAAAGCTCTATCTCGACGAGGATGAGGTCGAATAAAGTAGTTGCGAAAAATATGTATGGCGGCAAGGTTGAAACCATGACCGAAGAAAGACTTCAGTGGGATGACCGCGACCAAGAATTTGAAAGCGAAGACCCACAAGAAGATAGCGAAGACGGCGCTGTCAACCTAGCTGAATTTGACAATTTGATTCTTGCGCCGAGCGATTGGACGGTTGGCACGATTTACGAGCAAATCGGTAAGCAAATCGATCTGGACCCCGACTTCCAGCGTCGAAACGTGTGGTCACCGCTAGCGAAGTCCAAGTTTATTGAGTCTATCTTTCTGGGCGTACCAATCCCGCAGATACTTTTGACCTCGAAGAAGGGCCATAGAAGTTCGTTTTTGGTTCTGGATGGCAAGCAGCGACTAACTACGATCCGCGAATTCCTCGACGGCGAGTTTTTGAGCGGTAGAAAATTCAAACTTCGCAGGCTTCAGGTACTCGACGAGCTTAATAACAAAGGTTGGAGTGAAATATCGAAAGATGCGGAGTGGCGTGATCGTTTTCTGAATGCCACTTTGAGAACTGCTGTATTGCGAGGCTGGGACAGCGAACCCGTCTTGTACGAAATTTTCCATAGGCTGAATTCGGGCTCTGTCCGTCTCTCGCCCATGGAACTTCGAATGTCTTTGCATCCTGGTGCATTCCTAAAGTTCATTATTCAGTGGACCGAAAAAATCGGCCCACTTCATCATCTACTTAGAAAGACAGTACCCGATCAGAGAATGAACGATGTCGAGCTTGCGGTTCGTCATCTAGCTTTTTCAGACCCAAACTTCGAATATCGAGGAAACCTGAAGGAGTTTCTTGACGAATGCGCCTTCACTTACAACGATCTCTTTGATGAAGACGGTTTCGAAAAAAGCGTTCGAACGAGGCTAGATCGGATGAACTCGGCTATTCAGCTAGGCCTCGACATTTTCGGCGACAAAAAGTTTTGTCGCAAATGGCTCGGTGATGGGTACGAGAGCCGTTTCAATCGAGCGCTATTCGATGTTTTGGTCGGCTCGCTCTCTGTTCCCAAGGTAGCGGAATGGGCATCGGAACACGGTGCTGAGTTCGAAGCCGCCTTCAAAACCTTATCCGAGTCAGATTCTGATTTCGTTCGCTCGATTGAGACTACCACTAAATCAAGCGAAAACACGGCAAAACGCTTCGATGCATGGTATTCGAAGGTGGAAGAAATATCGGGTGTTGCCCTAAGGCGACCTAGCATCGCCTGATGACAGCAGGGCTGTCACAATACGAATCGCTCAAAAAAAACATCGGTCATGCTAAGAAAATCGTGGCCGGCGTTGACCCCCATGAATGCAAGACGGATTTGCAGCATTTGAAGCTGCAGTCTTACATCTTCCTGTGCCACGCCATCATTGAGGAGTATGTTGAACAACTCTGCCTCGAAGTTGCCAAGGCAGCGCGTGTCCAATTTGTGGAAGAGGGCCTAATTACAAAAGCGCTTGTTGCCCTCATCGCGGCGCAAGTTCTGCAGGAACGCGGATCTGGTAAGGCAAGTAAAAAAATAGGCTCAGAGCTAGTTCGGAACCTAGATGAATTCTCGAGAGAAGCTTTTAACCGCTTCAATTCCGTGGTCAGCTCCAACAACGGAATTAAGAAGGAAAACGTAAGGGCGCTTTTCACACCCATCGGGGTCGATCCCATGCATGTCGATACCGCACTCGTGAACGCAATGGATGCATTAGGCACAGAGCGAGGCGGCATCGCTCACAAGTTCGCAATTAGAAGAGAAAGCACCCTCAGCGACACCGAAGAAAAAATTGGTTCTATTGTGAGGGATTTAGAAGCTTTCGATGAAGCGGCACGCGAAGCTTTGAAAATCGCACTAGCAGGCGATAACGCCTAGTGGCGCGAGGGCGGCCTCGCGCCGTCGAAGCTGTCGGCGCCATAGCGCCGCAGCCCGGCCGTGTCGGCGCGGCTCTTCGACGCAGCTTTCGCTCGCTTCGCTCCGCTCTGGCTGCGCTCGGCGCGCCTTGGTGCAACCGCACCCCTTCCTCGCGCTTTGTCCTTTCGAACCCCGCCGCGTCACCCCCGGCGCGGGGGAAGCAGCGTAAGGAACCCCCATGCAGTTCATGTTCAACACCGACAATAATATCGACGGCACCGAAGCCGTCGCCGAGCGCATCGAGACCGGCATTCGCGGCACGCTGTCGCGCTTCGAGGACCAGCTCACCCGCGTCGTTCTCCACGTGAACCAGGAAACCGACGAGCATTATACCGCTTCGCTGGAAGCCCGCATCGAGGGCCAGCAGCCCCAAGCCGTCACCGCCGACGGCGGCAGCGTCGACGGCGTCGCCATGGAAGCGGGCGAGAAGATGGAGCGCCTCCTCACCAGCCACTTCGGCAAGCTCAACGACCGCCGCCCCGAACCCGACACCATCGGCTAAAGGCCGGCACCACCTGCAACATCACGAAAGGCGGCGTCCCCGGGGCGCCGCCTTTTCTCATCCTCGGCGCGCCGATATGGGCGCCCCTGCCCCCTCGCGCCGCCTTGTATTCCCCCCGCCCCTCCCCATATCGCTTGGGCTACCAGTCGCAATCGACGGTTGCGGGGATCGCGTCCCATTTTCCCTTCATCTTTCCGTTCCGCCTCCTAGCGCGCGCACGTGCGGTCGCTTCCGGCTTCTCGGCGCAACCACGATGACGAAGGGACTTTGCATGCCGAACATCGGCCTCATCCAGACATTCGACCCCACCCGCGGTACCGGGACGATCCTGCCCGAAGAGGGCGGTTCGCTGCTCCTCTTCTCGCGCAGCGAACTCGTCGACCCCCACCGCGCCCCCCGGCCCGACCAGCGCTATCTCTATGACGTGAGCGCACTCTCGAGCGGGCAGAGGCGCGCCGTCAACCTGCGCCGCGAAGGTCGGGAAGGCCATCCGGGGGCGACCCCGGTCCACCGCTAGCAACGCCTCCCCGCCCTCTTCCCCACGATTGGAAACAGTGATGGACTATAACCGCTTCTACCAGCTCTACCGTGCCCGCGCCGCCAACGAGAACGACCACCCGCCCGGCACCGCGCCCCCGGCGCCCCGCGCCACCCCGCCGGTCAATGCGTGGGAGGAAGAGGGCGGCGCGCTCGGCAGCGATCCGCGCGCTTCGATCGCCGAGGCACTGGCGCGGCAGGCCCGCCGCGCGCTCGAACGCGCCCGTGCGGTCACGCCGCTGCCACGTCGCACCGACTAAGGGCGACCCACGCCGACGCGCGCGCCTTGGCCCAGCGCCGCGTCGAGCGTGATCTCGCAGTCGAGCAGCTTGGACAGCGGGCAATTTTCCTTCGCTTCGCTCCGCAAGCGATAGGGGCAGCGACCCGCGATTAGGTGATCCCGCCTTTCCGTGCTACACGGTCCCCGCTGACGTCGACCTTTGCGACGGATTCGTTTTTTGACTGCCGCCGTCTGTGCCCTTGGCACCCCGGCGTTAAACAGACTTCGACTTCCCTTCAAACGACACGAATACGCATCCCCATCCGCACTGTCGCGGGTGGGTCAACGACACGTTCTTTGAAAGGAACTCGACCATGGCCAACACCGGCACCGTGAAATTCTTCAACGCCGACAAGGGCTACGGCTTCATCTCGCCCGAAAACGGCGGCGGCGACGCCTTTGTCCACATCACCGCCGTCCACGCTGCGGGCCTCGACGGCCTGCGCGAAGGCGACAAGGTGAACTACGAGCTCGAAACCGGCCGCAACGGCAAGGAAAGCGCCTGCAACCTGTCGATGGCCGACTAACCGCAAGGCTCTTGCGAGACAGTGAAAGGCCCCCGCGCTCCCCAACGGCAGCGCGGGGGCCTTTTTCGTGTCAGCCCTCGAGGTTCGCCTCGAGCGTGATCTCGCAGTCGAGGAGCTTCGACAGCGGGCAATTCTCCTTCGCCTCGCCCGCGATCTTGTGAAATTCCTCCGCGCCGATCCCCGGCACGCTGGCGTTCAGGGTCAGCGCAGACTTTGTCACCGTGAACCCCTCGCCCTGTTTCTCGAGCGTCACTTCGCACTTGGTATCGAGCTGCCCGTCTTCATAGCCCGCCTTGGCGAGGCCAAAGCTCGTCGCCATCGTGAAACAGGCCGCATGCGCCGCGCCGATCAGCTCTTCGGGGTTGGTGCCGGGCTCGTCCTCGAAGCGGGTGTTGAAGCCGTAGGGCTGCGCATCGAGCGCCCCGCTCCCGGTCCAGATATGGCCCTTGCCCTCCTTGCCCATGCCTTCATAGCGCGCCGAGGCGTGGTTGGTCGTCTGCATGTCGTCTCGCTCCTGTCCTACACCCCGCCCCCTGCGATATGAGGGGGCGATGACCCTCTTCCATCGCCGCCCCCCCCGCCAAAGTTCCCGAAGTGGACAAAGTGGACACTGTTCGGAATTGCGTCCGACAGCCGGCATTCACCCAACCTTGGTTAACGATTTCTCGCAAAACCCCCTCCCTGGCGCCGGAAGGCTTCCGCCGGCCCGATTAACGTCCAGAGAGGGTGGAAGGTAACGGGACAATGGTTTCAACAGCTCACCGCCACCAGCACTCGGTTCACCGCTAACCCGTATACGGCTTACTTTTGCCGGTCGGCCTGCCGGTAGAATGAGGGTCACCAACCGTGGGGAGACGGTGCGGCAGGCTGCGTGGGGCGGCGCCCGCACCGGAAAAGGGAGACGAACCATGAGGAAGACGATGATGCTGGCCCTCGCGGCCACGACGCTGCTGGCCACCGGCACCGCGCAGGCGGCAAGCGCCGACAAGCCCATTGCCAAGGCCGCCGCGCCCGAACAGTGGCGCGCCGCCTATGCGCCGCAGATCGCGCAGCACGAGGCCACGCTGGCGCAGGCCAAGGCGCGCTTCGACGTCGTCATCGACAGTGCCGAATCCTCCTCGCTCGACATCGAGCGCGCCGAGATCCGCTACAACGAAGCGCGCGCCGACTATCACTATCACATGGACCGCCTGCGCGCCGAGCATGACCGCGCCAACCGCGGCACCGCGCTCGTCGCCGCCGCGGCACGCTAACCCGCGACTTGCCGGGCCGGCTCTACGCCTTCACCCAGCTCTTGGCATCCTCGAGCTCGGACAGGACGAAGAGCCGGCTTTCGACATCCCACATCGGCGCGAACAGCTTGGCCGCCCGCCGGATCCAGCCGATGTCGGTGACCAGCCCCACCTTCTTGAAATTGCGGATGTGGCCGAGCCCGAATTTCGCATCCGCCCACGCCGCATCGGCGCTATAGCCGGTGTAATCGTCATCAAGCACCACGAGCATCTTCACCTGCTCACGCTCTTCCAGCGCCTTCTCGATCATCGGCACCAAAGTTTCCTTGTAATCGGCCGCCGTGATGATGCCGACCGCGCGTACCCCGATGACGTCGCGGGGCAGCCCCTCGATCGGCTCGAACCGACCCGGATCGTCCTTCGCCGCCTTTGCCCAGTCGATGGCAGCGCCCTTCTTGTCGGCGGGGAAGTGGCGGACCTTGGCGGCGGCGAACATGTCGGCCATCTGCGGCGCGAGGCCGACCAGTGCCCCGTCGCCGACCACCGCGACCTTGCGGATGATCTTGTGATGGACCTGGACGAAATGGAAATGCCGCCCCATCGCGGCAAAGCTTTCCCAGTGCGGCAGGTGATCGAGCAGGACGACGAGGCTCGGCACCACGTCATGCTCGTTGATGCTCCCGTCGATCGCCGCCTCGAGCGCCTCGAAGTCGCTGGTGTTGAGCGCGCCCTCCGGCGTCAGGACGGCAACCTTGGGATCGGAAAGGTCGATGTTCAGCATGGCATCCTCCTTGATGGCCGATGCCATAGCATGGCGGGCGACTTGCCCGCCTTGATCGCCGTCAACCTCCTGCGATCAGGGCAGAAAGCCGGTCAGGCGAAGGCGGGCTTTGCGGACGGTCGGCGCAAGCGGCGCGCCTGCCACAGGACGAGCCAGCCGGCGATCGTCGCGCCCCAGAGCCAGAGCTTGGGGTTGATCTCGAGGAAGTTGACGAACAGCAGCCCATGAATGCCAAGATAGGCAGCAAGGAAGCCGAGCCCGCCACGCTGCAGGAGGTAGCGTCCCGCGCCAGCGAGCAGCAGCGCGCCCATCGCCATGATGACGAGAAAATAGGCGGTCGGGCTCATCGCGAAGATCGCGACCGCATTCTTGCGCTCGAGGAAGGCGGTGACCTCGGCGACCGGCTCCGCCAGCCAGGCCGTCTCGACCATGCCCATGCTCTGTAGCGTGAGCAGCGCACCGACCCCTAGGCGGACGAGGCCGAAGAGGAGGAAAGCGAGCGCAATGGCGAGTGCGGCATAATGCCAAAATCGTGCGGCCATGCTGTATTGCTAGGGCAACACAGGGGAGGAGGCAAGCTTGCTCATCCGCCCCACGGCGGCGGCGGGGCGGGGACCGGCTCGGTGAGGTCGAATTCGGCGCGGAAATAACGGCCCGTCGGGCGGCGCAGTTCGTAGGCGAAGGTCTCCGCCCCGATCTCCATCGCCCAGACGTTGACGGTCGAAGCGGACAGGCCCTCGGCCTCGAACAGCGCGACGCTTTGCGCATCGACCGGGAATGACTGCCGCGCGGCAGTGCCGTCTGTGACGCTCGTCCCGCCATACATGGTCACCGCATCGGGCGAGCCGTCCTCGTGCCGGTGGTCGTGCTTGAGCTCGAGCCGGTCATCGCCGACCCGCGAGACCACCCAGGTGCGCGAGCGATCCTCGCCCACGCTCAGGGGGATGCGGATGACGTCGTCGGTACAGTCGGCGAGATGCATGACGAGCCGTTCGCCGTCCCAGCCACCATCGCCGCCGTCGTCGGCGACAGCGCGGCCGGCATAGGCTTTGCCGCAATGCGCGCTCAATGCCTCGAAAAACCCGGCGGCCGGGGCCTGCTGGATGGGCTCCACGCTGGCACAGCCGGCCAGTGCCGCCGCCCCGCTCACTATCCCTGCCAACATCCGCATGCCCCGCTCCTGTCCTGTTAACCGGCCTGCATGATAGCCTTCCCCCGGCCGCTGCCAACCGCTCGCCGTAATCTTCGCCAAACGGGCCGCCCGACCTCCTCGACGACGAGGCCTCCTCGTTCGACCGGCGGGCTGGCAGACGAGGAAGGACAATGTAAAAATCGACGCACGCGATCCTCTCCCGGGAGCCCGACCATGTTCACGCTGTTTGCCGCCGCTATCCTCTCGATCGTGCCGGGCGACGCACAGGACCCGATCGTCGTGACCGGGACGATGTCCTTCGAAGAGCGGATCGACGACTATGTCTCGACACTCTCGGCAGTCGAGAGTTTCAGCCCCATGTCGCGCTACGAGGAAGGCAAATATTGCCCCCGCGTCATCGGCCTGTCGCCCGCCACGAATGCCGCGATCGAACAGCGCATGCGCACGGTAGCGGACGCGATCGGCGTGAAGCCCGCAGGCGAGGATTGCTGGACCAGCGCGCTGGTCGTGATCGCCGAGGATCGCGCCGCGATGTTCGAGACGTTCAAGAAGGAACATGGCCGCTACTTTCGCACGCTGTCGCGCGACCCGATCGACTATCACGGGATGGAGGATGATGTCCTGTCCTGGTCGATCCTCGCGCGCATCGATCGAAATGGCGGCGTGCTGCCACGCGGCCGGAATGGCCCGGCAAGGGTCGAGGTGCCCACTGGAATGACGCGAACGCAAGCCGCGACCCGCGAGGTCGTGGCCATGTCGGTGGTTCTCGTCGACATCGACGCCATCACCGGCCTGTCGACGACGCAGGTCGCCGACATGGCACTGATGCGCACGCTCATCGACGGCGACCCCGCGCGGCTCGCCAATCCCGACAGCATCCTTGCCGTCACCGATGCGGTGGAGGGCGAGAGCGCTCCCGCTTCGCTGACGCAATGGGATTTCGCCTATCTGAAGGCACGTTACGCGTCCGAGCCGTGGCTCCTGGGTCGCAGCCAACGCGCGCAGATCCGCGGCGACATGCGCCGGACGTTGTTGCCGCAGGGCGACTAGCGGCGCCCGCGTCCACCCTTCCTTAACCTCGCCGATTTACCCCCGACACAACTGGAACTGCGTGCGGATGGGAAGATGGGGCGAGAGGAACGGCTGAACGTGGCCGGACAGGAGGTGGCCGATGCGGTCCATCACCCGGGCTATGTCCATATCCCGAGCGCGGGCACCGAAGGCGTGCGCTCCTATCGCGAGCCGCCCGAGCCGCATCCCGCCCAGCTCACCTTCCTCACGCCTGAGGGCGAACATGGCTATGTAGAGCGGCTACGCGGCCTCCTGATCGACGGCCGCTTCGACGAAGCCGCCCGCATCCTCGAGACCGACCTTGCCCCCTTCGAGGGCCGCATCGCCAAGCTTTGCAAGGCCACCCGTGTCGAGGATATCGTCATCGAAGGGTGGGAGGATCTCGAAGAGATCATCGCCGAATTCGAGGGCCCGCCGATCAGTGCGATCACCGCGGGGCTGGGCAACGAACCCGACCTCGTCTTCGACCTCACCAAGGAGCATGAGCCAACGCTCATCTTCGCGCTCTATTCGGACGACATGTTCGATTTCTCGGCGCTGTCGGACGAGCAGCTGCTCGACCAGTGCATGAGCGAATGCCCGGGCTGGGTCGGGCATGAAGAGGACGTGGAATTCTACGTCAACATCGAGGGGCTCGCGCCGCTCAACACCGCGCTCATCCAGTGCAAGCACATCCACTTCCTGCGCGACGGGCGCGACGGGGTCGAGGGCCGCGCGCCCGGCGGCTATGTCGAATATCAGCTCGGCTGCTGGCTGCGCGCCACGCGCTTCCTGCAGGCGATCGACGCCAAGGTGAAGAAGGTCGGCCTGCCCAAGGGCGTGCGGCTGATCACCGGCCTCATCGGCATGAACGCCGACCTGGCCACGCTGCTCGGCCAGCGCAAGGCACCGGCCGCGCCCTCGATGCTGGCGCAGAAGGGCGGCGCGAAGGGCAGCAGCGAGGACCAGTTTGCCACGCTGACGATGAAGAAATGGGTGCCCAAGCACGACCCGCTTGCCGACATGGAGTCGGGATCGAGCCTCCGGCAGCGCATCGCCGCCAGCGAGGAGGAAGCGCCCGCGCCCCAGCCGGCACCGACGCCTGCGCCGGCGCCCGTCGCCTCGGCGCCGTCCGCTCAGTCCTACCGACCGCAGCCGCAGCCGCAGCAGCCGGCGGAGCATATGATGGTGTCGGCGCCGGTCGCGCCGCCCGCCACCGCGCCCGATGCCAGCGTCTTCGACCCGCGCCCTGCGCCCGAGCCCGCCGAGCCCGCGCGCCCGCGTGGCGGCTTCCTCAAGCGGCTGTTCCAGCGGCGCCGGAAGAAGGACTAGGCGTCCAGCGCCTTTCGCAGCAGGGCGAGGCACTCCGCGCCCGTCTTGCGCGGTCGATCGCCCTCGAGGCTGTAATAGCCGGGCTTTTCGTCGATGAAGATTTCCTCGGCGCAGTCCTCGCTCGTATCGAGCGCGGGGAAGAGCCCCGCCATGAAGCTGCGCCCGCCCGAGGGCAGGAAATGGAAGAAAAGCGCGCTGCCGCACGAGCCGCAGAAGCCGCGCTCGGCATGATCGGAGCTGCGATAGGTGCGGACATGCTCCTCGCCCTCGAGCGTGAAGCCCTTTACCCCTTGGGTAGAGATATAGGGACCGCCCACCCATTGGCGGCATCTGGTGCAGTGGCAGACTTCGACCGAGCGGTCGGGCAGTTCGGCGCTCACCTTCACGCTACCGCACAGGCAGGCGCCTTCAACATGCACGCTCATGACTTCACGCCCGCCCGCTCGAGCTCGGGGCCGAGGCGACCGGTCAGCCAGTACCACCACATGCGAAAGTCGGCGGCGAGCGACCAACCGGGATATTTGAAGGTGGCGGGGCGGTTCTTCTCGACCCCGAAATGGCCGACCCAGGCGAAGAAATAGCCCGCCAGCGGCATGGCGAGGAGCAGCAGGAAACTGCCGCTCCACAGCGCGTAGAGCGCGATGAGGACGACGAGGCTCGTGCCGATATAATGGAGCGCCCGTGTCTGCGGCTTACTATGCTCGCGCAAATAATAGGGCCAGAAATCGGCGAAGCTCTGGATGCGGTCTGCCATGGCGCGATCCTGCGCGCGGTCGAGGCGGCTGTCCATCCCCGGAACGGGGGGCGCGCGAGCCTCGTTCGGCAAGGAGGACAAAGGAGACTTTCCGCCATGCTCAAGAGCGTCAATCCGGCGACCGGCGAAACCATCGCCACCCATGAACCGCTCGATGAGGCGGGGATCGAGGCGGCGCTCGCGAGGGCCGAGGAGGCGGCGACGGCGTGGCGCGCCTCGTCGATCGGGGAGCGCACGCAGCTCCTGTCCGCCATCGCCGACCAGTTCGACCGGCAGCGCGACGAGATGGCCGAGATCGCCACGCGCGAAATGGGCAAGACGTACAAGGAGAGCCGCGGCGAAGTGGAGAAATGCGCTAACGCGCTGCGCTATTTCGCCGACCATGGCCCCGCGATGCTCGAGCCCGAGCCGATCCCGGGCGGCAAGGGCGAGCTGCGCTGGCTGCCAATCGGGCCGGTGCTCGCGGTGATGCCGTGGAATTTCCCTTACTGGCAGGTGGTGCGCTTCCTCACACCCACGGTGCTCGCGGGCAATGTCGGGCTCCTGAAGCATGCGAGCAACGTGCAGGGTGTCGGCAAGGCGATCGCGGCGGCGGTGCTCGACGCGGGCGGCCCCGAGGGACTGTTCCAGAATTTGTGCATCGGGTCGAAGCCGGTCGCGGGCATCATCGAGGACGAGCGCGTGCGCGCCGTCACGCTGACGGGGAGCGAGCCCGCGGGTCGCGCCGTCGCCGAGACGGCGGGGCGTCGCCTCAAGAAGGTCGTGCTCGAATTGGGCGGCTCGGATCCCTTCATCGTCATGCCCTCGGCCGACATGGACGCGGCGGTGGAGACGGCGGTCAAGGCGCGCATCCAGAATGCAGGGCAGAGCTGCATCTGCGGCAAGCGGATGATCGTCCACCGCGACATCTTCGAGGAGTTCGAAGGGCGCTTCATCGAGGCGATGCTCGCCGTGAAGGCGGGCGATCCGTTCGACGAGGACAGCGACATCGGCCCGATGTCGAGCGAGGAGCAGCGCGAGACCGTGCTCGGCCAGCTCGACAAGGCGATGGAGGCGGGCGGTCACTTGGTCGGCGGGGAGAAGAAAGACGGGCCCGGCGCCTATCTGACGGCGGGCGTGCTGACGGGGCTCGAGCCCGATGGCGCGATGCAGGACGAGGAGCTGTTCGGGCCGGTCGCCATGCTGTTCGAGGCGCAGGACGCGGAGGATGCGATCCGCATCGGCAACATCACGCCCTACGGTCTCGGCTCGGCGGTGTTCACGCAGGACGAGGCGGAAGCCGAGACCTTCATCACGGGGCTCGATGCGGGGATGACCGCGATCAACCAGATGACCGCCTCGACCCCCGAGGCGCCCTTCGGCGGGGTCAAGAATTCGGGCCACGGGCGCGAGCTGGCGCGCTTCGGGCTGCACGAATTCATGAATTTGAAGAGCGTGTTCCGCAAAAGCTGAAGGCCGCCCGTCCCCTTGGGAACGAGCGGCCTTCCACGCCTGATACTGGCGGCGCCGTCCTAGCGGAGCGGGCCGTAGAGCGACTGCTCGCCCAGCGTCGGATTCTTCGGCATGAGGACGATCTCGTCCCTGGCCGAAAGGGTGGTGATACCCTTCGACGCGCTCGCCGAGATAGGCGAGCAGACCGCTGCGCCGTTGGTCATGTAGCCCAGCGCCTTGGCGATCGAATCCTCGCGACTGTCCCCGAGCGGCAGCATGATGTTGTCGGACGCCGTGCAGGTCACCGGATAGGTGTCGGCGAGGCCGTCGATATAATCGCCGACGCCATCGGCGTTGACGGTCTTGAAGGCGATGACGCGGAGGCGGTCGTCGCAGGCGTCGCGGTCGATCGCGATCTGGCCAACGGGCTTGCCGAAGGTGTTCGACCCGACGAGCGCGGTGTCATTGCCGTAATAGGGCGGGAAGGCGTTGGCGAGCAGCTCGCTTGCCGAGGCACTGCGGTCGGTGGTCACGAAGGCGAGCTGCGAGGCCTGGATCTGGTTGGAGACCGACTGGAAATATTCGAGACGGTCGGCCTCGGTGATCGCGTAATTTCGCTCGACGCCTGCCGAATAGATGGTCTCGCTGAACAGCTCGCCGTTGAGCCCCTCGCTCAGGAGGTCGCCGAAATATTCGGCCACGCTGACAAGCCCGCCGCCATTGTAGCGCACGTCGACGACGATCTTGCTGACGCCCGCGCTGCGCAGGGTCGCGAAGGCCGCGCCAAGCTGGTCGCTCGCCTTCTCCGTCGCGAAGGTGCGCAGGTTGATATAGCCGGTGTTGCCGAAAGTCTCGACGCCGTAGCGCGGCGAGATCGGGTCGAGGCTATATTCGGCCGCCGACAGGGTGACCTGCCTGGCAGCGAGATAATTGCCCGGGTTGGCATAGTCGGGATTGGCGAATTCGACGACGACCTGTTCCCCGTCGCTGTCGGGGAAGAGCAAGTCGATGAGGACGCCATTGTTGTAGGCCGTGACCGGGTCGGTCAGGTTGCTGGCGCTGCGCCCGATACGCAGGATCTCGGCGCCGCGGTCGATGCCGCCCTGCGCGTAGGCAGGGGCGCCTTCGAAGGTCTCGAGGATGACGAGGCTCGACCCGCGGAAGGTCGGGCGCCAGCCATAATCCTCATAGGTCGCATTGGCGATCTGCGCCTGTTCCTGCTCGATCGAGGTGACGTAGGTGAAGCCGTCCTTGTCGACCCGCTCGGCATAGGCCGGCGCGAGCAGCGCGCTGATATAGGCATCGAGCGTCCCATATTCGTCGGGATTGACGTTGGTCGCGATGAGATTGGGGTAGAGATAATATTCCTGGAGCTGCGCCAGCACCCATTCCTTGCGCGCCGACAGCGAGCAGCTGTCCGAGGTCGGGGGCGGGTTGACCGTGCCGCCGCCGCCGGTCGGGGGCGGGGTCGAGCCGCCGCCACCACCGCCGCCGCAGCTCGCCAGCATGGTGGAGGCAAGGATGACCCCGAGAAACTTCTGTGCTCGCATGAAAATCTCCGTCCGATACGCATCCCCGCGCCCGTTCGCGGGTGCGGGACACTCGCAAAAACCACTAGGTCCAAGCATCTATTTAAGAAATACGGATGAACGTACCGTTTCCCGCGCCTGCGTCTAGCGCGAGGCCATTTCTTCCACCGCCTGCAGCGTTTTTGCCACATGGTCGGCATAGTCCATCTCGCTGTGCACCATCGCGATGCTGCCGTCGGGGGCGATGACATAGGAGGTGCGGTTGGCGACGGGCACGACCGAGCCCATGCCGGCAAGGTCGACGTCATAGGCCTCAAGCAGTTCGGGCGAGGCATGCGCCATCGGCACCTTCGAACGGCAGACGTCGGTCGAGAAGCGGGCCAGCGTCTCGAGGCTGTCGGTCGACAGGCCGATGACCTGCGCGCCCGCCGCCTCGAAACGCGGCATGGCGTCGGCAAAGGCCTTGCTCTCCAGCGTGCAGCCCTTGGTGAAGGCCTTGGGGAAGAAATAGAGGACGACGGGGCCCGAGCGCAGCTGTTCGGCGAGATGCAGGCGGAACGGCTTGTCACCGAGCTGGCCCATTGTCTTGAAATCGGGGGCGGGCGCGCCGCTCGCCAGCTGGGCGGCGGCGGGCGTGGCCAGCGTCAGGGCAATCGCCAGGGCAGGAAGCATGCGCATCGTCGGACATCCTCTTGTCATCATCATCTTGCGCATCCTCTCCCGCCTTGTGCGTTGGGAGACCATGCGAACGAAGCGGGAGAGTGTCATGATCGCGGGTAAAGTCAAAGCGCGCTTTTTTGCGGTAGTGCTCGGCGCGGCTGCCCTCGTCGCCTGCGGACAGGACAGCGGCGAACCCGCGTCCGAAGGCTCGACCGTGACCGGGGCCATGGATGTGGACAGCCGCGGTCCCGACGAACTGGTGGCGCCGCTCTCGCCGCTCGGCGCCTCGCAAGGCTGGACGGTCGAACAGTCCGCCGGCGGCGTCCGTCTCGTCTACGACCCCGTCGATGCCGCAGTCGATGCGCCGGACGATCCCGTCCTCGTCCTCACCTGCACCGGCGGGGGCCGCCTCATCGTACGCCTGCCCCGCGTCGCGCCCATCGGCAGCGAGGAACGGCTGAGCATCGGCTCGGGCGACGATGTCGCCGCGCTGGTCGCCGACCCGGGCAACGAGGTCGGGGGGATCGCGGGGCGGGGACCCGTGCCCGAAGCGCTGCCGGAGATGCTGGAGGCGGGCTTTGCCGCGACCTATGGTGCCTATTCGACCGGCGTGCTGCCGCCGGTGCCCGTGGACAGCATCGCGGCCATGCGCTCTGCCTGCAACTGAGGGTCAAGGCCGCTGCCGTCGGGAAAGGCGACCAGGTCGGGATTGGCCGGATGGAGGCTTTTGAAGAAGCGCATGGCCGGCTCCATGTCCTTGTCCATGTCCCCGGTCGGGTGGATGATCGGTCCGACGACGCCCAGCTTGTTCACATAGTCGGGGCCCGCGCAGACGATCGGGATGCCCGCTTCCTGCGCGATGCGATAATAGCCCGAGCGCCATTCGTTCGTTTTCGAACGCGTGCCCTCGATGGCGATGACCAGCGCGAAATCGTCCGCTTCCTCGATCTTCTGCACCACCTGCTGGACCATGTTGGCGCGCTTGCGACGATCGACCGGGACCCCGCCCATCGAGCGCATGAACCCGCCCATCGGCCAGCGGAACAGCGTATGCTTGCCGAGGTAGCGCGGGGTCACGCCGAAATGCTCGACCACGCCGAGGAAGACGAGGAAGTCGTAGTTGGAGCTGTGCGGCGCGGCGGCGATGATGAACTTGTCTGTATCGGGCAAAGTGCCGATGACGCGCCAGCCTTGCGTCCTGAACCAGCGCAGCGACGCCCATTTGAGTAGGCGCGCGAGCAGCGACAGGGAGGGCGCGGACGAGGTGTCGTTCGGGACAGTCATGCCTTCCTGTCGGCGCTGGCGCGCCGCGAATCAAGCCGGAACCGACGCACCAAGAGAGGCATTGGCCTTGTCGAAACCCCAATTCTGACGAGGAACCGACATGCACCGCCTGATCCTTCCCGCGCTCCTGCTCGCCACCACGGCGGCCTGTGGCAACACCGAGACCGACGCCGACACGGCGCTCGACCCGACGCCCGACGTCGAAGAGTTGCAGGACGTGCCCGAGGACTATGAGCCCGCGGTGGTCAACGAGGAGGAGGCGATGACCCAGCCGCCCGCCGAGGACCCCGACCTTTCGGCCACCGAGCCCGATCCGGCTCCCGTCGACTAGACCTACCTCCTTTGGTCCAAGCCGGGAACGGGGGGTTGGGACTTCCCGTTGATGGGGGAGATTTCCACTATCGACGGAGTTTTCCGATGCAGAAGCTTACCCTTGCGATCCTCGCCTCCTCCGCGCTCGGCCTCAGCGCCTGCGGCGACGCCGACACGACGGTCGAACCCGAAGACGATATGGCGATGACCGCCGATGACGGCATGGATGGCGACATGGCCGATGCCGGAACGCCGGACACCGTCGTCGCGGCCGCGCAGGCCAACCCCGACTTCTCGACGCTGGTCGATGCCATCACCACCGCCGAACTCGGCGAGACGCTGTCGGCCGAAGGTCCCTTCACCGTCTTCGCCCCCACCAACGCCGCTTTCGAGAAGGTCGATGCGGAAACGCTCCAGGGCCTGATGACCGAGGAGCAGCGCGAAACCCTGCAGAAGATCCTCACCTATCATGTGGTGGCCGGCAAGGTGGGCTCGTCCGACCTCGTCCAGCAGATCACCGATGCGGGCGGCTCGCTCGAGCTGACCACCGCTTCGGGTGGCACGCTGACCGCCACCGCCGAGGGTGAGAGCGTCGTGCTGACCGACGGTGAAGGCAATAAGGCGACCGTTACCTCGACCGATGTCGAGGCCGGCAATGGCGTCATCCACGTCATCGATACCGTGCTGATGCCCGCTTCCTGAGCGATCATCCGCTTTCGGACGGCGCGCTCCCGCTCAAGACGCGCGCCGTTCGGTCCGGCGTCGTCGATCCTCGCGATCGGCGGCGCCTTTCCTTTGCGGTCCGTTGACGAAGTCAGGCGTCGGCGGCGGCGCGGACGAAATGATCGCCGGCCTCTGCGGCGCGCTGGGCGGCGCGGTTGAGGTTGGCCTCGAACTCGGCGACCCCTTCGCCCGAAGCGGCGTCGGAGACGGCACGGATGCCACCCCAGGGAATACGGTGATGTTCGGCGACCTGCGCCAGCGCACCCGTCTCCATGTCGACGAGTTCGGCCTTGAAGCGCTTCGCCATCTGGTCGGAGCGCTCGCGGTCGTCGATGAAGCTGTCGCCGGTAAGGATGGTGGCGCGCGGCAGGTCGATGCCGAGCGGGGTCATGGCCTCGAGCGCCTCGAGCGGGGCGCTGCCGATCGGCATCGTCCCGGCGCGGAAGGCGACGAAGGCAGAGCGGCGCCAGGCACCATAATCATGCTGGAAGGCGCGCTCGGTCCAGTAGACCTGCTCGCGCCCCGAGCCGATACGGCCCGCGACGCCCATGCTGATGAGACAGTCGATGCCCTTGTCGATCAGGTAGGTGCAGGCCATCGCCGCATTAACCTTGCCGACGCCCGCACAGGCGACGATCCAATTATCGCCCTCGCGGCAATAGAAGGGCACGCCGCGGTGCGGCCTGCCTTCGCCGGGGCGGAAGCTGTCGGCTTCCTCGATCAGTCCGGTGATGATCCCGACCCGCATCGCCAAAAATTCCTTCTACTGGCGAGCATGGGAACGGTCCGCCGATTCGACCCCCACCTAGCTTGCAGACGCTACGGATTGCTTACAATTTTGCAGGAATACTAGAGGGAGGGAATAATCCAGGCCAGCGACATGGCGATGACGATCAGGAAAAGCGACACGCCGAGCACCCAACGGGTGATGTGCGGCTTGACCGCGCCCGTGGCCTCTTCCTCGGAAACATGGATTTCTTCGCCCTTGCGGTACATGCTCTGGTCCCTTTGCTATTCGGTTCATCAACCGCCAAGCCCGCGACTTGGTTGCACCGCAGCAGCACCCGCTTTGGTCGGTGTCGGGCGCGAAGCGACGAAAAGCCTGTATTTTCGCGCTCGCGCTACCTAGGCTTGCCGCCGTGCCACGCGCAGATGCCCGTTCCGACCCCCGAGGTGACCCGCTCTCGTGCTGAGCCTTCCCTCCCTTCACGCCGCGCTCGCGCTGCTTGTCGCCATCTGCATGTTCGTGGCCTTTGCCTCGAACCGCTTCCGCGTCGAGATCATCAGCCTGATGACGATCGGCGTGATCGCGCTGATGCTCTACCTCTTCCCGTTGCCGCAAACCAACCCCAAGGACGGGCTCGAGCTCGCCTTCGGCGGCTTCGGCCATACCGCACTGGTGACCATCTGCGCGCTGATGGTGATGGGACGCGGGCTGGTGGTGACGGGTGCCCTCGAGCCCGCGGCCCGCGCGCTTGGCGGGGTGTTCAGGATCAACAACCATCTCGGACTTCTGGTGACGCTGCTGCTCGCCATGTTCGCCTCGATGGTGGTCAACGACACGCCGGTGCTGGTGCTGCTCATCCCCGTGATGGTGCAGCTGGCGGCGGGCGGGGCGATGCCGGCGTCCAAGACGCTCATCCCCTTGAATGCCGCCATCCTCATCGGCGGGATGGCAACGACGATCGGCACTTCGACCAACCTGCTCGTCGTCTCGATCGCCGCCGATCTCGGCATGCAGGAACTGCCGATCTTCCATTTCACGCCGATCGTGCTGATGGCCGCGCTGATCTGCCTGCCCTACATCTGGCTGGTGATGCCGCGGCTACTGCCCGACAACAGCCCCGAGGCAGGGCACGAGCCGCGCAAGTTCATCGCCACGCTGCGCGTTGGTACGGGGTCGAACTGGCTCGAGCGCAGCTATGAGGACTTCAAGGAAAAGCTGCCCGAAACCTTCTCCTTCCTGCGCAACCCCCGGACGCTCCAGCCGGGACAGCGGCTCGCCGCCTTCGCGACCGCCGATGCGCTCCGCGAGGCGGGGCGCAAGCTCGGCGCGGCCGCCGCGCCGCGCTGGCTGATCGACCGGTTGCAGAAGGAAAGCTCGGAAACCGGCGAGGATCTCGTCGAGGCCGAAATGGCGTTGAGCGGCGACAGCCGCCTCGTCGGCCGTACGCTCCAGACCGCGGGGATCCGCGGCGTCGCGGTGCTCGGGGTCGCGCAGGCGCCGAGCCGCAGCTTTGCCGCCCCGCGCGAGATGAGCGCCGAGGCGCGGCTCGCCGAGGGCGACATCCTCCTCGTCCTCGGCCGCGAAAGCGCGCTGCAGGAATTCGCCCAGAACGATGCGCTGCTGATGCTCGACGGCGCGCGCCCGCTACCGCGGCGCAGGAAGGCGCTGACCGCCATCGCCATCATGGGCACCGCCGTGCTGCTCGCCTCGCTCGGCATCGTGCCCATTGCCATCTCGGCGCTGGCGGGCGCGGTCGCCATGTTCGTCACAGGCTGCGTGCATTTCGACAAGGTGGGGCGCGCCCTGTCGGCCAAGGTGATCGTGCTGGTCGCCGCCTCCATCGCCATCGGGCGGCTCATCTTCGAGAGCGGTGCGGCGCAGTGGATGGGCGAGGTCCTCGGCTATGCGATGGCGGGGCTCGCACCGCCCTTCGTGCTGGCAATCATCATGCTGTTCGTCACACTGCTCACCAATTTCGCGTCCAACGCCACGGCGGCGGCGGTCGGCACCCCCATCGCTTTTTCGCTCGCAGGGCAGTTGGGGCTCGAGGTCGAGCCGATGGTGCTCGCCGTCCTGTTCGGCTGCAACCTGTGCTACGCCACGCCGATCGCCTACCAGACCAACATGCTGATCATGGCCGAGGGCGATTACCAGTTTAACGACTATCTCAAGACCGGCATCCCGCTCGTCATCCTGATGGTGGCGAGCCTGTCGGTCATTCTCTCGATCACCTACGGGCTCTAGGTGCCCCGCTGCGGCCAAAAGAAAAGGCCCGCCGGTTGACCGGCGAGCCTCGTCGCGTCGCCCCGGCCCATTGGCCGGGGGGCGGGTCGGGTCTCTTACCGCGCGCTGTCGGCGACGAGGCCCGTGATCAGGTAGAAAAGCAGCGCGGTGCCTGCCGAGATGAAGAAGCCGAGCACCCAGGCGAGGCGGACGAGCGTGACGTCGATCCCGAAATAGTCGGCGATGCCGGCGGAAACGCCCATCAGCTTGCCTTCAGCGGGTTTGACGAGAAACTTGCGGTCCATGATGTGATATCTTTCCTTATTCGGTTGTGATGGTGGTGGTGGCCGGTTAGGCGATCGGGGCACCCGACAGCGCGGCGCTGAGGAACAGGCTGGCGACGATGATCGAACCGGCGAGCGAGACGAGGACGTCCTTGGCAGCATACTGAGCATTCATTTTCATTCTCCCTTTTTTGTCGGCCCGGCCGTTGTGGCGGGCTTGCCAGTTACAATGCAGGGAGCGTGCCAAATGAAAAAAGCGAGCAAAATCAATGCTCGCCTTTCCGGTTCATGAACGGAGTTGGGACTTTATCCCGACTGTTTGGGGTTTTCCCCCACATGGGGGACAAGCGCCACGGGAATTTTCTCGATCTTGGTGCATTCCGCCTCGATCCATGGGGCGTCGATGTCCATCCGGCGCTCGAGCTCGGCGTCGATCGTCGCGATGCAGGCGGCCTCATTCTCGAAGCTCATGGTGCTGGCGGCGACGGGTTCGCACATGGCGCCGCCATCGGCGCAGGCGAAGAGGAGGACGGCGAAATCGGCGGGGGAAAACATGCTAGGTCTTTCACATTACACGATGAATTTCCAAGACGAACGCGATGACGGGGCCCCCGTTCCGTGATTTCCGCAGGCGTAACGACCAAGGGCCGCATTGCGGATCGCTTCCGCGCGCCCTACCTCCCCGCCATGGCCCGCCCCACCAAAGGACATGCCCCCGAGGGCGGCGACTTCCGCATCCTGCTCCGTTTCCTCCCCTGGCTCTGGCCCGAGGGGCGCACCGACTTGCGCGCGCGCGTGGTCGTCTCGATCCTCCTCGTCATCCTCGGCAAGGCGATCGTGCTGGCGGTGCCCTTTTTCTACAAAGAGGTGGTCGACCGCATGGCGGGCGAGGGCGGGGACGCCGCGCTCGGCATCATCCTCGGGCTTGTCGCGGCCTATGCGAGCATGCGGCTCCTCGGCACGCTCATAGACAACATCCGCAACGGCATCTTTGAGCGCGTCGGGCAGGAAGCGGCGAGGGGGCTGGCCTCCAAGCTCTTCCGCCACATCCACCGCCTCTCGCTGCGCTTCCACCTCGAGCGCCGCACGGGCAGCCTGACGCGGCTCGTCGAGCGCGGGACCAAGAGCGTGGACTCCATGCTCTATTTCATCCTGTTCAATATCGCGCCGACCGCGATCGAGCTCATTGGCATCGCGATCATCTTCACGGTGGAGTTCGGCTGGGGCCTGACCGCCGCGACGATGGTGATGGTGGTGGCCTATATCTGGTTCACCCGCGTGGTGACCGACTGGCGCAACCAGATCCGCCGCGACATGAACAAGGTCGACCAGAAGGCCGCCCAGCGCGCGGTCGACAGCCTCCTCAATTACGAGACGGTCAAATATTTCGGTGCCGAGGAGCGCGAGAGCGCGCGCTATGATGCGGCGGTCGAGAGCTATACCGACGCGGCGGTCAAGAACGAGACCAGCCTCGCCTGGCTCAATGCGGGCCAAGCGGTCATCACCAACCTGATGATGGCGGGCGCGATGGGCTATACCGTCTGGGGCTGGAGCGAGGGGCGCTTTACCCCGGGCGACGTGGTGCTCGTCAACTCGCTCCTGATGCAGCTCTACCGCCCCTTGAACATGCTCGGCTGGGTCTATCGCTCGATCAAGCAGGGGCTGATCGACATGGAAGAGATGTTCGGCCTCCTCGACACGCCAGTCGAGATCGAGGACGCCGAGGGCGCGCGGGACCTCACCGTCTGCGCGGGCCATGTGCGCTTCGAGGACGTGCGCTTCGGCTACGGTCCCGACCGCGAAATCCTGAAGGGCATCAGCCTCGACATCCCCGCCGGCACCAGCCTCGCCGTCGTCGGTCCCTCGGGGGCGGGCAAGTCGACGCTCGCGCGCCTCCTCTACCGTTTCTACGAGCCGCAGGACGGGCGCATCACCATTGACCGCGTGGACATCGCCGAGGTGACGCAGGCAAGCTTGCGCGCCGCGATCGGCATCGTCCCGCAGGACGCGGTGCTGTTTAACGACACGATCGGCTACAATATCGGCTACGGCCGCGAGGATGCCTCACAGGCCGAGGTGGAAGCCGCCGCGCGGGGTGCCGCCATCGACCGCTTCATCGCCTCGCTGCCCGAAGGCTATGACACCAAGGTCGGCGAGCGCGGCCTCAAGCTGTCAGGCGGCGAGAAGCAGCGCGTCGCCATCGCCCGCACGCTCCTCAAGGACCCGCCGATCCTGATCCTCGACGAGGCGACCAGCGCGCTCGACAGCGCGACCGAGCAGGACATCCAGGCGACGCTCGAGGATGTCATGCAAAAGCGCACCTCGATCATGATCGCCCACCGCCTCTCGACGGTGGTGCATGCCGACCAGATCGTTGTCCTCGATCAGGGCAAGGTCGCAGAACGCGGCACGCACGAGGAATTGTTGGCGCTGGGCGGGCTCTACGCCGATCTCTGGGCGCGGCAGGCACGCGAGCGGGCGTTGGAGAAGGCGGCGGAGTAGAAGCGCGCCAAACGACAATATGCGACAATTTGGGCGAGCGCTGCGATACGGCTGCGACGGGCCGGTGGCACAAACACTGCGTTCATCACCGGAGTGTCGCCATGTCCTTCAAGCCCGTCTCCCATTCGCTCTCGCTCGTCCTTGCCGCCTGCCTTGCCGCTTGCGGCGGAAGCGCGGGCAATGACGATCCCTCGGCCCCGGATAGCGGGGGGAGCAGCAGCGGCGGCGGCGAGATCGACGGACCCGCGGTGGCGATCGATGCCCGGCCCGCAGCCGTCACCAAGGACGCCTTTGCGACCGTCGGCTTTTCCAGCAGTGGTGCCGCGCGCTTCGAATGCAGCCTCGACGGTGCGCCGGCATCCACCTGCGCGAGCCCCTTTGTCGCCATGCCGCTCGATGTGGGGGCGCACCAGCTGAAGGTCACCGCCTTCGACGCGAGCGGGCGGGCGGGGGCACCGGCGCTGGTGCAATGGACCAACAGCAGCATCTTCGGCGATGCCGCCGATTCCGTGCTCCACCCCGATCTGATCCGCACCAGCGTCGTTCCCGCACCGGTCGCGCCCAATAGCTGGAAGGGCATCCTGCGGATCAACTGCGACTTCGCCCACGCCGCCTATGACGATCCGATCGTCTTTCCCGACCAGCCCGGCAAGGCGCACCTCCATCGCTTCTATGGCAACATGCTGACCGACGCATCGAGCACGACGCAGAGCCTCTTCACGCAGGGCGCATCGACCTGCCAGGGCAACGAGCTCAACCGCTCGGCCTATTGGGTGCCGACGCTCCTCGCCCCCGCCTACGAGGCTGGCGGCGGACGCGCTCGCGACAGCAACGGCGATCCCGCCTTCAAGGCCGTGCCGGCGGTCGTCGGCAACGACGAGGTCGCACACGAAATCTTCTATTATTCGGCAGGGGTGAGCGACCTCGCCTCGATCCAGCCGATCCCGCTCGGCCTCAAGATGATCGCGGGCGATCATATGGGATCGCCGGGGATGGAGCAGGACAGCTCCATCGCGCGCTGGCATTGCCAGTCGTGGGAATCGGACGAGGCGACGAACCCGCGCTGGAGCACGAGAATTCCAGAATGCGCGGCCCCCGACCGGCTGCGCTTCGACCTCTTCTTCCCCAGCTGCTGGAACGGCACCGATCTCGACAGCGCCGACCACAAGAGCCACCTCGCCTATCCGGTCGCCTCGGGCAGCCGCACGGTCTGTCCCGCCACCCATCCGGTGCCGATCATCCGCGTCAGCTTCCATTATGCCTTTGGCGTACTGCCCGATGTCGCCGATCCCGCCACCGGCACGACGCGCGGCTGGCAGCTGGCCTCGGACGGCTACACCGTCTCAACGGGCGCGCCGGGCGGCATGTCGCTCCACGGCGACTGGTTCAATGCCTGGCATCCCGAGGCGCTGGACGCGATCCTCGAGGGCTGCATCCAGCGCGGGCTCGACTGCCACGACGGCAATCTCGGCAACGGCTATCGCCTGTCGGGCACCCAGCCCGGCACGCAGGTCGAACCGGCGGTCATCAATGGAGGCAAGGGCGGGTAGACGCGATCACGCCGCCGCCGTCGTCCAGCCGAGGGCGGGCAGGGTGATGCTCGTCTTGCCGCCCATGTCGGTGCGCTTCACGATCAGTTCGCGCTCCTCGATATAGTCGATCAGGCGGCGCGCGCGGCTGAGGCTCGCGGTGCCGTAGATGGCGGCGATCTGGTCCTCGGTGGGCGAGGGGGCGCCGTCGCGCGCGGCCTTGGCGATGAGGAGGAAGGGCGCGAGCATGTCGTCGGGCAGCGCCTCGGCGGCCGCGAGCACCTCGCCCCAGTCGGGCTGCGGATCCTCGGGGATGCCCGCGCGGGCCGCTGCCAGCCGCCGCCCGAAAGCGGGCAGGTCGAGCGGGGGCGTCCGCAGCCCCTTCATCCGGCAGCGCACCGAAAAGTCCTGATAGGCAATGGGGGTGGAACGGGGCTTGCCGTCCTCTTCCTCGACCATCGCGCCGAGCGCCTCGGCGATGATCGGCTCGACCTCTTCGGCATCGGGTGCGGGGACGGGGGGCTCGTCGGCGGCGCGGCGCGTGGTCACGGCGGCGGCAAGCTGTTCCATCATCGTTTCCGACGGCAGCGGCTTGGGCGCGGCCTTTTCGGGCTTGGGCGGCTCGGGCGCATCGGCGAGATCGTCGAACAAGAGCGAGGCGGCTTCCTCGCCCGTCGCGGTCGGCAGCGGGGTGAGCTGCGGCGTGGCGTCCTTGGGGCCGGTCTCGACGGTGCCGATCTTCACCTTGATGGGGCGCCGCGAAATGGCGGGGCCGAGGCCGAGGAACTGGCCGCGCTCGAGGTCGCGGATCGCCTCGGCCTGCCGCCGTTCCATACCGAGCAGGTCGGCGGCGCGCGCCATGTCGATGTCGAGGAAGGTGCGGCCCATGAGGAAATTCGAGGCTTCCGCCGCGACATTCTTCGCGAGCTTGGCGAGGCGCTGAGTGGCGATGATGCCCGCGAGCCCGCGCTTGCGCCCGCGGCACATGAGGTTGGTCATCGCGCCCAGCGAGGCGCGGCGAACGTCTTCGGGCACCTCGCCGCCCGCTGTGGGGGCGAACATCTGCGCCTCGTCGACGATGACCAATGCTGGAAACCACATGTCGCGGGGCGCGTCGAACAGGGTATTCAGGAAATTGGCGGCGCAGCGCATCTGGCCGTCGGCTTCCAAGCCTTCGAGGCTCAACACGACGCTCAACCGATGCTCGCGGATGCGCATGGCGAGCTTGCCGATCTCGGTTTCGCTGTGCGCGGCACCTTCGACGACGACATGGCCGTATTTGTCCGCGAGCGTCGTGAATTCGCCTTCGGGATCGACGATGACCTGCTGCACCTGCCCCGCCGATTTCTCGAGCAGGCGGCGCAGAAGGTGCGACTTGCCGCTCCCCGAATTGCCCTGGACGAGCAGGCGGGTGGCGAGCAGTTCTTCAAGATTGAGGGTCGCGCTCTTTCCGTAAGGATCGAGACCCATGTCGACGCTGATAGGCATTGTCAGGACCCTGCCCCCCAAGTGCTTGCGAGACAAGCGCGAAACCCGCATGGGGGGCCGCGCATTGGGCTTTTGCAGCAGGAGTGTGGTCGATGATCCTCAAGAAAGTGTCGCTGGACGGCGAATTCCATGTCGGTAGCCAGATCGCGCTCGACGATGTCGAGGCGTTGAAGGGCGAGGGCTTCGCGATGATCATCAACAACCGGCCCGATCACGAGGTCGACGACCAGCCGACCGCGGTCGAGCTCGAGGAAGCCTGCAAGGCGGCCGGCCTCAAATATGCGCATATCCCGATCGGGCGCGGCATCTCGCCCGCCGATGTCGCAGCCGAATGCGCAGCGCTCGACGAGGCCGGCGGGGCCAAGACCTTCGCCTTCTGCCGCTCGGGCACGCGGTCGACGCTGATGTGGGCGCTGGCGCATCACGACAAGGGGCGCCCCGTCGCCGAGCTGCGCGACAAGGCGCAGGACGCGGGCTACAGCCTCGATCCGATCAGCCACCTCCTCTAAGCAGGTTGTGGCGGCGCCCGCGCCGCGCTAGCGGTTGACGGGTGCGTAACCCACTGGACATCCTTCACGAGACTTTCGGCTTCTCCGCCTTTCGCGGCGTGCAGGAACAGGTCGTCGACCGCGTGCTCGAGGGCAAGGACGCGCTCGCCGTCATGCCGACGGGCGCGGGCAAGTCGCTCTGCTACCAGCTGCCCGCCGTGGCGCTGGACGGCACCGCGATCGTCATCTCGCCGCTCATCGCGTTGATGGAGGACCAGGTCCGTTCGGCCACCGCCAACGGCATCGCTGCCGCCGCGCTGACCAGCGCCTCGGCCGACCGGATGGGCACCGAGCGTGCCTTCGAGGCGGGCGAACTCGACCTTCTCTATGTCGCGCCCGAGCGCGCCACCACCGAGCGCTTCGGACGGATGCTCGAGGGGCAGCGGATCAGCCTCGTCGCGGTGGACGAAGCGCATTGCGTGTCCGAATGGGGCCATGACTTCCGCCCCGACTATCGCCTGCTGCGCCCGCTGCTCGACCATGTCGGCGCGCCGCGGCTCGCGCTGACCGCGACGGCGGACCGGCGCACCCGCGCCGACATCCTCCACCAGCTCGGGATCGAGCCCGAGGGGCTCGTCATATCGGGCTTCGACCGGCCCAACATCCGCTATCATGTGGTGCCGCGTGCGGGCCTGCCGGGGCAGGTGCGGGGGCTGCTCAAAGCGCATGAGGGCGCGGGCATCGTCTATTGCCCGAGCCGTGCCAAGACCGAGGCGCTGGCCGCCGACATCCGCGAGACGGGGCGGCCGGCGGGGGCCTATCACGCTGGGCTCGACCCGCACATCCGCGCCAACAACCAGGACGCCTTCGTGCGCTCGGAGGACATGGTGATGGCGGCGACGATCGCCTTCGGCATGGGCATCGACAAGCCCGACGTGCGCTTCGTCGCCCATGCCGCCACGCCCAAGTCGATCGAAGCCTATTACCAGGAAACCGGCCGCGCGGGCCGCGACGGCGAGCCCGCCGAGGCATGGCTCTTCTGGGGCGCGGAGGATTTCGCCCGCGCCCGCCAGCGCATCGAGACCGAGGTCGAGCCCGATCGCCAGCCCGCCGAGCGCGAGCGCTTGAACGCCCTTGCGGCTTTCGTGGAATCGGCGACCTGCCGCCGCGCGATCCTGTTGCGCCATTTCGGCGAGGAGCCGCCCGAGACTTGCGGAAATTGCGACAATTGCATCGACCCGCCCAAGACGATCGACGCCACCGTCGTGGCCCAGAAATTGCTCTCGGCGGCCTTCCGCACGGGGATGCGTTTCGGGGTCGGCTACCTGAAGCAGGTGCTGTCGGGCGACGATAACGAGAAGGTGCGCACCAACGGGCATCACGACCTGTCGGTGTTCGGCATCATGGACGCCGACGAATTGCGGCTGGTGCAGCCGGTGGCGCGGGCGCTGATTGCGCGCGATGCCTTGCGCGCCGATGCCTATGGCGGCCTCAGTTTCGGGCCGGGCGCCAAGCCCATCCTTAAGGGCGAGCAGGGCCTCGAGATCGCGGTGCCGCCCAAGGCGTCGGGGTCTGGGCGTCGTCGCAAGAGCGCCGCCGATTATCCGCCCGACCCGCTGTTCGATGCGCTACGCGAATGGCGGCGCGAGGAAGCGAAGAGCCAGGGCGTGCCGCCCTATGTCATCTTCCACGATTCGACGCTCCGGCAGGTCGCGGCGATGAAGCCGGACAGCCTTTCGGCGCTGCGCGAGGTCGACGGGGTCGGGGAAAAGAAGCTCGAGCGCTATGGCGAGGGGCTGCTCGTGGCGCTTCGCGCGGCGACCTGATCTTGTCCGACGCCTAATCCTCGGCGACGACGGCGTCGGGGGGCAGTCTCAGGATGTCCTGCGCGATGGCGAGGTCGCTGTCGTCGACCATCAACCGGACCCAGGCGAGCCCGCCCCCGCCGAACACGCTGTTGAGCCCACCGTCGAAGATCATCGCGGGGATATTCTCGGCCTCGAGGCGGTGACGCGCGAGGTCGGCTTCGACCTGCGTGGGATAGCGCGCCGCCTCGACGAGGCTCATGTCGCGGTGCCGCCCACGGTGATGGCGGAGACGAGGAGGCTCGGCTGGCCGACGCCCGCGGGGACCGACTGGCCACCCTTGCCGCACATGCCCACGCCTTCATCGAGCGCCATGTCGTTGCCGATGCCGAGGACGCGCTGCATCACGGTGGGGCCATCGCCGATGAGGGTCGCGCCCTTGATCGGGTCGCCCAGCTTGCCGTTCTCGACCTTGTAGGCCTCGGTGCAACTGAAGACGAACTTGCCCGACACGATATCGACCTGCCCGCCGCCGAAGCTCTTGGCGTAAATGCCCTTGTCGAGCCGTGACAGGAGGTCGGCGGGATCGTCCTCGCCGCCGAGCATGAAGGTGTTGGTCATGCGCGGCATGGGGGCGTGGGCGAAGCTCTCGCGGCGCCCGTTGCCGGTCGGCTCGACCCCCATCAGGCGGGCGTTGAGGCGGTCCTGCATATAGCCACGCAAGATGCCGTCCTCGATGAGGACGTTACGCTGCGTGGGCGTGCCTTCGTCGTCGATGGTGAGGCTGCCGCGCCGGTTGGCGATATTGCCTTCGTCGACCACGGTGACGCCGGGCGAGGCGACGCGCTCGCCGATCCGGCCGGCGAAGGTCGACTGGCCCTTGCGGTTGAAATCGCCCTCGAGCCCGTGGCCGACGGCCTCGTGGAGGAGCACCCCGCACCAGCCGGGGCCGAGCAGCACGGGCATGTCGCCCGCGGGCGCGGCGACCGAGCGCATGTTCACATCGGCCATGCGAACCGCTTCGTCGACGCAGCGCATCCATGTCGCGCGGTCGAACAGGCGGTCGTAGAGATAGCGTCCGCCGAGTCCGTGGCTGCCGCTCTCGCGGCGCTCGCCGTCGGCCATGACGACCGAGACGTTGAGGCGCACCAGCGGGCGGATGTCGGTGGCGAGGAAGCCGTCGGGACGGACGATCTCGACGACGCTCCACGAGCCCGACAGGACGACGCTGACCTGGTCGACCCTCGGGTCACGCGACCGGGCTTCGGCCTCGATCTCCTTGATAAGGGCGAGCTTCTTCTCGAACGGGACCGCGACCAGCGGGTCCTCGTCGGTA
This sequence comes from Sphingomicrobium aestuariivivum, assembly GCF_024721585.1. Classification (NCBI taxonomy): domain Bacteria; kingdom Pseudomonadati; phylum Pseudomonadota; class Alphaproteobacteria; order Sphingomonadales; family Sphingomicrobiaceae; genus Sphingomicrobium; species Sphingomicrobium aestuariivivum. The sequence continues at coordinate 1,437,663 of NZ_CP102629.1, forward strand.
TAGAGCCGCGCGTTGGTGCCGTGCGGCGGGCCGGCGGGGGCCTGCTTCGAGGGATCGAGCAGCCTAAGCGTCTCTGCAGCGCGCTGGATCGCGGCGGTCGACAGCTCGTTGGCATGGGCAAAGCCCGTCATCTCGCCGGTCACGCCGCGCAGGCCGAAGCCGCGGTCGGTCGAATAGTCGGCGCTGCGCAGGCGGCCGTCGTCGAAGGCCACCATCTCGGAGGCGCGATATTGCAGATAGAGTTCGCCGTCGTCATGCCCCGACAGATGCGCGCGCGCGGCGGCCATCGCGTCGGAGGGCTCGAACTGGCCCGGCGTGTAGAGAAAGCCCCGGGGGCCGAGGCTCACGCCACGTCCTTCGTGTCGGCCGGGCCACCCTTGAGCACGAAGCGGCGGTCGCAATATTTGCATTCGACCATGCCGTTGTCGTCGATGTGGTAATAGACGCGCGGATGGCCGAGCGCGGGCGAAATGTCGCCGGCACCATCGCAATGGACGCGCAGCGTATCGACTCGGATCGTCTCGGGGGGCGGAATCTTTGACATGACCGCCGATTAGCGAAGCGCGGCGGGCGCGGCAACTAGTCGGCGCGCGGCAGTCGCGTATCGCCCGCCACCAGCGCGGTGACCTCGCCGCCGGGGCCGCGTTCCACATCGACGATCTGGCCGCCCTGCGGGAAATAGAGGCGATCGCCCTCGATCAGGATCGACGGTTCGATCTCGCCCTGCGGGTTGCGCAGGCTGAGCCGGTCGCCGTCGACCGAGAATGCAAAAGCGCGCTCGTCGAGCAGATAGACGCCGGCGATCCGGGCAAGCGCCTCGGGGGTGGCGGGCGCGCGCACGAGGCGGCGCTGCTCGAACCCCGGCCAGTCCATTTCGCGGGCGACCGCCGCCGCGATCGACTGGAACAGCGGCGCGCCAAGTTCGCCATTGGTCATGATGACCAACCCTTCGCCGCGCTCGGGAAAGGAGAACATGTAGGCCTTGTACCCCATGTTCGACCCGCTGTGTCCGATCCGAAAGTCCGCGCCCGACCCGCTCGTCCCGAAGCCGAGCGCATAGTCGCTGTCGCCGCCCGGCGCGGTGAGAAGGGTGCGCATTCCCGCAGGGCCGACCGGCAGGCCGGTCTCGCCTGCATGGGCGCGATTGGCGGCGATCAGGAAAAGGGCGAGGTCGCGCGGGGTGGTCCACAGGCCGGCGGCGGCCTGCTCGGGGTAGAGATGGTAGCCGCCGGCGATCAACCTCCCCTGTTCGTCATGCGCGAGCGCGAGCTTCTCGCGCGCCGCGCGCGGCGGCTGGGCGAAGCTCGACCGGTCCATGCCGAGCGGTACGAGGAGGACCCGCGCCGCGACATCGGCGAAGGGCTGGCCCTCGACCTCCTCGACGAGCAATTGCGCGACCGAATAGCCGCCGCCCGAATAAGAGAAGGTGCCGGGGGCAGAGACCAGCTCGACCGGATCGGTATTGCCGCGTCCCTCGAGCACGGCGACGAGGTCGGGCGTCGCGGCGGGATCGGCATAGCCGGGAAAGCCCGAGACGCTCGTCCCGGCGCGATGCGACAGGAGGCTGCGCAGCGTGGCGGGGGCATGCTCGCCCTCGGGCAGCCGCCAGCGCGACAGGCGGGCATTGACGGGCAGGTCGAGATCGAGCGCGCCCGCCTCGACGAGCGCCATCATCGTCATCGCCGCGACGGACTTCGACAGGCTCGCGGCTTGGAAGCGCGTGTCGAGATGCGCGGGCACGCGCTGCGCCGGATCGGCCCAGCCGAAGCTGCGCGCGGCGACAATGCGATTGTCGTCGATCAACGCGATCGACACGGCGGGGACCCGCAGCTCGGCCATCGCCTCGTGGATCGAGCTGGGCGCCGGTTCCTCGCCCACGATCACCGTGCCCGGCACCAGCGCCTCGATGGCGCGGTCGAGCGGCGTGCCCTCGGCGGGGACGGCGGCGACGAGAAGCGTGGCGACAGACAGGAACATGGCTCTTGGACCCCCGCGATGAAAAACGCGCCTCGGGCCTAGGTCAGCGCAGACCGTAGCGCAATCGCTCGCGGCCCGCTAAGGCGCTCGGGATGACCCAAGCCCCCGCGATCAGCATCGAGAACCTGTCCAAGACCTATGCCGGCGGCAAGCAGGCGCTGGACGATGTCAGCTTCGAGGTCCCGCAGGGGCAGATCTTCGGGCTGCTCGGCCCCAATGGCGCGGGCAAGTCGACGCTGATCAACATCCTCGCTGGCCTCGTCACCAAGACGAGCGGCACGGCGGCGATCTGGGGCTTCGACATCGACCGCGACCATCGCAATGCCAAGCGCTCGATCGGCATCGTGCCGCAGGAAATCCTCTTCGACCCCTTCTTCACGCCCGCCGAGGCGCTCGAGATACAGGCGGGGCTCTACGGCATCCCCAAGGACGAGCGCCGCACCGCCGAGCTGCTCGAGGCAGTGTCGCTGACCGACAAGGCCGATGCCTATGCGCGCACCCTTTCGGGCGGGATGAAGCGCCGCCTGCTGGTCGCCAAGGCAATGGTCCATTCGCCCCCCATTCTCGTCCTCGACGAGCCAACCGCTGGCGTCGACATCGACCTTCGCCAGCAGCTGTGGGACTATGTCCGCACGCTCCACGCCCGCGGCGTCACGGTCGTGCTGACCACGCATTACCTCGAGGAAGCCGAGGAGCTGTGCGACCGCATCGCCATCATCAACCACGGCAAGCTCGTCACCAACGAGCCGACGAAACAGCTCATCGCGCGGGCGCAGGAGAAGCAGGTCGTCGTCACCTTCGACCGCGCGGTGGCGCAGTTGCCCTCCGACGACCGTTTCGAGAAGATCGAGCGGATCGGCGAGGAAGAGGTCGCCATTTCCTATTCGAAGGACAAGGTGAATGCGGGCGAGGTGCTGCGCCTGCTGGCGCGCGAGGGTTATGACATCGTCGACGTGCGCACGCGCGAACCCGACCTCGAGGACGTCTTCCTCTCGCTGACGCGGGGAGCCGAATGAGCGACCACGACTTCGACGTCCTCGTCATCGGCACGGGTGCCGCCGGCCTTACTGCCGCGCTCAACCTCGCCGAGCGGTTCAAGGTCGGCGTCCTCGCCAAGGGCAAATTGGGCGGCGGGGCGACCGAATGGGCACAGGGCGGGATCGCTGCCGTGCTCGAGGACGAGGACAGCTTCGAGAACCATATCCGTGACACGATGATCGCGGGCGCCGGCCTCAATGATCGCGACGTGGTCGAGATGGTGGTGCAGCGCGCGCCCGCCGCGATCGAGAAGCTCGCCAAATTGGGCGTGCCCTTCAACCTCGACACCGATGGCGACTGGCACCTGACGCGCGAGGGCGGGCACAGCCACCGCCGCATCGTCCACGTCCATGACGCCACCGGCTGGGCGGTCGCACAGGCGCTCGAAAAGGCGGCCGTGATGCACGAGAATATCACGCTCCTGCCGGGCCGCGTGGCGATCGACTTCATCCAGGGCCGCCATGCGCAGCATTATTCGACGAGCGGCACGGTGCATGGCGTCTACGCGCTCGACCGCGCCGCGGGCGAAGTCGAAACCATCACCGCCCGCGCGACCGTGCTGGCGGCGGGCGGGGCAGGGCGCGCCTACCAGTTCTCGACCGCGCCGCGCGGCGCGACCGGCGACGGTATCGCGATGGCGTGGCGCGCGGGCTGCCGCGTGTCGAACATGGAATTCATGCAATTCCACCCGACCTGCCTCTACAATCTCGAGGTGAAGAACTTCCTCATCACCGAGGCCGTGCGCGGCGAGGGGGGGATCCTCGTCAACCCGACCAGCGGCGAGCGCTTCATGAAGAATTACGACGAGCGGCTGGAGCTGGCGCCGCGCGACGTCGTCGCCCGCGCCATCGACGCCGAGATCAAGCGCGACGGGCTCGACTATGTCCATCTCGACATCTCGCACCGCGGGCCGGACTTCGTGAGGGAGCATTTCCCGACTATCTACGACAAGCTGATCGGGCTCGGCATCGACATCACCAAACAGCCGATCCCCGTCGTGCCGGCACAGCATTACACCTGCGGCGGCGTGGTGGTGGACATGGACGGGCGCACCGATGCGCCGGGCCTCTATGCGGCGGGCGAGGTCACCATGTCGGGGCTGCACGGCGCCAATCGCCTCGCCTCCAATTCCTTGCTCGAATGTTTCGTCTACGGCGATGCGGCGGCCGAGCATATCAAGGCGAACTGGGACAGCCTGCCCCGGCCCATTGATGTGCGCGACTGGGACGAAAGCCGCGTCACCGACAGCGACGAGGAAGTCGTCATCCAGCAGGTGTGGGGCGAGATCCGCCGCTTCATGTGGAATTTCGTCGGCATCGTGCGCACCACCAAGCGGCTCGAGCGGGCCAAGGCGCGCATCGACCTCCTGCGTCAGGAAGTCGACGACTATTACAAGAATTTCCGAGTCACCCCCGACCTCATCGAGCTCCGGAGCCTCGTCGAGGTCGCCGACCTCATCGTGCGCTGCGCCTTGAAGCGCCACGAGAGCCGCGGGCTGCATTACACGCTCGATTATCCCGAGACGGATAGCGTCGCACAGGATACGGTGCTGGCACCATGAAGCTGCAATGCGAGACCTGCCCCGTTCGCGACAGCGCTGCCTGCGCATCGCTTTCGATCGAGGAGCGTGACGAGCTGGCGCGGATCGGCGCGCATCGCAACCTCAAGCGCGGCGAGGTGCTGTTCCATGCCGGCGACGAGGCCGATGTGTGCGCCACGCTCAACAGCGGGCTGCTCAAGATCTCGCACCTCGATGCCGAGGGCAACGAGCGCATCCTCAGCCTCGTCCACCCCGCGGGCTTCGTCGGCGAGATGTTCGCACCGGTGGAAAATCACGACATCGTCGCGCTGACCGACAGCCGCCTGTGCCTGTTCGACCGGCGCGAATATGAAAAAGCGATCGAGCGCTTTCCCGCGCTGGCCCGCGCGCTGCTGCGGCGCTCGGCGGCGGACCTGTTCGAGGCGCGCGCGCAGATCGCATTGGATGCCAAGAAGGGCGCGGGGGCCAAGATTGCCAACCTGCTGCGTTCGCTGGCACGGGCGGCGAGCAGCTCGCCCTGTCATTCGGCCGGTGAATTCGACCTGCCGCTCACGCGCGGCGAGATGGCGGGCCTCCTCGGGCTCACCATCGAAACGGTCTCGCGCCAACTCACCAAGATGGAAAAGCAGGGCATCATCGCCCGCAGCGGCACACGCGGGATCCGCATTGCGGATCCCGCGCGGCTCGCGGACCTGGCCGAATAGCCGGGAGGCTAGGCCAGGGCGGCGATACTCACCGCGGCGATGCCCCAACCGACGATGAGCAAGGGGAGGATGAGGACCTGCGCGACCGCGTCGCCGCCCGAGCTCTTCCCGGTCTCGGTGGCGATGCCCTTGGCGAGCAGGGTATCGAGGCGCATCGCGCGGCTGCTGCGGTCGGGCGCGATGCGGGTCCACGCCATCGGCACCGCGAAGGCGGCGATGACGAAGGTGAAGAAGATCGCCATCGGCAGCACCATTTCGGGGTGGGGGAAGCCCACCGCCATGATGCCGAGATAGGCGAGGAAGGCACCGAAGTAGATGACATGCAACGCGGCGGGCAGGCCGAAGCTGCGGTCCTCGATATCGGTGCGGATGTTGCGAAGGCTCGGCGCTTGCGCCCGCTCGGCGGCGGCGATGACTTCAGCTTCGGTGATCGGTTTGGACATCGGGCATCTCCTTGATGGATGCCCTCTTTTGACGGCGCGCTGACGCCCCCGCCTTGATCGGAATCAAACCCTAAGCAGGAATCCGGAAAGGCACGGCTTCATGCCCGCCAACCTCGCCGACGCAGCGCGGCCCCGACCAGATTTCGGCGCGCCGCCCGCGCCGCACGCGATTGGCGTAATCGATCGCCTCGAGCACGTCGCCGCCGGGCAGCGTCTCGGCATCGACGACCGTGCTCTGTTCGAAATAGAGGATGGAAAAACGGGGCATTGGAACACCTTACGCGACTGTCAGAGCAGACAAGACGCGCGAGCGGGCCGATGGTGCCATGCCTTTTGCACCATTCGTCGAGCGGGCGCGGCGGCTCGTGGTAAACAGGCGAAATCATTTTGGCATGGCAAGGCGGGCAAGCCCTGCTAAACCCCCCGCCATGGCCGACCAGCCCCACCTCTATCTCGTCGACGGCTCGAGCTATATCTTTCGCGCCTATCACGTCCTTCCGCCGATCACGAACAAGGCGGGCACCCCCGCCGGCGCGGTCTATGGCTATACCGCGATGCTGTGGAAGCTCGCCGACGGCCTCAACAAGGAGGAAGGGCCGAGCCACCTCGCGGTGATCCTCGATGCCTCGGGCAAGACCCACCGCGACGAACTGTTCGAGGAATATAAGGCCAACCGCCCGCCCGCGCCCGAGGACCTCGTGCCGCAATTCCCGCTGGTGCGCGAGGCGACCCGCGCCTTCTCGCTGCCCTGCATCGAGCAGAGCGGGCTCGAGGCCGACGACATCATCGCCTGCTATGCCAAGGCCGCCGCCGACAAGGGCTGGCGGGTCACCATCGTCAGCTCCGACAAGGACCTGATGCAGCTCATCGAAACGCGCGACAATGGCGCCGATGTCGACATGCTCGACACGATGAAGGACAAGCGCATCCGCCGCGAGGACGTGATCGAGAAGTTCGGCGTGCCGCCCGAGAAGGTCGGCGACTTGCTCGCCATGATGGGCGACAAGGTCGACAATGTCCCGGGCGTGCCGGGCGTGGGGCCCAAGACCGCCGCGCAACTGCTCGAGCAATATGGCGACCTCGACAATATCCTCGCCAATCTCGACAATATCACCAAGCCCGCGCTCAAGCGGAACCTGACCGAACACCAGGACAATGCCCGCCTGTCGCGCGAGCTGGTCGAGCTCGTCTGCGACCAGCCGCTGCCGCAGCCGCTCGAGGAACTGAAGCTCGACGGCATCCCCGCCGAGCCGCTGCGCGCCTTCCTCGAGGAGCAGGGCTTCAAGCGCCTGCTCGACCGCATGGGCGGCGGCTCGAAGCCGCAGGCCGAGCGCGGCAAGGCGGGCGAGACCGGCATGGACAGCGCCGATCACGGCCCTGCCGCCCCGCCCGCGTCCGAGAAGATCAGCGTGGACCGCTCGAAATATGAGACGGTCACCGACATGACCGACCTCGAGCGCTGGATCCTCGCCGCGCGGCACGTCGGCCATGTCGCGGTCGATACCGAGACCGACTGCCTCGACTGCGTGACCGGGCAGCTTGTCGGCATCAGCTTGTCGGTCGGCCCCGATGTCGCCTGCTACATCCCGCTCGACCATGGCGGCACCGACCTCCTCGGCGAGCGCCCCGACCAGCTCGACAAGGCTGCGGTGCTCGAGAAGCTGAAGCCGCTGCTCGAGGACGAGAGCGTGCTCAAGATCGGGCACAACCTCAAATATGACCTCGCCATGTTCGCCCGCGAGGGGATCGTCATGGCGCCCTATGACGACACGCTCGTCATGAGCTTCAACCTCGACGCCGGCCGCAGCCTGCAGGGCCACGGCATGGACACGCTGGCGAGCCAGCATTTCGAACACACTTGCATTTCCTTCAAGGACGTCTGCGGGACCGGCCGGAAACAGATCAGCTTCGCCGAGGTGCCGCTCGACAAGGCGACCGAATATGCCGCCGAGGATGCCGATATCGCGCTCCGCCTGTGGCAGCGCCTCAAGCCCCGCATGGCGCCCGAGCGCGCCGCCACTGTCTACCAGCGCGTCGACCGGCCGATGCCGGAAGTGCTGAGCCGGATGGAGCTACGGGGCATCAAGGTCGACCGCGCCGCGCTCGCCGGCCTGTCGAAGCAGTTCGCCGAGGACATGACCGCGCTCGAGGCCGAGATCTACGCCGCGGCGGGCGAGGAGTTCACCATCGGTTCGCCCCAGCAGCTCGGCAACATCCTGTTCGAGAAGCTCGGCGCCAAGGGTGGCCGCAAGGGCAAGTCGGGCAATTATTCGACCGACCAGAGCGAACTCGAACGGCTCGCGGGCGAAGGGTTCGATGTCGCCACCAAGGTGCTCGAATGGCGCCAGCTTTCGAAATTGAAGTCGACCTATACCGACGCGCTGCAGGAGCAGATCAACGCGAAGACGGGGCGGGTGCACACCAGCTACAGTCTCGCCGGGGCGCAGACGGGCCGCCTGTCGTCGAACGATCCCAACCTCCAGAACATCCCCATCCGCACCCCCATCGGCGCGCGCATCCGCGACTGTTTCGTCGCCGAGGAAGGGCACAGCCTCCTCAGCGCCGACTATAGCCAGATCGAACTGCGCCTCGCCGCCCACATGGCCGACGTGCCCCAACTGAAGGAGGCGTTCCGCGAGGGCGAGGACATTCACGACCGCACCGCGACCGAACTGTTCGGCGAGGTGACGAAGGAGACCCGTGGAAAGGCCAAGACGGTCAACTTCGCCATCCTCTACGGCATTTCCGCCTTCGGGCTCGCGGGCCGCCTCGACATCGGGCGCGACGAGGCCAAGGCGATCATCGACACCTATTTCCAGCGCTTCCCCGGCATCCAGAACTATATCGCGCGGACCACCGCCGAGGTGAAGGAGACGGGGTTCACGACCACCCTGTTCGGGCGCAAGACGCATTTCCCGAACATCAATGCGCGCATGCCGAACGTGCGCGCGGGTGCCGAGCGCGCCGCGGTCAACGCGCCGATCCAGGGCACCAGCGCCGACCTTATCAAGCGCGCGATGGCGCGGATGGACGATGCGCTCGTCAAGGCCGGGCTCGATGACGTGAAAATGCTCCTGCAGGTGCACGACGAACTGCTGTTCGAGGTGCCCCACGGCAAGGAAGAAGCGGCCGCCGCCGTCATCCGGCCGGTGATGGAAGAGGCGGCAAGGCCGATGCTCGAGATCGACGTGCCGCTCGAGGTCGTGATCGGCTGGGGCGCCAATTGGGGAGCAGCGCATTGAGCGCCGATAATGCCGCCGACGGGGGCAAGAAGGATCTCGCGGCGCTCGCCCGCGGGGGCCGCATCAACTTCTTCGGTTTCGTGCTGCGCCTCTTGGCGCGCATCCCCTTCCTGTTCATCGCCGGCCAGTTTTATGGCGCGGAAGCGCTGGGGCGCTTTGCCTATGCGCTGATCGTCGTCGAATTCTCGGCGCAGATCGCGACCCTCGGCCTCAAGCGCGGGCTCGCCCAGCAGCTGTCGGCCTCGAAGGGTAAGGACCATACGCATATCGTCTGGGACGGCATGGTCGTGGCCATGCTCGGCAGCCTCCTCATCATGGCGGTGCTGTTCCTCTTCCCGCAGATGATGTTCCCCAACTCCGAGGTGCGCGGGCTGGAGCGGCTGCTGCCGATCACCGTGCTGGCGCTGGCGTGGACCGAGGTGGCGCTGGCGGCCTGCAACTATCGCCACAATATCGCCGCCACCGTGCGCAGCCGCGCCATCGTCGAGCCTTGGACCATCTCGATCGTCGCGGGGGTCTGGGCTTTCATCTCGACCGATGACGGGCTGATCGTCGCCTATGTCGCCTCGATGGTCGGCGCGCTGCTCGCCGCGCTCTGGCCCTTCATCAAGGACTATGGCCTGCCGCACCATTGGAAGCCGCATTATGCCGAGCTTTGGGGAATGGCGCGGCGCAACCTTCCGGTGGCCGCCGCCGATGCCACCGAATGGGCATCGCGCCGCCTCGACATCCTTGTCCTCGGCCTGTTCTTCACCCCCGCCATCGTCGGCATCTACTGGGCCGCGCAGCAGGTCGCCTCGCTGCCGTCCAAGTTGAAGACCAGCTTCGACCCCATCATGGGGCCCGTGATCAGCCAGAATGTCGAGGCGGGCAACATGGGCGCGGTCGCGCAGCAGGTGCGGCAGGTCGGCTTCTGGATCATCGCCGCACAGGCGGGCGTGGCCCTCGCGCTCGGCATCCCCGCGATGGCGGTGATGAACCTCGTCGGCGAGGAATTCGGCGCGGGCTACATCATCCTCGCCGTGCTGCTCGCCGCCGAAGTGATCGCCGCCATGGCCGCCGTGTCTGAGGCCGCGCTCATCTATCTCGCGCGCCATCGCAACATGATCATCGGCTTCATCATGCTCGCATTGGAGGCCGCGATCGGCGCCGGCGCGATCATCGTCCTGCGCAACATGGGCTATCCGGTCGAGGTGCAGGCCGCGGGCGCCGCCATCGGCCTTGCCGCCGCACTGGGCTTTGCCGCCATCGCCAAGGCGTGGCTGCTGTCGGGCATCGTCAATGCGAGCGTGTCGGGCTGGCGCTGGCCGCTGGTCTGGGCGGGCATTGCGACGATCCCGCTCGGGCTGATGATCGGGCGCATCCCCGACTGGGCGCAGCTCACCATCGGCGCGCCCGCCATCCTGCTCGTTTTCGGCATCGTCGTGTGGCGTTGGGGTTTCGGCCCCGAGGACCGCGAACTGTTCAAGATGAAAAAGGAGCGCCCGGGCGCAGCGACGCCGGGCGACGATCTTTCAAACTAGGCACTAGCGGGGTCAGGGCGGCCTGACCCCGTCAGACGGGTTCGCTGCCGCGACCCGCTGGCCGCGGCTTGCCGTCTCTCGACGGAAGGACGCGTTGCCCTTGCAACGCTACCCTTCCGCTCGGCGGCGCGCCTAGTGGCGGAAGTGGCGCATCCCCGTGAAGACCATCGCCAGCCCCGCCTCGTCGGCAGCAGCGATGACTTCCTCGTCGCGGATCGACCCGCCCGGCTGGATCACTGCCGTGGCACCCGCTTCGGCGGCCGAGATGAGGCCGTCGGCGAAGGGGAAGAAGGCATCGGAGGCGACCGCGCTGCCGATGGTGCGCGCTTCGCCGAAGCCATGCGTTTCGGCGGCTTCCTTCGCTTTGATCGCGGCGATGCGCGCTGAGTCGCGGCGGTTCATCTGGCCCGCGCCGATCCCCGCCGTCGCGCCGTCCTTGGCATAGACGATGGCGTTGGATTTGACGTGCTTGGCCACCGTCCAGGCGAAGAGGCAGTCTTTCAGCTCCTGTTCGGTCGGCTGGCGTTTGGTGACGACCTTGAGGTCTTCTTGGCGGATCATGCCATTGTCACGGTCCTGGATGAGGATGCCGCCCGCGATGGGCTTGAACATCTGCCCCGGGCGCGCCGGGTCGGGGAGCTCGCCGGTCAGCAGCAGGCGCAGGTTCTTCTTCTTGGCGAAGACGGCCTTCGCGGCGTCATCGGCGTCCGGCGCCACCACGACTTCCGTGAAAATGTCGGTGATGGCGCGGGCGGTGTCTTCGTCGAGCGGGCGGTTGACCGCGACGATGCCGCCGAAGGCCGAAACGCTGTCGCACTGGAGCGCGTCGTTCCAGGCGGTGAGGAGGTCGGCGGCCTGCGCGACGCCGCAAGGGTTGGCGTGCTTGACGATGACGCAGGCAGGGGGACCGTCGCGGAACTCGGCGATCAGCTCGTAGGCCGCGTCGGCGTCGTTGAGGTTGTTGTAGCTCAGCGCCTTGCCCTGCACTTGGGTAGCGCCGGCGAGGCCGGGACGGACCGCCTGCGGGATGTAGAGCGCGGCCTTCTGGTGCGGGTTCTCGCCATAACGCAGCTCGTCGGCCTTGGTCATCGCGATCGAGCGGGTCTCGGGATAGCCCTGTCCGAGGTCGGCGAAGGCGAACCAGCTCGAGATGGCGGCATCGTAGCTCGCGGTCAGCGCATAGGCCTTGTGCGCGAGCATGGTGCGGAATTCCTGCGTGAGGCCGCCATGCCCCTCGATCTCGCCGATGACCGCGTCATAGTCGGCGGGGTCGGTGACGACCGCGACCGAGGCGTGGTTCTTGGCCGCCGAGCGCACCATCGCGGGGCCACCGATGTCGATATTCTCGATGATCGTCTCGCGGTCCGCGCCGGAGGCCACCGTCTGTTCGAACGGATAGAGGTTGATCACCACCATATCGATCGGCCCGATGTCATGCGCTTCCATCGCGTCGAGATGGTCCTGCTTGTCGCGGCGGGCGAGGATGCCGCCATGCACCTTGGGGTGGAGCGTCTTCACGCGCCCGTCCATCATCTCGGGAAAGCCGGTGAGGTCGGCGACGTCCTTCACCTCGAGGCCCATCTCGCGCATCGCCTTGGCGGTGCCGCCGGTCGAAACCAGTTCGGCGCCATGCGCGGCCAGCGCGCGCGCGAGCGGCTCCAACCCCTCCTTGTCCGAAAGCGAAAGCAGCGCGCGGCGAATGGGGGTGTGGGTGGCCATGATGTTCCCTAGCTGGAGCGGCGGAATTGCCAGTTGACGGTGGCGCCCTCCTTGCCCGCTTCCGAAGCGATGACAAGTTGGGTCGAATTGATGGGCCGCGCGCCGGGGCCGATGACGAGGCTCTGGTCGAGCGACAGGCTGCCGCCGGTACAGCGGAACTGCCATGGCGGCGCGGCCTTGGGACGCAGGAGCGCGCCCTGCCCGTCGGCGGTCGGGATGACCTCGACGTCGGGCGAGAGATGGAAGCGAAGGAGGAAGGGCAGGGTCTTGCGCCTGAGGCGGCGGCCCTCCGGCGCTAGATTGTCCTCGCCGCGCACTTCCTTACCGTCATTGGCAAGCGCGAGCTTGCGCTCGTGGATAAGGCCGTAACGCTTGAGATAGCCGTCATGGGTCGCGGTGAGGCGGCTGAAATGATCGTCCTCGCGGCGCTCGACGTCGACTTCGGGCAGGCCCTTCTTGGGCGCGCCGTCCTCATCGAGCTGCGTCGCGTTGGCCCCATCGAGGACGAGCCCCGAATGCGCATCCGACCCGCGCAGCCCCGCGACTAGCGGCGGCGGCAAGCGGTCGGGGCGGTCGGCGGGGCCGCCACAGCTCATGACGAGGCGCTGCTCGCCGTCGCACAACTCGATGGCGAGGGCGCTGCTGTGGGCGGCGGCGGCATGCGGGGGTGTCGGCGGGGCAGCGCCGTCGAGCTGGACCACCGTGCCGAGCGCGGAGAGGCGGTGATAGCCCCAGCCGCGGGGCTTGCGCAGGGGCCGTGCGCGCATGCCGCAGCCCTCGACCAGCGCATTGAGCTGTTGCGGATCGCCCGGGTGGCCGCCCTGCCAGCTGGCCAGCCCGCCATCGCCCATCCGCACCCCGTGGAGCGCGGCGAGCGCGGCGCCGGCGGCATCCTCGAGCGCGTCGGGCAGCGTCTGCTTGGCAGCGAAATAGGCAGCGCGGACGAGGCCGAGGCGGTCGACCAGCTGCGCCTGCTCCCACGGGCGGCGGCTGATCAGGCCGCCATCCTCGTGCTGGCCCTGCGCCAATGCGCGCATGAGACCCGCTTCGGCGCGGGCGACGCGCGGCAAATCGCCTTCCATGCACAGGCAGGCGGCGGTCATGCCGCTCCAAGCGGTGATGCGCGGCAGGCCGGGCGCGACCTTGTCGGCATGTTCGCCGAGGTGCCGCGCAGCGCGCGCCATCGCATTGAGCAGCGCAGCGCGGTAATTCTCGTCGCGGCTCGACAGGATGTAGGGCGCATAGGCCATCCAGAAGAGGAGCCGCTCTCCCATCAGGTCGGGCGCCCAGGCGGCATCGGGTTCGCCGCCATGCTGGGCGAGCCAGCGGCGGATCACCGCCTCGCCGAGCCGTGCTCCCTGTTCGCGGCCGCTCGCGGCGGCGAGATCGCGCAGCCACGCAAAGCCGTGGAGATGGCGGTGGATCGGTTTCGCCAGATCGAGCGCGGCAAAGTCGAGCCCTTTCAGAGAGTAGCGTTCGCCGTCGTGGAAAAGCACGCCCTTGCCGAGCGCTTCGCCGATCTGCCGGTCGCCCTCGACATGGTCGCGCGCCACCGCCGCCAGCCGCAACGACTGGCGCCTGCCCCCGAGCAGCCGACCAAGCCAGCCGCCCTCGAACATCAGGCGTTCTTCAGTGCCGCGATGTTGGAAGCGTAGGCGTCCGGACCCCCGCGGAAGACCGCCGAGCCCGCGACCAGCGCGGTGGCACCGGCCTCCTTGCATTTGGGCGCGGTATCGGGATCGACCCCGCCATCGACCTCGAGGTGGAAGTCGAGCCCGCGCTGTTCCTTAAGATTGGCGATGCGCTCGATCTTGCGGAGCTGGTCGTGGATGAACTTCTGCCCGCCAAAACCGGGATTGACGCTCATCACGAGGACGAGGTCGGCCTGTTCGATCAGGTAATCGATCGCGCTCTCGCTGGTACCGGGGTTGAGAACCACGCCCGCCTTCTTGCCGAGCGAGCGGATCTTCTGGAGCGAGCGGTGCGCATGCGGCCCCGCTTCGGGATGGATCGTCAATATGTCCGCACCCGCCTCGGCAAAGTCCTCGAGATATTGGTCGACGGGGCTGATCATCAGGTGGACGTCGAAGGGCTTGTCGGTGTGCGGACGGAGCGCCTTCACCACCGCCGGACCGATGGTGATGTTGGGCACGAAATGGCCGTCCATCACGTCGACATGGATCCAGTCGGCACCGGCTTCGTCGATGGCGCGGACCTCTTCGCCCAATTTGGCGAAATCGGCGGAGAGGATCGAGGGAGAGATGATCGTCATGATGGTCTTTCCAATGCCCTGATCAGGCGTCGCGAACAAGGTGCGCGATGAAGAAGCCGTCGAGCCCGCCTTCGGCCTCCAGCATGCCGGGCGTGATGCGCAGCCAGCCCTTCGAGGACGGCGCGATGCCGGCGAACGTGGGCGCGGGTTCGATGCGGAAGCCCGGGTTGCGCGCGAGGAAGGCGGGGACCTGCAATTCGCCCTCTTCGGGCTCGAGGCTGCAGGTGGCGAAGACGAGGCTGCCGCCGACCTTCACCAGCCCCGCCGCCGCGTCGAGCAATTGCGCCTGCAGCTCGGCCATCTCCGCGATGATGCGCGGGCTGGCGCGATAGAGGCTCTCGGGATGGCGGCGGAAGGTGCCGGTGGCGCTGCACGGCGCATCGAGCAGCACGGCATCGAATGCCTCGCCCTTGTGGCGGCGCAAGTCGCGGGTGACGACGCGCGCCTTGAGGCCGGTGCGCTCGAGATTCTGCCGGACGCGCTCGTTGCGGCGACCGTTGAGGTCGAGCGCGGTGACGTCATGGCCGGCGGCGGCGAGTTGGAGCGTCTTGCCCCCGGGCGCGGCACAGGCATCGAGGACGCGGCGCGCATTGGCCGGGATGAGCCGCGCGGGCAGCGAGGCGGCGAGGTCCTGCACCCACCAATTGCCTTCATCGAAGCCGGGCAGGCTGGTGACGCTGTCGCCCGAGGTGACGCGGACGTGGCGCGGCGCGAGCGATTTGCCCTCGGGCGCGGTGGCGTCATCGGCCTTGAGACTGATGTCGAGCGGGGGGCGCTCGCCGAGCATGGTACGGGCGGCCTCGAGCGCATCCTCGCCCCACAGCGACCAGCGTTCGGCGATGGCCTTGGGAAGCTGGGGCTTGGACAGGTCGGGGAGGTCCGACTTCAGAAGTTTCGAGATCACACCGTGGACGAGTCGCCGCTGGCCGCCTTCGACCAGCGGGAGCGCGGTGGCGACGACGGCATGATGCGGGATCTCGAGCGTGATCGCCTGCGTCAGCGCGAGGCGCAGCACCATGCGGACCTTGGCATCCTCGGCGACGGGACGCTCCATCGCGCCGTCGATCAGCGCATCGAGGTCTGGCAGGCGGCGCAGCGTCTCGCCCGCGATGGCCTGTGCGAGGCGCGCATCCTCGGGCTTCAGGCCCTTGGTCGCGGCGGGCGCGGCGGCATCGATCGTCTCGGCGCGGCGCAGCACGGCATCGAGCAATTTGAGGGCGGCGCGGCGTGCGCCGGTTCCCGCGGCGTCGGGAGTACGACTCTTCTGTGGTCTTGGCATGCGCCCCCATAGCGCCCAAATGGGCAGCATGAAACGGCCCGAACACCTCAAACCGCCGAAATATCTGTCGCCCAGCCCGCCCGTGCCCGAACCCGAGCCGGTCGAGGACAATGACGGACCGGTCGGCGAGAAGGAAAAGAAGGACCCGACGCGCTACGGCGACTGGGAGCGTAAAGGCATCGCCTGGGATTTCTGAGCGCGCCACCGAGCGCAGTGACGCCGACCCGCAGGGTCGCCGGAACAGCGCGAGAGATGGCAAGCCACGGACGGCCTGCGCGAAGCGACAGGACCGACGGGGTCGGGCCGCCCCGACCCCCTAGCGCCTAGGCATTCTCCGGCCGTGCCGGCCGGCTCAGGATCTGCTCCACGGCCTCGTCGATATTGAGCTCGCCCGCGAGCAGCGCTGCGACCGTCTCGACGATCGGCATGTCGATATCCTCGTCCTTCGCGATCTTTGCCAGCACGGGCGCGGTATGCGCGCCTTCGGCCACAGTGGTGCGGTCGCTCATGAGCGCGGCCGCCGACTGGCCCTCGCCAATCGCCTTGCCGAGCGAGAAGTTGCGGCTCGCGGTAGAGGTACAGGTCAGCACCAGGTCGCCTAGCCCTGACAGCCCCGCCAGCGTTTCCTCGCGGGCGCCGACGGCGGCGCCATAGCGCTTCATCTCGGCAAAGCCGCGGGCGATGATGGCGGCGCGGGCGTTCTGGCCCATCTGCCGCCCCTCGACGATGCCGCAGGCGATGGCGAGGACGTTCTTGATCGCCCCGCCGACCTCGGCACCCGCGACGTCATCGGTCGAATAGAGGCGGAAGGTGGGCAGCGCGAGCCGTTCGTGAAGCGCCTTGCCGAGCTCCTCGTCCTCACAGGCGAGCGTGACGGCAGTGGGCAGGCCGCGCGCGACCTCATGGGCGAAGCAGGGGCCCGACAGCACCGCGACCGGCGAAGACGCGCAAACGTCCTTGGCGACATGGTGGAGGAGCTGGCCCGAGCGTTCCTCGATCCCTTTCGAGCAGAGGACGAGCGGCATGCCGGGGCAGGGCGCGCGGCCGAGGACGGCGCGCATATGCTGCGCTGGCGTGACGACAAGCCAGGCGTCGGCCTCCGACAGCTCGGAGAAATTGCTGGTCGCGCGGATCGCCGGCTCGAGCGGGATGTCCTTGAGGTAGACGGGATTCTGGTGGATCTTGTTGACGGCGCGGACGACGTCTTCCTCGAGCGCCCACAGCAGCACCTCGCGCCCGCCGGTGGCGGCGACCTGTGCGAGCGCGGTCCCCCAGGCGCCCGCGCCGACGACGGCGATCTTCTCGATGGTCATGCTTTCACTCCTGCCCCGCGCACCTTCTCGGCGCTCCTGTCCAGCGGCCAGCGCGCCCGCGCCGGCGTATCGAGCGGATCGACGAGGCCGGCGGCAAAGCGCTCGGCCCCCGCCCAGCCGATCATCGCCGCATTGTCGGTGCACAGCCAGCCGGGCGGTACCGAGAAGCGGCGGCCATGTTCGCCCGCCAATTGTTCGAGCGCGCCGCGCACCGCCTTGTTGGCCGCGACCCCGCCGGCCACGACGAGCGCGGGCGCGTCGGTTTTCCCCAGGGCGATGCGGGTGCGGTCGACGAAACAGTCGAGCACTGCCTGCTGGAAGCTGGCCGCGATATCGGCATGGCTGTGCTGGTCGGCGACGACCGCGCGCTGCACCGCGCTCTTCAAACCGGCAAAGCTGAAATGGGGTTCGCCCGAGCCGACCAGCGGTCGCGGCAGGGGCACCGCCGTGGGATCGCCCTTCATGGCGAGCTTCTCGATCTCCGGGCCGCCGGGATAGCCGAGCCCCATCAGCTTGGCCGCCTTGTCGAAGGCCTCGCCCGCGGCATCGTCGATGGTGGTGGCGAGGCGTCGATAGTCATCGACCCCGCGCACCTCGAGAAGCTGGCAGTGGCCCCCGCTGGCGAGCAGGAGGAGATAGGGAAAGTCGAGGTCGGGATCGGTGAGGCGCGGGCTGAGCGCATGGCCTTCGAGATGGTTGACCGCGATGAGTGGCTTGCCGGTCGAGAGCGCAAGGCCCTTGCCCGCCAGCAGGCCGACCATGACGCCGCCGACGAGGCCCGGCCCCGCGGTGGCGGCAATGGCATCGACCTCTGTCGCGTCCATGTCGGCATCGGCGAGTACCTGCCGGACAAGGTCGGGCAGGATCTCGGCATGGGCGCGGGCGGCGATCTCGGGCACGACCCCGCCGAAGGGGGCGTGGCGCTCGTTCTGGCCGACCACGGCCTGCGCGAGAATCTGGCGGTCCGAGCCGACAAGGGCGGCGGCGCTGTCGTCGCAGCTGCTTTCAAGGGCGAGAATGACGCTCATCTGGGCTTTCCATAGACGTTCCGGCGGAGAGAAAGCCAGCGCCACTTGTGCCGATGCCCGCAAACGGGCAGGGGAAAATCCATGACTTTCCGACTAGGCACGCGCGGATCGCCGCTCGCCCTCCTGCAGGCCGAGATGGTGAAGGCAGCGCTCATTGCCAAGAATGGCTGGGCCGAAGGGGACGTCGATGTCGTCATCCTGTCGACCCGCGGCGATCGCGACCGCGTCGCGCCTTTGACCGAAATGGGCGGCAAGGCCGTCTGGACCAAGGAACTCGACCGAGCGCTCCTCGATAGCGAGACCGACGCCAGTGTGCACAGCATGAAGGATGTCGAAAGCGACCCCTATCGCCCCGAGGGTCTCGGCATTGCCGCGATGCTGCCGCGCGCCGACGTGCGCGACCGGCTGATCGGCGCGGCTTCCTTCAACGAATTGCGCGAGGGCGCGGTGATCGGAACCGCCAGCCCGCGCCGTGCCGCGCAGGTCCGGCGGCTGCGCCCCGATCTCGTGACCACGCTGCTGCGTGGCAATGTCGCGACGCGATTGGAGGCGGTGAAAGCGGGCAAGGTCGATGCGACCATGCTCGCGGCGGCAGGGCTCGAACGGCTCGGCGTCGACGAAGGTACGCCGGTCGGCACCGACGTCATGCTCCCCGCGCCCGCACAGGGCGCGATCGGGATCGACGCGCGGCGTGACGATATGCGGGCGCAGGAAGCGCTGGCGGCCATCGATCATCGGGCGACCAGCGATGCGGTGCGTCTCGAGCGTGCCTTCACGGCCGCGCTCGGCGGCGATTGCCATTCGCCCGTCGCCGCGCTGGCGACGCTGTCGGGCGATGACGTCACCTTCCGCGCCGCGCTCTACGCCGAAGACGGCGGTGCAGCGGTGACCCGCGAGATCACGCTCGACCGTTTCGACACGGACGGGGCCGCCGCGCTTGCCCACGACATGCTTGGCGCAGCACCCGAAAGCATAAAGGGCCTGTTTCGCTGATGCGGCCGATCCTCCTCCTCCGCCCCGAACCCGGTGCCAGCCTGAGCGCGGCGCGGGCGGCGGACATGGGGATCGAAGGCGTCGAGACGCTGCCCCTGTTCAAGGTGCGCCCGATCGACTGGACCCCGCCCGACCCCAAGCGCTTCGATGCCATCCTGATGACCAGCGCCAATGCGGCGCGGCACGGCGGCGAGGGGCTCAAGGCCCTGCGCCACCTGCCGGTGCAGGCGGTGGGCGAATCCACCGCGGCGGCGGCGCGCGCGGCGGGGCTGATGGTCGACGAGATCGGCTCGGGCGGGGTCGATGCGCTGCTCGAGCGGCTGCCCCCCGACTGCCGCCTGCTCCATCTTGCGGGACAGCATCGCCGTGCCCCTGCCTCGGCCAGCCAGACGATCGTGCCGCTGGCCGTCTATTCCTCGGTCACGCGCGACGACCCGCCGGGGCTCGAGCGCCTCGCGGGCGCCATCGCGGTGGTGCACAGCCCCCGCGCTGGCAAGCGGCTTGCCGAGCTGTGCGATCGCGAAGGGATCGACAAGAGCGGCATCGCGGTGGCCTCCATCAGCGAGGACGCCTGCCCGCCCGACCGGCTCGACTGGGAGGACGTGGCGGTCGCCAGCGCCCCGCGCGATCGCGAACTGTTGCAACTGGCCGCCCATTTGCGCGACAATAGCGCATGAGCTGGAAGAAGCGGGTCGGGCTGGGGGCAGCCCTTGTCGGCGTCGGCATGGTCGCGGCGCTCTATGGCGTGAGCCAATGGGAAACGGGCCAGCAATGGCTTGGCCTCGAGGCGCGCGATGCACCCGCCACCGCCCCGCAGGCGCTGGCCGCCATGCCGGTCGATCCCGCTCCCGACACGACCGATGCCGCACCGCCGAGCGCCGACCCCGCACCGGTGCAGGATGACCTGGAGGCCCAGGCGGTCGAGAATCGCATCGCCGCGCTCGAACAGGCCATGCTGCGCGCCGAGGGGGCTGCGGGGCGTGCCGACGGGCTTCTTCTCGCCTTCGCCGCGCGCCGCGCCATCGAACGCGGCCTGCCGCTGGGCTATCTCGAACCGCTGCTCGTCGACCGCTTCGGGCGCGATCATGAAGCCGCCGTGGGCACCGTCATCGCGGGCGCCCGTACGCCCGTGCCGATCGAGACGCTGGTCGCAGACTATGGCGGGCTTGGCACCGTGCTGCGGGGCCCCGGCCCCGACGCGGGCCTCGGCACGCGATTGAAGCGGACATTGGCCAGCCTCGTCATGGTCTATCCCGCGAGCGAGCCCAATCCGCGCCCCCGCGCCCGCTACGAACGGGCACTCGTCGACCTCAAGCTCGGCAATGTGGAGACCGCGCTTGCCGAGACCATGCGGCTACCCGGCGCGGGCGACCCGGCGGCGCAGGCGTGGATCGCCAAAGCCCGCCGCTATGTCGCCATCCAGCGGGCGCTCGACAGCGTGGAATCCGCCGCCTTGCTCAGCCGTGAGCAAATCACGACCAATTGATTTCGCCCCCGATATCTTTTCGAGACAGCCTCGGTTAAGCATATAGGTGATAATGATTAACCCATTGATTTTCGGGGTTTAAGGGGAACGTCTCACAATATGTCGAACTGGCTTGGAAGGGTCCTGATCGCCGGCGCGGCCGTGTTGTCGTCGGTGGCGAGTGCGCAGCTTGTGTCCGAGAACCGGACGCAGGTGGTGCCCGATCGCCCGCTGCTCGATATCGACCTCGATGCCGACGAAAATGACGAGGGCGTGCAGCCGCGCCCGATGGCCAACGACTTCACTGTCTCCATCCCGCAGCGCCCCGCCGTGGCCAATCCCGCGCATGTCGAGGAGCTCAACGCCAAGATCCTCGAGCGCGTCCGCTCCTTCCGCGGGTCGAGCGGGCTCGCCATCAAGGCGATCGATGCAGGCTGGGAAGCCGGCTGGCAGGTCGACAAGCGTTTCCCGCAGCAGTCGGTGTCCAAGCTGTGGGTCAGCCTCGCCGTGCTCGACCAGGTCGACCGTGGTCGCCTCAACCTCGGGCAAACGGTGCGTTTCGACCGCAATGACGTCACCCTCTGGTCCTCCTCGACCACCGCGCAGATCCTGAAGGGCGGCTACAGCCGCTCGCTCGACGGGCTGATCTTCGATGCGCTGACCAAGTCGGACAACCATGCCAATGACAAGATGCTCCGTCTCGTCGGAGGGCCCGAGGCGATCCGCCGCATGGTCCGCGACAAGGCGCTGGGCGACATCCATTTCGGCGATGGCGAGCGCGCCATGCAGGCCCAGATCGCAGGGCTGAGCTGGCGCCAGAGCTATGCCTATAACAATGGCTTCAACCGGGCCCGCGCGGCCGTGCCCTCGGGCCAGCGCCGCGCCGCCTTCCAGCGCTATATCGACGATCCCTATGACGGCGCCGCGCCGATGGCGATCGCCCGCGCACTGGCCCGTCTCGAACGCGGCGAACTCCTCTCGCCCTCCTCGACCGCCAAGATGCTGACCACGATGGGGCTGACCCGCACGGGCCGGCTGCGCGTCAAGGGCGGGCTCAAGTCTGGCTGGGAGTGGAGCCACAAGACCGGCACCGGCCAGACGCTCGGCGGCTGGCGCGGCGGCCTCAACGATGTCGGCATCCTGACCGCCCCTGACGGCACCAGCTACGCGCTCGCCTTCATGACCGTGCCCAATCCCGACGACGGCAGCGCGCAGGAACTGATGCGCGACGTAACGCGGATGGTGATCGCGCATCACGAGCGCTACGGCAACGCGAGCGTCGCCAGCCGCTAGGCAAGCCGTGCCCCAGCCTCTAGGCAGGGGGCATGGACCGCGCCTTTTTTGACCTGCTCCGCGATCGCGCCCGCCGCGCCATCGCGGGCGTCGCCGA
Organism: Sphingomicrobium aestuariivivum; assembly: GCF_024721585.1. Lineage (NCBI taxonomy): Bacteria > Pseudomonadati > Pseudomonadota > Alphaproteobacteria > Sphingomonadales > Sphingomicrobiaceae > Sphingomicrobium > Sphingomicrobium aestuariivivum. The sequence goes on from NZ_CP102629.1 coordinate 1,459,589, forward strand.
CCTCACCCCCGACAACAAGCTCGATGAGGGGTTCGACCCCGTGACCGAGGCCGACCGCGCCGCCGAACGGGCGCTGCGCGAGGCGATCGAGGCGCATTTCCCCGGGCATGGCATCTGGGGCGAGGAATATGGCTGGAGCCGCGAAGGCGCGAACCGCCACTGGAGCCTCGACCCCATCGACGGCACCCGCGCCTTCATCTGCGGCCTGCCGAGCTGGGCCGTGCTGGTCGGCCATCTCGAGGACGGGACCCATGTCGCGGGGATGATCGACCTGCCCGACCTCGGCGCCACCTATGTCGGGATCGAGGGCGAGACGCGGCTCAATGGCGAGATCACGCGCACCAGCGGTTGCCGGTCGCTGGCGCAGGCGCGCATCGCCACTACCGACCCCTATCTCTTCGACGCGGTCGAACGGTCCCGCTTCGAACGCTTGCGCGATGCGGCGCGGCTAACCCGTTTCGGTATGGACGCGATGGCCTTTGCCAAGGTCGCCTCGGGCGGGCTCGACCTTGCGACCGACACCGGATTGAAGCGGCACGACTATGACGCGCTGGTCGCGGTCGTGCGCGGCGCGGGCGGGCATGTCGGCAACTGGTCGGGGGGAAGCGACCTCACGGGCGGCGATGTGATCGCGGCGGCGTCGGAGGCGCTCTATGAAGAAGCCGTGCGGGCGCTCGAGGATTAGGCTGCCTGGCCCGCGGCCACCCCGCTCGCCCAAGCCCATTGGAAATTGTAACCGCCGAGCCAGCCAGTGACGTCGACCGCCTCGCCGATCGGATAGAGGCCGGACACCTTCTTCGCTTCCATCGTCTTCGATGACAGTTCGGCCGTCGAGATGCCGCCGACGGTGACTTCCGCCTTGGCGAAGCCTTCGCTTCCCGACGGAAAAAATTCCCAGCCCGACAGCCGCTCCTCGGCCTGCGCGAGCGCCTTGTCCGACTGGCCCTGCAGCGGGCCCGCCAGGTCGAGCTTTTCCGCCAGCGTGCCGGCGAGCCGCTCGGGCAGTCGCTCGGCGAGCAAGGTGCCGAGTTGCCTGTTGGGGGTGTCGCGCTTGGCCTGTCGCAGCCAGCCGTTCGCATGGTCGGGAAGGAAGTCGATCCGCACCGGCTCGCCATTGCGCCAGTAGCTCGAGGCCTGGAGGATGGCGGGGCCCGACAGGCCGCGATGAGTGAAGAGCGCGGCTTCGGCGAAGGCCGGCCCGCTTTTCGCGCGCGCCGTCACGGGGGCGGCCACCCCTGCGAGCTCGCGGAACAGGAGCTGGTCGCCCGCCAGCGTCAGCGGCACCAGCGCAGGACGCGGCTCGACGATCTTGAGGCCCCACGACCGCGCGAGGTCATAGGCGAAACTGGTGGCACCGAGCTTGGGGATCGACAACCCGCCGGTCGCGAGGATGAGCGAGGACGCCCTTACCTTACGGGCGCCGATGGTGGCGATGAAGCCATCACCGTCACGCGCCACGTCGGCTGCCTGCCCGAAGGCGAAGTCGACGCCCGCGGCGGCGCATTCGTCCATCAGCATGGCGACGATCTGCTTGGCGGAGCCGTCGCAGAACAGCTGGCCGAGCGTCTTTTCGTGCCAGGCGATGCCGTGCTTCTCGACCAGCGCAATGAAGTCGGCGGGGCGGTAGCGCCGGAGCGCCGACTTGGCGAAATGCGGGTTCTGGCTGAGATAATTGCCGTCGGTCGCGCCGAGGTTGGTGAAATTGCACCGTCCCCCGCCCGAGATCAGGATCTTCCTGCCGGGTGCGTCATTATGATCGACGACCAGTACACGGCGCCCGCGCTGGCCCGCGACCATCGCCGCCATCAGCCCCGCGGCACCCGCTCCCATGACAATGACGTCGACCTGTTCCATGGGGCCGCGCCTAGATCAGCCGTGGCGGCGCTGCAACTCGTCGGTGACGTCGGATAGCGCGAGCCCCTGGTCCTTCAGGAGCACGAGAAGGTGGTAGAGGAGGTCGGCGGCCTCGTTTGTCAGCTCGTCGCGGTCGCCCACCGTGGCGGCGAGCGCGGCCTCCACCCCTTCCTCGCCGACCTTCTGGGCGACGCGCTTGGTGCCCTTGGAAAGGAGGCGCGCGGTGTAGCTCTCGTCCGGATCGGCCGCGGCGCGTTCGGCGATCACCGCTTCGAGGCGCGCGAGAAAATGCGGCGCGGTGTCCAAGTCGAAACAGCTGTCCATATCCTTGTGACAAGTCGGACCCGCTGGTTCTGCAATGACGAGGATCGCATCCGAATCGCAGTCGGCGTGAATGGAAATCACGCTGAGCGTGTTGCCGCTGGTCTCGCCCTTGACCCAGAGACGCTGCTTGGAGCGGCTGAAGAAGGTGACGGTGCCGGTCTCGAGCGTGGCCTCGAGCGCCGCGCGATCCATGTAGCCGAGCATGCGCACGCGGCCATCATCGCCGCCCTGCACCACAACAGGCAGCAGCCCGTCCATCTTGTCCCAGGCGAGCGCATTCACATCGATCATCGGCGCACCTCCAGCCCTTCTTTTTCCAGATAATCCTTCAGCTCGGGAATCGCGATGCGGCGGTCATGGAAGACGCTAGCCGCCAAGGCGCCCGAGCAGCCGACTCCGAAGGCCTCGGCGAAATGGGCCGGCGTGCCGGCGCCGCCCGAGGCGATGACCGGAACGTCGACCGCCGCGCACAGCGCTTCGAGCTGGGGCAGGTCATAGCCCTGCCGCACGCCGTCATTGTTCATGGCGTTGAGCACGATCTCGCCCGCGCCGAGCGCCACGGCCTCGCGCGCCCAGGCGATGGTCTCCAGTCCCGCATCCTGCGTCGCCTCGGGGCGCCCGGTGAATTTCTTCACGCGAAGCACGCCCTGCTCGTCGGTGAAACTGTCGATCCCCAGCACCACGCATTGCCGCCCGAAGGCTTCGGCGAGGCGGGTGATGAGCGCAGGCTCGCGCAGCGCGGGGGAGTTGACGCTGACCTTGTCGGCGCCCGCGCCAAGCACGGCGGCGGCCTTGTCGACGCTGTCGATCCCGCCCGCCACGCTGAAGGGAATGTCGATGACGGTCGCGACCTTGTGGACCCAGTCCACCTCCACGCTGCGCCCGTCGGCGCTGGCAGTAATGTCGTAGAAGACGAGCTCGTCGGCGCCCTCGCGCGCATAACGCTGGGCATTCTCGACGATATCCCCGATGACGCGGTGATCGCGGAACTGCACGCCCTTGACGACCACCCCGTCGGCGACGTCGAGACAGGGGATGATCCTAGCCGCGGGCACGGGCGACCCCCTCGGCAACAGTGAAAGCGCCTTCCCAGATCGCCTTGCCGGTGATGGCCGCGGCAGCGCCCGCATCGCGCAGGGCATCAAGGTCGTCGAGGCTGGCGACGCCGCCCGAGGCCTGCACCGCCTTGTCGGGCCAGCTTTCGGCGAGCGTGCGATAGAGGTTGGTGTTGGGCCCCTGCATCATGCCGTCCTTGGCGATGTCAGTGACGAGCAGATGGCGGATGGCGGGGAACTGGCCGAGCACCTCGTCCAGCGCCTTGCCGCTATCCTCTGCCCAGCCGTGCTTGGCGACCATCGGCACGCCGTCACGCAAGTTGACGTCGAGCGCCAGCGTGATGCGCTCGGGGCCGAAATAGGCGAGCATGTCGGCAAAAGCCTGCGGCTCGTTGAGGGCGAGGCTCCCGACGACGACGCGCGCGACCCCCGCCTCGAACAGCGGCTTGGCGTGAGCGGTGCCGCGGATGCCTCCGGCGACCTGAAGTGGCAGGATCGGGGCGAGCTCCATGAGGAGGTCGTGCTGGACGGGACTTTTCGCGCGCGTACCGTCGAGGTCGACGACATGCGCCATCTCCGCGCCCGCCTCGCGGAAGGCGGCGAGGGCGTCGGCGGGCGAGGGGTCATAGTCGGTGCGGGCGTCGAAATCGCCCTGCCGCAACCGCACGGGCTTGCGGTCCATGAGGTCGAGAGCGGGGAGCAGGATCATGAGCGGAGAAACGCCTTCAGGAAGGCCGCGCCGGGGGCGGACGACCGTTCGGGATGGAATTGCGCGCCCCAATAGGGGCCGTGGCGGACGATGACTGGGAAGGTGCGGCCATAGGTGGCGCTGGCCCCATCCGCGTGTGTCGACGGACAGGCATAGCTGTGCGCGAAATAGACATGGTCGCCATTGGCAACCCCCAGACCTTCGCTCACGCCCTCCAGCCGCGTCCAGCCCATGTGTGGGACGGGGCGACCGGGCGCGGGCTTCAGTGACGTCACCTTTCCAGGCAGGATGCCGAGCAGGGGGCGGGCGGTCTCTTCGGAGCCTTCGAACAGCAGCTGCATGCCGACACAGATGCCGAGCGTGGGCCGCGTGCGCTCGCGCAGAACGTTGGCGAGCCCCGCCATCTCGAGCTTTTCCATCGCATAGCCGGCGTGGCCGACACCCGGCAGGATGACGCGATCGGCACCGGCGATGACGTCGGGGTCGGCAGTGCGCAGCGGCTCGGCACCGGCGCGCTCGAAGCCGAGCCGGACCGATTCCACATTGCCATAGCCAAGGTCGATCAGGGCCAGCGCGGTCACAGCGACCCCTTGGTCGAGGGGATGCCCTTGCCGCTCGCGCCGGTAGCGAGGCCCTGGCGCAGCGCGCGACCGAAGGCCTTGAAGGCACCCTCGACCTTGTGGTGATCGTTCTCGCCCTCGACGCTGACATGGATCGCGGCGCGCATGCTGTCGGCAAGGCTGCGGAAGACGTGCGGCGTCATCTCGGTCGGGAATTCGCCGAGATGTTCGGTCGTAAAGCTGCCGTCGAACTTGGCATAGGGGCGCCCCGACAGGTCGACGAGAACCTCGGCGCGGGTTTCGTCCATCGGCAGCGCAAAGCCGAAGCGGCCGATGCCGGCACGGTCGCCGAGTGCCTTGTCGAGCGCGGCGCCGAGCGCGAGCGCTACATCCTCGATGCTGTGGTGCGGGTCGATATGCGTGTCGCCGGTGCATGCGAGCGTGAGCGAAAAGCCGCCGTGGCTCGCGACCTGGTCGAGCATATGATCGAAGAAGCCGATGCCGGTCGAGATCTGCCGCTTGGGCTCGGGATCGTCGAGATCGACCGCAACCGCGATGCGCGTTTCGGCAGTATCGCGGGTGACGCTCGCCCGGCGGCGGCGCGGCGCCGCATCGGTAATGCCGAAGACGGCGAGCAAGGCGCGATTCTCGGCTTCGGTACCGATGGTGACGCGGACCCCGCCCGGTGCGGCATTGGGGCGGAAGCGGACTTTGACGGCCGCCGCTTCGAGGCGTTGTGCAAGCCCTTCGGGATCGGCGACGGTTAGGAAAAGGAAATTGCCGCCCTCATAGAGCGCTTCCACCTCGTCGACTCCACGCAAAAGCGCGGCAAGGCGCGCGCGCTCGGCGAGGAGGTCGGCGATGCGGGCCCTGTGGATCGGCATGCGCTCGGGCGCCAGCGCGCCCAATGCGGCGGCGATGGACGGACCGGGCAGCGGGTAGGGCGGCGACACGCGCGCGAGCCAGTCGATGACATTGGCATCGGCAATGGCGCAGCCGATGCGGGCGCCGGCAAGGCCATAGGCCTTAGACAGGGTACGCAGGACGACGAGATTGTCGACATTGCCGGCATCAGGGGCAAGGCTCGGCGCATCGGCAAATTCGCCATAGGCCTCGTCGGCGACGACCAGCGTGTCGGGGAGAGCGGCGGCGATATCGCGCACGGTCTCGACCGCGATCGGTGTGCCCGTGGGGTTGTTGGGGGTGCACAGGAACAGGAGCTTTGGCGCCGGCCCATCCTTGGCCGCCCTCAGCACTGCGCCCGCGTCGAAGGCGAAGTCCCCGTCCATGCGAACGCTGTCGACCTTCGCCCCCTGGATGCGGGCGAATTGCGCATAGGCCGAGAAGGTCGGCTCGACGACGAGGATACGATCCTCGCCCGGCCGCAGGAAAGCGCGGCAGAGAAGGTCGATGGCGTCATCGCTGCCGCGCGTCACCCACAGGCGCTGGGGGAAAACGCCGTAAAGGCCCGCCATCCGCCGCCGCAGCGTATCGGGCTGGGGCTCGGGATAGCGGTTGATGTCGCGGCCGCCCGCGAGCGGCTCATAGGGATTCTCGTTGGCATCGAGACGGATGGTGCCCGGGACCGGCGCACCGGCAAGGTCGGTGCGCGGCAGTTGGCGCAGGTCGCGGCGCGCGAGGCGGTCGCCGATGGGTTGCTCGCTCACAGGGCGGGTTCCTTGATGGCGGCGCCGCGGATCTCGGCGGCGCGGGCATGGGCTTCGAGCCCCTCGAGCCGCGCGAGGGCGGCGGCGGGGGCGGCAAGGCGGCGGGCAGTGTCGGGGCTGATGCGCTGGATACTGATCGCCTTCAGGTAGGTGAGCGCGGTGACGCCGCCGGTGTAGCGCGCCGCGCCGTCGGTCGGCAGGACGTGGCTCGAACCGGCGAGATAGTCGCCGAAGCTCTCGGCAGCCCCTTCGCCGACGAAGACCGCGCCAGCGTCGGTGATGCGCGCGGCAAGGTCGGCGGCGACGTCATCGGCGAGCGCGATGCTGAGATGCTCGGGGGCATAGGCGTTGGCGATCGTCACGGCTTGCGTGAGGTCGGCGCAGCGGATCGCCCGCACGGGGGCGAAGTCGCCGCCCATGTCGGCAGCCTGCCGGTCGACCTCGGCAAGCGCGGCGGCAATGGCGCCATCGCTGGTCGAGACGAGGAGGACCTGCGCATCGCGGTCATGCTCGGCCTGGCTCAGGAGGTCGGCGGCGACGCGCGCGGGATCGCTGGTTGCATCGGCGATGACGAGCAGTTCGCTGGGACCGGCGGGCAAGTCGATGCCGGGGCCGCCGGGCAGGCTCGACACCTGCCGCTTGGCGGCGGCGACCCACGCATTGCCGGGGCCGCAGATACGGTCGACGGGGGCGATGTCGCCGGCGCCGAAGGCGAGCGCGGCGATCGCCTGCGCGCCGCCCACGGTCCAGATGCGCTCGACGCCGCAGATTTCGGCGGCCAGCGCGACGGCAGGGTCGAGACCGCCATCAGGGCGGGGCGGGGTGACCACGGTCAGCCACTCGACACCGGCGACGCGCGCCGGGATGGCGAGCATCAGCAAGGTAGAGAAGAGCGGCGCCTTGCCGCCCGGGACATAGAGCCCGGCGCTGCCGAGCGGAGCCCATCGTTTCTCGACGGTGAGGCCCGGCATGGTTTCGACGCTGACCGGCTGCGGCAGGGTCGCACGGTGGAAAGTCTCGATATTGTCGGCGGCGAGCCGGATGGCCGCCAGCGCTTCGGCAGGAAGTTCGGTGCGGGCACGCTTTGCGTAAGGGGCGACCTCGAGCGCACCGGGCGCACTGCCGTCGATGCGGGTGGCGATGGCGCACAGCGCATCCCAGCCGCCATCGCGCACGTCGGCGATGATGTCGCGCACGGCGTCCTGCAGTGAGGCGTCCTCGCGCTGCTGCGGGCGGGCGAGCGCAGTCTTTCGTCCGGCATCGTCGAGGCCGGTCCAGTCGATCACGCCGGTCATAGCATCATCTTCTCGATGGGCATGACGAGGATGTCCCGCGCGCCGGCGGCTTTGAGCGCCTCGAGCGTCTCCCAGAAGACCGATTCGCGGGCCACGGCCTGGATGGCGACATGGCCTTCCATCCCGAGGAGCGGCATCACCGTTGGTGCCTCGGCGCCCGGCAGGATGCGCGTAATCTCGGGCAGCGCGCTTTCGGGCGCGTTGAGGACGATATATTTGCTCTCCGCCGTCGCGATGACGCCGAGCATCCGGGTCTTCAGCGCATCGGCGCGGTCGACCTGCTCGTCGGCGAGCGTCGCACGGGTGCGGATCAGCACGCTTTCCGATTCGAGGATCGTATGCACGGGCTTGAGGCCGTTGGCTTCCAGCGTCTGGCCAGTGGAGACGAGGTCGCAGACATAATCGGCGATACCGAGACGCGGTGCGAGTTCGACCGCCCCGTGCATGGTCACCACTTCGGCGCTAATCCCCTCCTTCTCGAGGAAGGCGCGGGTCAGCAGCGGGTAGCTGGTGGCGATGCGCTTGCCTTCGAGGAGGCCGAGCGACCAGTCCTCGGCGACGGGGATGGCGACCTTGAGCGCGCAGCCGCCGAAGCCGAGCCGCGCCAGCACGTCAACATCCTCGTTGGCGGGATCGAGGCGATATTCCTCGAGCACGTTCAACCCGACGATGCCGAGGTCGCAGACGCCATCACCGACCAGCGTCGGGATGTCGTCGTCGCGCACCAGCATGAGGTCGAGCGGGAAATTTGTCGCGCGGGCAGTGAGCTGGCCCTTGGCGCTGCGGATGCGGAGCCCCGCCTTGGACAAGAGGCCCTCGCCCGCGTCGGCGAGGCGGCCCGATTTCTGTACCGCCATGCGCAGGCGGGTCATGGTCGCGGTCATTGGTCGTCCTTTGTCGTCGCGGCCAGCGCGGCGCGATAGCCGCCCGCATCACCGCCTTTGAGGAAACGCGCGACGCGCGTGATGGTGGTCGTCGACACGCCGGTCAGGTCGTGGATCTGGCGGTAGGTGTAGCGCTCCTCGGCGAGGAGGCGCGCGACGTGCCAGCGCTCGGCCAATGCGCGGCGCTCGGCTGGCGTACAGAGGTCGTCGAGCAGCATGGCGACGGCCTGCGGATCGCTGAGACGTGCAAGCACCAGCGCGAGCTGAGCCTGCGCTTCGGCGCGCGATTCGCCTGCCGCGCTTTGATCGTTATCCCGGATTTCCACCATATTCTTGTTCCAACGTGTTAAAACGCTGGCATGGATGTAGCGATGTTCGTCGTGATTGCAAGACCGTCCGCCTACCGACTTTTTGCCGCTTGACGCCGGCCGGAAAATGGGGCTCTCTCGCATGCATGCGTAAGACCGCACCCGTTCACAGCCTCAATGCCGCTGCCCTGCAGTGGTGGTGGCGCTCGTCCTGACGGCGGCGCTGCGCTCACGATTGACGTGAACCCACAGCCCGCCACCGAGCGGGCTTTTTCATGACCTCGATCAGGTCCGCTCTCCTTCTCCCCCCTTCGAGAACAAGAGACCCGACCCATGATCATCGTAATGAAACCCGACGCCAGCCAGGACACCATCGACCGCCTCCTCGGGCGGATCGAGGAAAAGGGCCTGAAGCCGCTCCACATGCCGGGCGCCGAACGCGTCGTCCTTGGCGCGCTAGGTGACGAGCGCGTGCTGGCCGAACTGGCACTGGAGGCGGAACCCTCGGTCGAGAGCGTGAAGCCGATCCTCGCCCCCTACAAGCTGGCCGCGCGCGACCTCCACCCGCACGACAGCCGCGTGAAGGTGGGTGACGTCGCGGTGGGCGGCGGCCGCTTCGCCCTGTTCGGCGGGCCCTGCGCGGTCGAGGGCGAGGAGCAGTTGCGCGCCTCGGCGAAGGCGGCGAAGGCGGGCGGAGCGCGGATCCTGCGCGGCGGTGCCTACAAGCCGCGCACCAGCCCTTACAGCTTCCAGGGCAAGGGCCCCGAGGGCCTGTCGTTGCTCCGCGAAGTGGGCGACGAGCTCGGCATGCCGGTCGTCACCGAGATGGTCGATGCGCGCGACCTCGACCTCTTTCTCGAGGCCGCCGACGCCATCCAGATCGGCACCCGCAACATGCAGAATTTCGAACTGCTGAAAGCGGTCGGCCAGTGCGGCAAGCCGGTGATCCTGAAGCGCGGCATGGCGGCGCGGATCGACGACCTGCTGATGGCGGCCGAATATGTGCTGGCCGGCGGCAACGAGGATGTCATCCTTTGCGAGCGCGGCATTCGCACCTTCGAGACGGCGACGCGCAACACGCTCGACCTCGCCGCCGTGCCGCTGCTCAAGGAGAAGACCCACCTCCCCGTCATCGTCGACCCGAGCCACGGCACGGGCAAGCGCAGCCTCGTCGCGCCGATGGCGCTGGCGGCCGCCGCGGCGGGCGCCGATGGCGTCATGGTCGAGGTCCATGTCGATCCCGCCACCGCCTTGTCCGACGGGCCGCAGTCCCTCTATCCCGAGCAGATGGAGGCGCTCGGCCACCAGTTGTCGCGGCTGCTCCACGCGCTGGGCCGCGAGCTGTGAGCCATCTCCGCCTCCTCTCGCGCCGCCTGCCCGGCGTGCACGATCCGGTGAGCCTGTTCGCCGCGCTCCATGCCGAAGGGCGTGCGCGGATGCTGTTCCGTCGCACCGGCGGGACGAGCGTCATCCTGTGCGACAGCGCGCTGGCGGTCGATGCCAAGGGGCGCGAGGCCGAGGTGCGGGTGGCGGGCGCACAGGGCGCCGCACTGCTCGATCCGCTGCTCGCGCCGCTCTCCGCACAGGTCGTGGAGCGCGACGGCGAATCGGCTCGGCTCGTCTTCGACGCGCCCGACGAAAAGGGCGATGAGGGCGAGCGCGGCCGACGGACTAGCCCGCTGCATCTCTTGCGCGCCGCCGCGGCACTCGGGGCGGACGAGGATGACGCCTACGGGCTCGCGCTGTTCACGCTCATTGGCTTCGATCATGCCGACATGGTCGAGAGCATCGCGGTCGCCGCCCCCGAAGGCCCGCTGCCCGACCTCGTCGCACGTCTCGCCGAGACGCTGGTGGTCGTCGAGGCCTCGGGCGCTGCACGGGTGCTCGCCATCGCCGCCGTCACCGGTGAGCGCGGGGAAGATCACCGCCTGTCCTGCCTCGCGCAGGAGAAGCTCGGCAAGCTCGCCGCGCGGATCGAACAGGCACCGGTGCCGCCGCTTCGCGAAGCGGTCGCAGGCGCGCCGTCGGTCGATATGGATGACTTGGACTTCGCCGCCACGGTCGAGGCGTTGCAGGGCGAGATTGCCGCAGGCGAGATCTTCCAGGCGGTGCCGAGCCGCAGCTTCTCCCTCCCCTGTCCCGACGCCCTCGGTGCCTTCCGTCGCCTCGTCGCCGCCGACCCCTCGGCCTACCAGTTTTTCGCCGAAACCCGCCACGGCACGCTGTTCGGTGCCTCGCCCGAAAATGCCATCGCGCTCGAGCCCGGCGCGGACGGGGTTCGGCTGTCGGTCAGCCCGATCGCGGGCACCCGTCCGCGCGGCGCCAGCGCCGACGAGGACGACCGGCTCGAGGCCGAGCTCCGGCTCGATGGCAAGGAAGTGTCCGAGCATCTCATGCTGGTCGACCTTGCCCGCAATGACGTCGCCCGCATCGCGCGGCCCGGCACGCGGCGGGTGACCAGCTTGATGCGGGTCGAACGCTTCGCCCGCGTCATGCACATCGTCTCGACCGTCGAGGGCCTGCTGCCGGAGGGTCGCGATGCGGTCGATGCCATCCGCGCCTGTCTCAACGTCGGCACCCTGTCGGGCGCGCCCAAGCTGCGCGCCATCGAGCTTGTCCGCCGTCACGAAGCGACGCAGCGCGGCTTCTATGGCGGCGCCATCGGCGTCCTTACCGGACGCGGCGCCTTCGACAGCGCGGTGGTGATCCGCTCGGCCTTCGTGACCGATGGCATCGCCCGCGTCCGCGCGGGCGCCGGCGTGGTCGCACATAGCGATCCGGCCGCCGAAGCCGCCGAAACGCGCGCCAAGGCAAGCGCGGTACTGGCCGCGCTGGGAGCGGCGGCATGAAGTTCACCGTGATCGACAATCGCGACAGTTTCACCTTCAATCTCGTCGATGCGCTTGCGGTCGCGGGGGCCGAAATGCAGGTGCTTCGCAATAGCATCAGTGCGGAAAAAGCGCTCGAAAGCGCCAATGGCGGCGCGCTGCTCCTTGGCCCTGGCCCGGGCGATCCGGCGAGCGCGGGCTGCTGTCTCGACCTATGCGTGAAGGCGCGCGGCATTGTCCCGCTGATCGGCATCTGCCTCGGCCACCAGGCCATCGTCGAGGCCGCCGGCGGGCGCGTTCGCCGCGCCGCCGCGCCCGCCCATGCCGAAACCGCACGGCTCGCCCATCGCGGCGACGGCGTCTTGGCGGGGCTGCCCGATCCGCTGATCGTCGGCCGCTATCATTCGCTCTGCACCCCTGTCTCCGACCTGCCCGCGCGATTCGCCGTCGATGCCGAACATGGCGGCATGGCGATGGCGGTGCGCGACGAAGCCGGCCTCCAGCTCGGCCTGCAATTCCATCCCGAATCCATCCTCACGCCGCGGGGCGACCGGCTCGTCGCCAACATGCTTGCATGGGCGAAAGCCTGTCTCGACCGCCCCGCCAAAGCCGCCTGAAAGGACCAACATGCTCGATAAAGCCCATCTCCCCGCCGATCTCGGCCCCGTTCCCAACCCGCTGCCCAAGCTCCTGTCGGGCGAGGACCTGCCCTCGGAGGACGCGCAGCACCTGTTCGAACGGCTCGTCCTCGGGCGGCTGTCCGAAGCCGAGATCGCAAGCGTGCTGGTGGCGCTGCGCATGAAGGGCGAGACCGCCGAGGAGATGATCGGCGCGGCGCGCGCGCTGGGCGCGGCGGCGGAGGAGTTTCCCTCGCCCGACACGTTGTTCGCCGATTGTTGCGGCACGGGCGGCGATTCCTCGGGCATCATCAACGTGTCGACCGCGGCGGGGTTCGTCGCCGCGGCCTGCGGGCTGCCCATCGCCAAGCATGGCAACCGCTCGGTCAGCTCGAAATGCGGTTCGGCCGACGTGCTCGAGGCGCTGGGCGCGCGGATCGACATGCCCGCCGACGAGGCGCGCGCGGTGATGGACGCGACCGGCTTCACCTTCCTCTACGCCCCCGCTTACCATCCCGGCATGAAGCATGCGGGCCCCGTGCGGCGGCAACTCGGCGTGCGCACGGTGATGAACCTGCTCGGTCCCTGCATCAATCCGGCGCGCCCGAGGGTCCAGCTCCTCGGCGTGGCCGATCCGACGCTGATGCGCCGCATCGCGCGGACGCTCCAGGCGATGGGGGTCGAGAAAGCGCTGGTGGTGCATGGCGCAGGGCTCGACGAACTTGCACTGCACGCCGACAGCCGCGCGCTGCGGCTCGAGCATGGCGAGATCAGCGAGGAAGTGATCGCGCCCGAGGAAGTCGGTCTCGACCCCGCGCCGCTGAAAGCGCTGGCGGGCGGCGATGCGCAGGAGAATGCGCGTCGGCTGCGCGCCATTTTCGAGGGCAAGGGATCGAAGGCCGAACGCGACATGGTGGCGCTCAACGCAGGGGCGCTGTTGCACCTTGCGGGCACTTCGCGCACCTTGGCGCAAGCGGTCGAGGCGGCAGGTGCCGCGATCGACGGGGGCAAGGCGGGGGCCGTGCTCGCCGCTTATGTGGAGGCAAGTCATGGGTGACGTTCTCGACAGGATTATCGCGCGTAAGCGGCGCGAGGTGGAGGAGCGGCTAGGAACACGCCGCTTCAACGCCCAGCCGACGACGCGGAGCCTCTCGCAGGCGCTGCGCAAGCCCGGCGCGCGCTTCATCATGGAGGTAAAGCCCAAATCACCCTCGGGCCATGTCGCGGCGCATCGTCCCGAAGAGGCGCTCGCCGCCTATCGCCCCGTCGCCGATGCCATCAGCATCCTCACCGACGAGGCGGATTTCGGCGGTTCGCTCGCGCTGCTCGAACGGCTGCGCAAGGATTATGGCGGGCCGATCCTCGCCAAGGATTTCATCGTTGACCCGCGGCAGGTGGACGAGGCGCGCTCCTGCGGCGCCGATGCCGTGCTGGCGATGATGTCAGTGCTCGATGATGCCACCGCCGGGCAAGTCATGGAGCGCGGCCGCGCGCTTGGCATGGACGTGCTGGTCGAAGTGCATGACGAGGCCGAACTCGCCCGCGCGATGGCGCTCGGCGCGACCCTCGTCGGCATCAACAATCGCGATCTCAAGACACTCTCCACCGACCTTGCCGTGACCGAACGGCTCGCACCCCTCGTGCCCGGGCATGTCACGCTGGTTTCCGAGAGCGGCATCTCCACCTTTGCCGATGCGCAGCGGCTCGGGCCGCTGGTCGACGGTTTCCTCGTCGGTTCCGCGTTGATGGCGGCCGACGACATCGCCTTTGCCGCGCGCACGCTGGTCCACGGTCCCGTGAAGCTGTGCGGCATGACACGGGTCGCCGACGTCGCGCTGGCGGCTCGCCAGGGCGCGAGCCACGTCGGCTTCATCTTCGCGCCCGGCACGCCGCGCGCGATCGACGTCGAACGGGCGCGCACGCTGACCATGCTGGCCTCCGATTTCGGCATGAAGACCGTCGGCGTGTTTCGCGGCCGCGACCCCGAGGCCATCGCCGAGGCCAGCCGGATCCTGCGGCTCGACGCGGTCCAGCTCCACGAGCCCGGCGCCGACACAATCATCGCGCAACTGCGGCAAAAACTTCGCCCCGGCACCGAATGCTGGGCGCTCTCGCAGGTCGGCGAGCAAGGGCCCGACCCCGTGCCGCTGGCCGACCGCACCCTGTTCGACACGCTCGTGGGCGGCTCGAGCGGGGGCACCGGAATCGCTTTCGACTGGAGCCGGATCGCGGGGCGCGACGACCTTACCCGCGCCTTCCTCGCTGGCGGCATCGGTCCGGACAATGTCCGCGAGGCCGTGCGTACCGGCGCTTATGGCATCGACGTCTGCTCTGGCGTCGAGAGCGAGCCCGGGACCAAGGACCCCGAGAAGATCGAAGCGCTGTTCGCCGCGCTGCGCCATCCCGACCGCCGGAGTGCGCGATGAGGCAGGACGGCCGTTTCGGCGATTTCGGCGGTGCCTATGTTCCGGAAATCCTCGTTCCCGCGATCGAACAGCTCGAGGCCGCCTATCTGGGCGCGATGGAGGACAAGGGCTTCCTGGCCGAGCTCGACCATCTCCTGCGCACCTATGCGGGGCGGCCGACCGCGCTGACGCGGTGCCGCAATATCGGCGATGAACGCGTTCGGCTCTACCTCAAGCGCGAGGATTTGCTCCACGGGGGCGCGCACAAGACCAACCAAGTGATCGCGCAGGCCCTTCTGGCGAAACGCATGGGCAAGACGCGGCTGATCGCCGAGACGGGCGCGGGCCAGCACGGGGTGGCGACCGCCATCGCGGGCGCGCTGTTCGGGATGGAGACGCGCATCTACATGGGCGCGCTCGATGCCGAGCGTCAGGCGCTCAATGTCTTCCGGATGAAGCTGATGGGCGCCGAAGTGATCCCCGTCGAGATCGGCAGCCGGACCCTGAAGGATGCGGTCAACGAGGCGCTGCGCGACTGGACCGCGAGCTTTGCGGACACCCATTACCTCCTCGGCACGGTGGCGGGGCCGCACCCCTTCCCGCAGATGGTGCGCGATTTCCAGGCGGTGATCGGCCGAGAGGCGCGCGCGCAGATGCTGGAGCGCGAAGGGCGCCTGCCCGACAGCGTCATCGCCTGTGTCGGCGGCGGGTCGAACGCCATCGGCATGTTCCATGAATTCGTGCCCGACGAGGGCGTCGCGCTGGTCGGCGTCGAGGCTGCAGGCAAGGGCATGGACAGCGGCGAGCATGGCGCGACCCTCCAGAAGGGGCGTCGCGGCATCCTCCATGGCGCCGAGACCTATCTCATGCAGGACGATGTCGGACAGGTCGGCGAGAGCTGGTCGGTCTCGGCCGGCCTCGACTATCCCGCCGTCGGCCCCGAGCATGCACATCTGATGGCCTCGGGACGCGCCACTTATGTCGGCGCGACCGATGCCGAGGCCATCGCGGCCTTCCAGCGGCTCGCGCGTGAGGAAGGGATCATTCCTGCGCTCGAGACCGCCCATGCTCTCGCCGAAGGGTTCAAGCAGGTCGATGCCGCACAGGCTGTGGGCGAGGAGAAGATCATCCTCGTCAACCTGTCGGGGCGCGGGGACAAGGACATGGCGCAGGCCATGGAACTGGTGGGTCTCGCCGCATGAGCAGCCAACGATATGGAAAGATGTTCGCCCGGCTCGACGCGGCGGACGAGGGGGCGCTGGGCGCCTTCCTGATGCTCGGCGATCCCGATGCGGCAACCAGCGTCGAATTGCTCCACGCCTGCGTCGAAGGCGGCGCCGACATGCTCGAGGTCGGCATTGCCTTCTCCGATCCCGTCGCCGACGGGCCGGTCATCCAGGCCGCCGCCGATCGCGCGCTCGCAGCGGGCATGACGCCTGCGGCCTCCTTCGGCATCATCGCCGAAGTCCGTGCTCGCCATGCCGACGTGCCGATCGGGATCCTCACCTATGCGAATCTCGTGGTGGCGCGGGGATTGGACGCCTTCTGCCGCGATGCCGCCGGAGCGGGGGCGGACAGCCTGCTCGTCGCCGACGTGCCCAGCCTCGAAGCGCCCCGCTTTGCCGCGGCGGCGCGGGCGGCCGGGCTCGACCTCGTGCTGATCGCAGCGCCCAACACCGGCGACGCCGCGCTCGAGCGGATCGCCGAGCTCGGCTCGGGCTACACCTATTGCGTGGCGCGCGCGGGCGTGACGGGACAGCGCAGCGACATGGCGCTCGACCATGATGCGCTGTTCGAGCGATTGCGCGCGCTCGGCGCACCGCCACCAGTGCTGGGATTCGGCATCTCCACCTCCGAGCAGGTGCGCGCCGGCATCGAGTCGGGCGCCGCGGGCGTCATCTCGGGTAGCGCCATCGTCGCGGCAGCGCAGGGTACCGACGATCCGGTGGCGGCGGTGCGGTCACTGGTCGCCGAGCTGAAGTCGGGGACGCGTTAGCCTTCGCGCTCGCTGATCCGGCGCGCCAATTCGCGCGTATCGTGGAGGTTCCTGGTCGCGAGCGACGTCTCGCGCAGGAAGAAGGTGAGGGCTGCGAAGATCAGCGCCATCGCGCCGATCCACGACAGTGCGACGAAGGTCCCGAGCGCGGTGCGCACGAAGGCCGAGACGAACAGGAGCCCGACGACGAGGCAGATCATCAGCGCCGCCGCGGTCGACAGGTTGACCGCATGATGGGCGTAGCGCTGGCGACGCAGCAGCACGGGCAATTGTTCGGCGCGGCGGTCGTCGGGGCGGTCCTCGAGGGCAGCTTCGATGCCGTTCACCCGCTCAACCAGCCAGGTCAGGCGGATGTTCATCACGTTGAGGAAGGCGCCGATGCCCGCGAGAAGGAAGACGGGGGCGAGGCTCAGTTGGAGGATCGACTGGACGCGCGGTGTCGAGGCAGTGCGCTCGATGAGGTCGGCGACCCCTGCGGCGATGGAAAAGTCGATCATCTGTTCCCCCTTCGGCTCACGACCATAGCGCGCCCGGCGGCGCGATCAACGCGCCGACTTCACAAACGGATTGGAGGAAAAATGGAGCGGGCGAGGCGATTCGAACGCCCGACCCTCACCTTGGCAAGGTGATGCTCTACCCCTGAGCTACGCCCGCTCACTGGCGTGCCGGGAAGTGGCCGGTTGGCCGCGTCTCCCGACTGGGTGGAGGCGCAGATAGCGGGACATGTCGGATGCTGCAACCCCCAATTTTATCCCGCGGTTGTCGAGAGGCCCCGGAACCCCATATGACGGGGGAAAGCACATCAATCTTGGGGACGAAATCAATGGCCACGCTGGGAATGAGCGACGACGACAAGGCTGCGCTCAAGCGATTCGAGGAGGAGGTCATCAACCCCTCCATGTCCAAGCTGGTCATTCTCCAGTTCACCGCCAGCTGGTGCGGGCCGTGCAAGCAGCTGACGCCGATTCTCGAACAGGTCGCGGCCGATTATGCCGACAAGGGCGTCATGCTCGTGAAGGTCGATGTCGACGAGCAGAAGTTCATCGCCGCCCAGTTCCGGATCCAGTCGGTGCCGACCGTCTATGCGCTGTTCCAGGGCCAGCCGCTCGGTGACCTCACGCAGTATCGCACGCCCGGCCAGCTCGGGCAGGTGCTCGACCAGATGATTCGCCAGCTCCCCCTCGACGGCGAGGCGCAGCAGACCCAGCAGCAGGTCGAACCGCTGCTCGCGATGGGCGAGGAAGTGCTGGCGGGCGGCGATGGCGAGCGCGCCATGATCCTCTTCTCGCAGCTGATGGAAATGGCCCCCGACAACCCCAAGGTCGTCGCCGGCATGGCGCGCGCGCAGATCCTCGGCGGGCAGGTCGAGGCGGCGCAGGCGCTGCTCGACGGGCTCGACGACAAGGTCGCCGGCGACCCCGCGATCGCGCAGGCCCGCGCCCAGCTCAAGATGGCCGGCATGGGCGAGGAAGCGGTCGACACCAGCCCCTATATCGCCCGTCTCGAGGCCGACGCCGACGACCATGAAGCCCGCTACAAGCTTGCCGAAGCCGCGATGGCGGCGGGCCAGCGCGATGCGGCTGCCGACAATCTCCTCGAAATCATCGGCCGCGAAAAGGAATGGGAAGGCGGCAAGGCGCGCACCACCTTCCTCGAATTGATCGAGGCGGCAGGGCTCGAGGACGACTGGTCGAAGACGCAGCGGCGGCGCCTGTCGGCGGTGCTCTTCACATGATGGACGCCCGCCCCGCTCGCGTGCGCATCTTTCCGCTCGCGGGGGCGATCCTCTTTCCGCGCGCCCAGCTCCCGCTGCATGTCTTCGAGGCGCGATATCGCGACATGGTGAAGGACGCGATCGACGGCGACGGGCGAATCGCGATGGTACAGCCGCTCGACCCCGAGGATGACGAGGCGCTCCACCAGGTCGGCTGCATCGGCGATATCGTCGCCTTGGAAGAGCTCGATGACGGGCGCTACAACATCATCCTCGAGGGCGTCGAACGCTTCCGCACCATCCGCGAACCGCAGGTCGACACGCTCTACCGCCAGCTCGACGTCGATTTGAACGCATATGATGACAGCATCGTCGGCACGCTCGGCCCCGCGCGGCGCGTGTCGGTCGAGGAGGAAGCGCGTGCCTTCGGCAATGCGCTCGGACTCGAGGTGGACTGGGAAGCGGTGACGCGGCTCGACGACGAGACGCTGGTCAACGCCATCAGTCAGGTCGCGCCGTTCGACGTGCCTTCGAAGCAGGCGCTGCTCGAGGAGCGCGAGCTTGCCGGCCGCGCCGACCTGCTCGTCCAGCTGATGCAGTTCCAGCGCATCGCGCCCGGCGGTCCCGAGGCCGACCAGACCTTGCAATAGGAAGCGGCTTGGCCATGATCGCCTCCCATCAACGGGGGGACGGAATGAAGCTCGCATTCGACATTTTTCGCATCGCCTATGGCGCCTGGTTCCTCTTCTGGGGCCTCGCACCCTTCATCGGGGTGGCGCCGCCCGAGACGAGCCAGCCCGACGCGGTCGCCCTGCTCGAAGCCAATCGCGCGGCCTTTCCGATGAAACTGGCGAGCGCGAGCTTCATCGCGGGCGGCGCGGCGCTGATATGGAAGCGCACGGCGCCGCTTGGCGTGGTCATCCTCGCCCCCACGGTGGCGTGGATCTTCCTGTTTCACGTGACGATGACTGCCGACTATCCGTGGGCGGCCTTCTGGCTCGCGGGGCTGGCGGTGCTGGCCCTGCGCATGCGCAAGGCCTATCGCCCGCTCTACACCTGGAAGGGCTGACGCCTAGATCGGCAGGCCGCGCAAGAGCAGCGGCAGGTCGCCCGAGGTGCCCTGCGCCTCGTCCTTGAGCCGTTCCTTCAGCGGGCCGATGCGGTCGATGATGCCCATGCCCAATCGCCGGACGACCGACGCGGTGCGGCCGGGAACGCCGAACATGCGCACGAAGCCGTCGGTCGAGGCAGCCACGCTCAGCGAATCGAGCCCGCGCCAGGTCGCGTAACGGTCGAGCAGCGCGGCATCGCCAAGGTCCATGCCCAAACGGCGGCCCTCGACCAGCACTTCGGCGAGCGCGGCGGCGTCGCGATAGCCGAGATTGACCCCCTGTCCGGCAATCGGGTGGATGCCGTGCGCGGCATCGCCGACCAGCACCAGCCGTTCATCGGTGATGCGCGCGGTCCGGTGGAAACCGAGCGGGTAGGTCGAGCGGGGGGCAAGCAATTCGAAGCGCCCGAGGAAACCGCCCGCTGCGGCCTCGGCCTCGGCGGCAAAGTCCGCATCGGACAGCTTGAGGAAGCCTGGCGCATTGTCCGACGGCACCGACCAGACGATTGCCGAGCGGTGGCGCCCGTCGGGAAGGTCGGTCATCGGCAGGAGCGCGAACGGCCCTTCGGGATAGAAGATCTCGTAGGCGACATCGCCGTGCGGCTCGTCATGCGCGAGGACCGAGACGATGGCGTGATGGTCGTATTTCCAGCGCGCAACGCGGATCCCCGCAGCCTCGCGGGTCGGCGAATTGCGACCTTCGGCGGCGACATGCAGCGGCGCCGCGATTTCGCTGCCATCGTCGAGCGTCATGCGCACGCCATGCGCGTCGCGCACTGTCGAGACGGCACGGCGACCGTAGCGCAGGTCGAGGTTCTTGCCTGCACGGGCGCGGTCGATGAGCGCGCGGCGCAAGTTGCGGTTTTCGTGCATCCAGCCGAGCGGCTCGCCTTCCTCGCCCGCCTCGAAGGCGAGGCCGCCGGGGGCAAGGCCGTCGGCGACCTGGATGGTGCGGATCGGGCTGCCCGGCGCGGGGAGATGGTCGGCGATGCCGATCGTCTCGAACATGCGCATCGAGGAGGAGGAGACCGCGCTGGTGCGCCCGTCGAAGGCGGCATCGGCCTGCGCGTCGGGATCGGCGGGGTCAACGACGACCGCCTTCAGGCCCGCGCTGTCGAGCGCGGCGGCGAGGGCGAGGCCGACGAGGCCGCCGCCCGAGATGATGACATCGCTCATGGCCCCTCGATAGGCAAATTGACGCGCGCGCGATAGGGCGTTGACCGCCCCATGGGGCTAGCCGCTATATTGCCGGCCACGAAGGGGAATGGGCATGGCGACCAAGGCAGCCAAGGTGACGCGCGGCAAGGGCGGCGCGGGCGAGGCGATTCACGGGTTTTTCGCGAGCATGGTGCGCCGCACGGGCGGCCTCGCGATGGTCCTCGGCGGGCTGGCGCTGGCGCTGGCGCTCCTGACCCACGAGGCAACCGATGCCTCGCTGTCGACGGCGGCGGGCGGCGTGCCCGAGAACTGGCTCGGCAATTTCGGCGCCTATGCCAGCGACCTCTTCCTCCAGGCCTTCGGCATGGCCTCCTTCGTTTTCGTGCCGCTGCTGCTGGTCGGCGGATGGCGCCACCTGCGGCTTGCCGAAACCGGTCATGCCGCGCGCCCCGTGCTGCTCGGCATCGGTAGCGCGATCGGCGTCGGCACCGCGCTGGCGCTCCTCACCGACAGCAGCGTCAGCGAGCTTCCCGCTGGCTGGGGCGGGCTGGCCGGCATGGGCGGCGCGGGGCTGGTCGAGGCGGCAGTCGGTCTGATCGATGATACGGGGATCGCCGGACCGGTGCGGCTCTCGCTCCTCATCATCGCCGCGCTCGGCGGGGTAGCGCTCTTCCTGATGGCGCTCGCGCTTCGTGAGGAGGAACGCGAAACGCTGGGCCAGCTGGTGCCGAGCCGCGAGGCGCTCAAGGCCCCGACCCTGCGTCGCGAGAAATCGTCTAAGCCTCTGAAAGAAAAGAAAAAAGCGGAAAAGCGCGCCCGTCCGCCCCGCGCGGAGGTCGAGGTCGCCGAGCCCGCCGCGCCCGTCATCGCGGCCGCCAGCCCCAAGCCCAAGCGGCAGGCCAGCGGCCAGCAGGCGAGCCTCGCGCTGGGCGACGGCTACGAGCTTCCCGCGCTCGACCTCCTCACCCCGCCGGGCGAGGCGATCAACGCCAAGATCGACAAGGCCGCGCTCGAGCGCAACGCGCGTCTCCTCGAAAGCGTGCTCGAGGATTTCCACGTGCGCGGCGACATCGTCGAGGTGAAGCCCGGCCCCGTCGTCACCATGTACGAGCTCGAACCCGCGAGCGGCATCAAGGCGAGCCGCGTCATCCAGCTGGCCGACGACATCGCCCGCAATATGTCGGCGCTGTCGGCGCGCGTCGCCACCATCCCGGGACGCAGCGTCATCGGTATCGAACTGCCCAACAACGAACGCGACATGGTCAACATGCGCGAACTGCTGGGCTCGGCTGATTTTGCGGGCGACAATCGCTCGCTCCCCATCATCCTCGGCAAGAATATCGGCGGCGAGCCAGTGATTGCGGATCTCGCGCCCATGCCCCACTTGCTCGTCGCCGGCACCACCGGCTCGGGCAAATCGGTGGGTCTCAACGCAATGATCATGAGCCTGCTCTATCGCCTCAGCCCCGACGAGTGCCGGATGATCATGATCGATCCCAAGATGCTCGAACTGAGCATCTACGACGACATCCCGCACCTCCTCGCCCCCGTCGTGACGGAACCGCAAAAGGCGATCCGCGCGCTCAAATGGACGGTCGAGCAGATGGAAGAGCGCTATCGCATGATGGCGAGCCTGTCGGTGCGCCAGCTGTCGGGCTTTAACAAGAAGGTCGTCGAGGCCCGCGCCAAGGGCAAGCCATTGGAGCGCAAGGTGCAGACCGGCTATGACGCCGACACGGGCCAGCCGACCTATGAGGTGGAAGAGCTCGATTACGCTCCGCTGCCGCAGATCGTGGTGGTGGTCGACGAGCTCGCTGACCTCATGATGACCGCGGGCAAGGAAGTCGAATTCCTCATCCAGCGCCTCGCGCAGAAAGCGCGCGCGGCGGGCATCCACCTCATCATGGCCACCCAGCGCCCCTCGGTTGATGTCATCACCGGCGTCATCAAGGCCAACCTGCCGACCCGAATCAGCTTTGCCGTGACCTCGAAGATCGACAGCCGCACCATCCTCGGCGAACAGGGCGCCGAACAGCTCCTGGGCAAGGGCGACATGCTCTACATGCCCGGCGGCAAGAAGATCGAGCGCGTCCACGGCCCCTTTGTCTCGGACGAGGAAGTCCGCGCGGTCGCCGATTTCTGGCGCGCGCAGGGCACGCCCGATTATATCCAGGCGGTCACCGAGGAGCCCGAGGACGGCGGCTTCAGCCTCGATGGCGAGCCGGGCGGGGAGGACGATGCCGAAACGCAGCAGTTCCGCCAGGCGATCCAGATCGTCGCCACCAGCCAGAAGGCCTCGACCTCCTATCTCCAGCGCCAGCTGCGCGTGGGCTACAACACCGCCGCGCGCCTGATCGAACGGATGGAGGACGAGGGGCTTGTCGGCCCGCCCGACCATGTCGGCCGCCGCGACGTGCTCATCGACCGCGACGGCCAGCCGATCTAGCCACTCGTTTCGGCTGAACACGACGGAACGCGCGGGTTCAGTACGCATTCAACCGTGGATGCCCATCAGGGGCGACAAGGTTTTTCAGGAGTTCTGCCGATGTTTTCACTGGCCAAGCAGCTTGCTTTCCCCGTCGCGGCGGTCGCCGCCGTGGCCGTTGCCGCCCCCGTCGAGGCGCAGAGCAGCAAGGCGAGCATCGACCAGGTCGAGCGTCATCTCGGCGCGACGCGCTCGATGACCGCTACCTTCACCCAGACCGATGGCAGGAACCGCTCGATCTCGGGCGAATTGTCCCTGAAGCGCCCGGGCAAGGTGCGCTTCGACTATGGTGCCAATGCCGACATGCTCCTTGTCGGTGACGGGGCGAACCTGCACTTCATCGATTATGAGGTCGGGCAGAAGTCGAGTTGGGAGATCGCCAACTCGCCGCTCTCGGTGCTGTTGCAGAACAATCCGAACCTCGGCCGCATCGCGCGGATCGTGCCGAGCCGCGATGATCGCGTCGTGATCGTGCGCGCCCGCGATGCGCGCCGTCCCGAATTCGGCACCCTCATCCTCGCCTTCACCAAGAATGGCGCCTATCCGGGCGGTCTTCGCCTCGAGGGCTGGACCGCGATCGATGCGCAGAACAAGCGCACGGCCGTGACGCTCAAGAACCAGCGCTACAATGTGAGCATTCCGGACAGCAAGTTCGCCTATCGTGATCCAGCATAAGGGTTTTTTGGGTTTCGATTGTAAACGTGTTCAGCAATTTGAAAGCTTGCGAATCGTAATATCCTTTTGATCGTCGATGTCCGGGGTTTCCCCCTGTTACCCGGTGATATCGACCTTCGCCTTGCGTGACGAACGCTAGGTCGGCCCTCGCTCCACGCCCCCGGAGCGGGGGCCTTTTGTTTGGCCGGTGCCAATCATTTGAAAGGGCGGGGAGGGGCGGCTAAGGGTCGTTGCGATCCCTTCTTTCCCAATGCGAAAGTCCCCCGTGACCCGTCTCAAGATTGCCAGCTGGAACATCAACTCGGTCCGCGCGCGTCCCGACCTCGTCAGCCGTTTCCTCGAACAGTCCAATCCCGACATCCTCTGCCTGCAGGAAACGAAGGCCGACAACAACGCCTTCCCCAAGAACTTCTTCACCGATCGCGGCTACGACCATATCGCGCTCAATGGCCAGCGGATGCACCACGGGGTGGCGACCATCTCGAAGGTCCCGCTCGAAGAGGACCTGCGCCATGACTGGCAGGACAATGGCGAGGCGCGTCACATCGGCGTGCGGGTCGCCGGGCAGTTCCGGCTCGAAAATGTCTACATCCCCGCGGGAGGCGACATTCCCGACCGCAACGAGAACCCGAAATTCGGCCAGAAACTCGATTTCCTTGAGCGCATGACGTCGTGGGCTCAAAAGTTGGCTGAGCCGACTTTGCTCGTTGGTGACTTCAATGTGGCACCGCTGGAGTGTGACGTCTGGAGCCACAAGGCGCTCCTCAAGGTCGTCAGCCACACGCCGGTCGAGGTCGAAGCGCTGTCGCGGTTGCAAGAGGCGCATGACTGGGTCGACCTCGGGCGCAAGTTCATTCCCGCGCCGCAGCGCTGCTACACCTGGTGGAGCTATCGCTCGAAGGACTACACCAAGAACGATCGCGGACGCCGCCTCGACCATATGTGGGCGAGCCCCGTGCTGGCCGAGAAGGTCGTCGCCCATGAAGTGCACGAGCCCGTGCGCGGTTGGGAAAAGCCCTCGGACCATGTCCCGCTCGTCTGCGAGGTCGCGCTTTGATGGCAATCCTCTCTCTCGAGCGCGCGGTTGCCCGGCTGAGGCTGGGCCAGCCGATTGCGATCGAGGGACGCGAGGGGCGGATCACCTTCCTCCCGCTTGAAAGTGCGAGCGAAGCGATGCGCGGCGAAGTCGAAGCCGGCAAGGGCGCGCTGCTGCTGAGCGGCGAACGTGCGGCGGTGTTGGGGCTTGGCAACCAGAAGGACGCCGCGAACGAGGATCGCGCGACGCGGATCGCGCCCGCCGATTGGTTCGACCATGAAACGGCGATGGCGCTCGTTGACGCGGGCCGCGACTTCGACCGCGCGCCGACCGGACCGGTGACCACGCAAGCCGCGGGGCCACTCGACGGCGCGGCCTTGGCGCTCCTGCGCTTTGCGGGACTCTTGCCGGCCGCGCGTATCCTCGGCAACGACTTGGCGGTCGACGCCGTGCCTGTCTCCGCCTTTGCCGAAGCGCGGCGCAGCGTCACGCTCGTCTCGCGAGCGCAGATCCCGCTGCACGACCTGCCGTCCTCGCAAATGGCGGTTTTTCGGGACCACCAGACCGGCGCCGAGCATGCGGCGATGATCCTCGGCGCCTTCGGTGGCGAGCCGCCGCTGGTGCGGCTCCATTCGGAATGCCTGACGGGCGATGTCTTCGGCAGCCTCAAATGCGATTGTGGGCCGCAGCTCGACGAGGCGATGCGGCTGATCGGCGCGGGCGGGGGCGGGATCCTCCTTTACCTTCGCCAGGAAGGGCGCGGCATCGGGCTCGCCAACAAGCTGCGCGCCTATGCGCTACAGGACCGCGGGCTCGACACCGTCGATGCCAACCGTCGCCTCGGCTTTGCCGACGATGCGCGTGATTATGGCCTTGCCGCCGCGATGCTCGAGGCATTGGGCGTGCGCGAGGTGCGGCTGCTCACCAACAATCCCAACAAGATGGCAGGGCTGGAGGCCGAAGGCGTGCGCGTCGTCGAGCGCGTCGCGCACCATCTGCCGACCAATCCGCACAATGCCGATTATATCGCGACCAAGAAGGCCCGCTCGGGCCATCTCGACTAGGCTCGTCAGCCGCGCGGTCCAAACAGCGCGGTCCCCACGCGCACCGCGGTGGCGCCGAGCATCGCCGCTTCTTCGACATCGTGAGTCATGCCCATCGACAGGCCGTCCACGCCGTGGCGCCGCGCCAATTCGGCGAGTAGAGCGAAAAAAGGCGAGCTTTCGAGCTCAGCGGGCGGGATGCACATCAGCCCCTTGATCTTCAGGCCCTTGTCCTTCGCCATTGCGAGCAGGTCGCCGAGTTCGGTGACCGCGACGCCGCCCTTCTGCTCCTCGGCACCGATATTGACCTGGACATAGAGGTCGGGCTGGCGGCCCTGCGTCTCGACCGCCTTGGCGATCGCCTTCAGGAGCGAGGGGCGGTCGAGCGAGTGGATCGCGTCGAACAGCGCCACCGCTTCCTCCGCCTTGTTCGACTGGAGCTGGCCGACCATGTGCAGCCGCACATCGGGATATTCTTCGCGCAGCGCGGGCCATTTGTCGGCCGCTTCCTGCACGCGGTTCTCGCCGAAGTCGCGCTGCCCCGCCTCGAGCAGGGGACGGATCTCCTCCGCACTACGCGTCTTGGAGACCGCGACCAGCGTCGGCAGGGTGTCGCGACCCGATCGCTTGGCGGCTAGCGCGATCCGCGCTTTGACTTCTTCCAGCTTGTGCATGGGGCGCGCTATAGGAGAGGCGATGCTTCCCCGCCAGACCCTCTTCACCGACGACCGATTGGGCGACCGGCTATGGCCCACCCTGGAGGCCTTGCCGCGCGGCAGCGGGGTGGTGCTACGCCATGATTCGATGCCCGAAGAGGAGCGCGAACGGCTTGCGATGGAGGTCGCGCGCCTCGCGCGGGCGCGCGGGCTGCTGCTGTCGGTTGCCGGCGACGTGGCACTGGCGGTGCGGGCGGGAGCGGTGATGGTCCACCGGCCCGACGGCCCGAGCTTCGGCCTGCCGTTCAGCCTCCCCGTCCACGACGAAGCCGAGGCCCTCGACGCACGCCGTCGCGGCGCCGCGCTGGCCTATGTCTCGCCGGTGCATGCCACGGCCTCGCATCCCGGCGCTCCGGCGCTAGGCGAAGCGGCGGCGATCCGGCTTGCGCGCCTCGCCGCCATGCCCGCCATCGCGCTCGGCGGGATGGACGCAGGACGCTATCGTCCGCTGGCCGCCCACTTCGCGGGATGGGCCGCGATTAGCGCGCTAAAAACGTAAGTTTTTCAGGGACTTAAGCTAGAATTTCAGCTTGGTGCCGACGTAGACCGCTTGGCTGTCGAAGCGCTGGCCGTCGACATTGGCCTCGGGGAGGCGTTCCTGGTCGATGCGGTAACGGACGCCGCCGGTGATGGCGATGTTGTTGGTGATCTTGACCGCGCCGCCGACGTCGAGCGCATAGCTGTCGGTGGCGCGCACGCCGGGCACGGCACGCGTGGTCTCGCGATCGGCCGAAACGGCGACCTGCCCGCTCACCTTGCTGCCATAGCTCAGGCCGACGCGAGCGCGATCACGATTGAGCAGCGCGGGGCCGCCCTGGTTGTTCTGTTCTGCCACCTCGGTGGTGAGACGGAAGCGCTTCCAGCCGACGTCGACGCCGAGATCGTAGTTGCTCGGCGTGAGGGTGGCGGTGCGGCGCTGGCTGTCGACCGCCTCGGCGACGCGGCGCGTCGGTGCGGGCGTGGCTGCGGCGCTCGAGGATCCGCGGACGGCGACCTTCACCTTGGGCGTGTCCTCGCCCTTCGATCCGGCGGGCGTGAAGCTCAGCGCCTCGCCCTGCCGTTCGGCGAAGGCGGCGGCGAGCCGCGGGTCACCGCCGGCCGGCGTGAAGCGTCCGGTCGGGGTGCGGCTCGGCGGTGCCTCGACACCGGTCTGCGCGAAATTGACGGCGGCGATGGCGGGAATCGACGTTGCAGCGAGGCCGAGGGCGAGCGCAATGCCGACGCCCGCGCTGCCGCGAGCGAGTCGATTCGCTTGTTTCTGCCCCTGTACGTCCACTAATACGACTCCAATCCTTGCATGGACTCATAGCCTGACAGACCTGTTCGTTCCATGACTCAGAATCCGGTTTCGTGCCGACTGTGTCATGAGTCCCACAATGATCCTCCTTCACAAGGGGGAGGCATGGGGCTAGGCACGGTTGAAAGACCATCAGTTGCGAGGCCTATCGTCATGAAATTCCCCCTTTCCACCGGATTGATCGCTGCCAGCGCGCTGGCCCTCTCGGCCTGCGGCGGCGGCAACAAGGCGATGGCGCCGGTCGCAATGGCGCCCTCGGCGATGACCCAGATCGGTGTGAACGCCTATCTGTACCAGGCCGCGGTCGACACGCTGAGCTTCGCCCCGCTGCTCCAGGCCGATGCCACCAACGGCGTCGTGCTGACCGACTGGTATGCCGATCCCAACACCCCGGGTGAGCGCATCAAGCTGACCGCCGCGATCCTCGATGCCGCGCTGCGGGCCGACGCCGTGCGCGTCACCGCCGTGCGCGAGGTGAACCAGAACGGCATGTGGGTCGTCGCCCCCGTCGAGGCCGCCACCGTGCAGAAGCTCGAGGACATCATCCTCACCCGCGCGCGCGACATCCGCCGCACCACCATCGCACCCGCAGGATAAACCATGACCGACCGCTTCGACTCGGCGGCCGCCGAGCGGCGCTGGCAGGACAAATGGGACGCTGAAAAGACCTTCGTCGCCGACAGTGGTTCGGCGCGGCCCAAGGCCTATGTCCTCGAGATGTTCCCCTATCCCTCGGGGCGCATCCACATGGGGCATGTGCGCAACTACACGATGGGCGACGTCCTTGCCCGCTACAAGCGGATGAAGGGCTTCGAAGTGCTCCACCCGATGGGGTGGGACGCCTTCGGCATGCCCGCGGAAAATGCGGCGATGGAGCGCAAGGTCCATCCCGGCGCCTGGACCCGCGACAATATCGCGACCATGCGCGCCCAGCTAAAGCGCCTCGGCTTCGCGCTCGACTGGAGCCGCGAGCTCGCCACCTGTGAGCCCGACTATTACGGTCACGAGCAGGCGCTCTTCCTCGACCTTTATGAAGCCGGACTCGTCTTCCGCAAGGAAAGCGAAGTGAACTGGGATCCCGTCGACATGACCGTGCTCGCCAACGAGCAGGTCATCGACGGCAAGGGCTGGCGCTCGGGCGCCCCCGTCGAGCGCAAGAAGCTTAGCCAATGGTTCTTCCGCATCACAGATTTCGCCGAGGAACTTCTCGAGGGCCTGGGCAGCCTCGACCGCTGGCCCGACAAGGTCCGGCTGATGCAGGAAAACTGGATCGGCAAGTCGGTCGGCATGCAGTTCGACTTCCGGCTGGACGACAATGTCGGGGGCCAAGACAAGGTCACCGTCTTCACCACGCGCCCCGATACGATCTTCGGCTCGAGCTTCGTCGCCGTCGCCGCCGACCATCCGCTCGCGCAGGCGATCGCCAGGGACAATCCCGAAGCCGCTGCCTTCATCGAGAAGGTCAAGCAGGGCGGGACCAGCGCGGCGGAAATCGAGACGGCGGAGAAGGAAGGCTACAACACCGGCGTCGGCGCGGTGCATCCCTTTGATTCCGATTGGAAACTTCCAGTCTTCATCGCCAATTTCGTGCTCATGGACTATGGCACCGGCGCCGTCTTCGGCGTGCCCGGCCACGACCAGCGCGACTTCGAATTCGCGACCAAATACGGCCTGCCGATCAAGCGTGTCGTCGCCGCCTCGGCCGATGAGGCCGACAAACCGGTCGAGGGCGAAGCCGACACCGAAGCGGGCGTCGCGGTCAATTCGCGCTTCCTCGACGGCATGGACACCGACGCCGCCAAGGCCGAGGTGATCGCACGCGCCGGAAAGGACGGTTGGGGCGAGGCCAAGACCACCTATCGCCTGCGCGACTGGGGCGTCAGCCGCCAGCGCTACTGGGGCACCCCCATCCCGATCGTGCATTGCGACCAGTGCGGACCGCAGCCGGTGCCCAAGGACCAGCTGCCGATCGTGCTGCCCGAGGACGTCACCTTCGACGTGCCCGGCAACCCGCTCGACCGCCATGCCGAATGGCAGGCGACCAGCTGTCCCAAATGCGACGGCGCGGCGCGGCGCGAGACCGACACGCTCGACACCTTCGTCGACAGCAGCTGGTATTACATCCGCTTCGCCTCACAGCCCGAGGGCAAGCCCTTCGATGCCGACGAGGCCAACAGCTGGCTCCCTGTGGGCCAGTATATCGGCGGCGTCGAGCATGCGATCCTCCACCTCCTCTATGCGCGCTTCATCGCGCGCGCCTTGTCCAAGCACACCGGCCTCGAGGCTCCCGAGCCCTTCGCCGGCCTGTTTACGCAAGGCATGGTGACCCACGAAACCTACAAGAGCCTCGATGGTCGCTGGCTCAGCCCCGAGGATCTCGGCGTCGGCGAAGAAGGCCACCTGGTCGAACGCGCCAATGGTGCCGAAGTCGTTCGCGGCCGCGTGGAGAAAATGTCCAAGTCCAAGCGCAACGTGGTTGATCCCGACCCGATGATCGCGCGCTACGGCGCCGATGCGGTGCGCTGGTTCATGCTGTCCGACAGCCCGCCTGAACGCGACCTCGAATGGTCCGAGGGCGGCATCGAGGGCGCGGGTCGCTTCGTCCAGCGCGTGTGGAAGCTCGCGCAGGAAGAGGCGGGGGCCGAAGGCGAGGACAAAGATCTCGACGTCAAGCGCCACCAGGCCATCGCGGCCGTCTCGGCAGCGATCGAGGGCCTCCAGTTCAACAAGGCCATCGCGGCGCTGTACGAACTGGTCGCCGCGATCGAAAAAGCCGGAAAATCCGCCACCCGAGACGAGGTGACCGACACGCTCCTGCGTCTCATCGCCCCGATGGCCCCGCACCTTGCCGAGGAAGCCCATGCGCTGCGCGGCGGTTCGGGCTTGCTCGCGGAGGCTGAATGGCCCGCGCACGACCCGAAGAAGCTGGTGAGCGACGAGGCGACTATCGTCGTCCAGGTCAACGGCAAGCTGCGCGACAAGATGCAGCTGCCCCGCGGGACCGCCAAGGACGAGGTCGAGGCCAAGGCGCTGGCGCTGGAGAAGATCCAGGCCCAGCTCGAGGGCAAGGCGCCGCGCAAGGTCATTGTCGTGCCCGACAGGCTCGTTAACATCGTCGCATGAAGCGCGCGCTCGCCCTCCTGATCCTTGCCGCCCCGCTCGCGGCCTGTGGGCTTCGCCCGCTCTACGGGACGGGGGCGGGGTCGGCGACCGCTTCGGCGCTGGGCGAGATCGAGGTCGCGCCCATCGACGAGCGTTCTGGCTGGCTCCTGCGCAATGCGCTGGTCGACCGACTCGCGGTCGGCGGCGATTCGACGGCGCGATACCGGCTCGACGTGATCATCGATGACGATATCACCAAGTTCGGCCTGCGCGGCGATGCGGGCGCCACGCGCGAACGGCGCACGCTGCGCACCCGCTACCAGCTGATCGATCTCGCGACCGGCGAGACGCTCGTGGACGCCACCGCAGGGTCCGATGCGGGCATCGACATTACCTCCTCGCCTTATGCGACCGTGGCGGCCGAACAGAGCGCGCTTGAACGGCTCAGCATGGAAGTCGCCGACGATATCGTCGCCCGCCTTGCCCTCTATTTCGATCGGACACGCGGGCAGTGAAGGCGAAAGCCGCGGAAATCGGGCAGTTCCTGAAGCGTGAGCCGCTTCGCCTCTATCTTTTCCATGGCGTCGACGTCGCCGGATCGCGCGGTGCTGCGACCAAGCTGGCGAGCCATCTCGGCGGCGAGCGCAACTCGCTCGATCCCTCGGGCTTCAAGGGGGATCCGGGCCGTCTCGTCGACGAGGCGGCGGGCGCGGGCCTGTTCGGCGATGCCAAGCTCATCTGGCTCGAACCGGTTGGCAACGAATTTACCCCCGCCGCCGAAGCACTCCTCGGCGCCCCGGCGACCGAGCATCCGGTGATCGCCATCGCCGGCGCACTCACCAAGGCAAGCAAGCTGTTGAAATTGGTGGAAAGTTCCTCCGAAGCCGTCGCGCTGGTCAGCTACGAGCCATCCCTCCGCGACATGGTCCGCGAGGTCGGCAACATGATCGAGGCGCGCAGCCTCCAGGCCGACACCGGCATCGCCGAGCGCATCGCCGAGACCTGCGATCTCAACCGCGACATCGCCGAGCGCGAGATCGAGAAGATCGTGCTCTATATCGCCCCCGAAACGCGGATCGATCACGAGGCGGTCGATGCCATCGGCGCCGCTTATGGCACGACCGAGTGGATGGGCGTGGGCGATGCGGCGATGGATGGCGACGTCGAGGCGGTGGAAACCGCCCTCGGCGCCGTCTCCCCGCAGGCGAGCGAGGCCGTGCTCGTCTGGCGCGCCGTCCAGCGCCGCGTCCAGATGCTGCTCCCGCTCGCGGCGCGTGTCGCGGGGGGCGAACCCACGCAATCGGTCATCGCGTCGCAGGGCAGGGCGCTATTCTGGAAGGACAAGCCCCTCGTGACCCGCCTGCTCGGCAAATGGCCGGCAGGACAGCTCGATCGCCTCGCAGCCCGTGCGATGGCGGCCGAACGCGCGGCGATGCTCGAACCGGGCGCCAAACGCGCCGCTCTCGGCGAGGAATTGCTGGCGATCGCGCGTGCCGCTCAGCGACCGCGGCGACCGCAGCGCTGAGCTAGATGGCTTCGCCCGACAGGCGCTGGCAGATCATGTCGAGCTGGTCGAGAGTACGATAGCCAAGCTGGACCTTGCCCCCGTTGGGACCGTGGCTGACATTCACCTTCAGCCCGAGCAGGTCGCCGAGCTGGCGCTCCAGCGCCGCGATATCGGGGTTTGACGGGCCCTTGGCACCCTTCTCGCCCTTGTCGGTCTTGAGGCTCCGTTCGCCACGGACCAGTGCTTCGGTCTGGCGGACCGAAAGCTCGTCGGCAATGACGTGATCGACGAGTTTCTCAGCCTCGGGATGACCGATCAGCGCGCGGGCATGGCCCATGCTGATACTGCCCTCGAGCAGCGCCTGCTGGACATGTTCAGGCAGGTCGAGAAGGCGGATAAGGTTGGCGACGTGGCTGCGCGACTTGCCGACCTTCTTGGCGATATCACCTTGGGAATGCTCGAAATTTTCAGCCAGCGCCGCATAGGCACGGGCTTCCTCGAGCGCGTTCAGGTCCTCGCGCTGCACATTTTCGATGATGGCCAGCTCGGCGACCGCGCTATCGTCACTATCGCGCACGATGGCGGGGATCTCATGCAGCTGCGCGATCTGCGAGGCGCGCCAGCGACGCTCGCCGGCGATGATCTGGTAGCCGTCGCCCGCCGGGCGGACGAGGATGGGCTGAAGCACGCCGCGCGCCGAAATCGACTGGGCGAGCTCTTCGAGCGCATCCTTGTCGAAAAGGCGACGGGGCTGGTCGGGGTTGGGCGCGACCTTGTCCATCGGCAGCTTGCGGATTCCGGCCGTGTCGGGCCCCGTGCTACGCGGCGAATCCTCAAGAAGGGCGGAAAGCCCCCGACCCAGCCCAGCGGAACGCGCCATTATGCGGCCTCCTTCGCAAGCGCCGGCAGGCGATCGATGATTTCGCGGGCAAGGCTGAGATAGGCAGCGCTTCCCGGGCATTTGAGATCGTAAACCAGCGCGGGAATCCCGTGGCTCGGCGCTTCGGACACGCGCACGTTGCGCGGGATGATGGTGTTGAGCACCTGGTCACCGAGGCAGGCCCGCACGTCGTCGGCGACATGCTGTGACAGCTTGTTGCGACGGTCGTACATGGTCAGCGCGATGCCGAGGATGGCGAGCTCGGGATTGATACCCGTGCGCACGCGCTCGACGGTTTTGAGAAGCTGCGAGAGGCCTTCCAGCGCGAAGAACTCGCACTGCAGCGGGACGATGAGTTGCTTTGCCGCCACCATCGCATTGACCGTGATCAGGCCGAGTGAGGGCGGGCAGTCGATAAGGCAGATGTCCCACTTGCCCTCCGGAAGCGCGGCGAACTTGCTGCGCAGGCGGGTCACGCGGTCTTCCATGTCGACCATCTCGACCTCCGCGCCCGACAGGTCGACGGTGGCAGGAACGATGTCGAGACGCGGCACCTTGGTCGCGATTGCCAGTTCTTCCACGCCATTGTCGCCGACAAGCAGGTCGTAGCTCGACCGGTCGCGCTCGTTCGACGCGATGCCGAGACCGGTGCTGGCATTGCCCTGCGGGTCGAGATCGACGAGCAGGACCTTCCACCCGATCGCGGCAAGCGCGGTAGCAAGGTTGATAGCGGTCGTGGTCTTGCCGACCCCGCCCTTCTGGTTGGCAATGGCGATGGTGATCATCGGCGGCCCCTCCGCTTGGCCCGCTCGACCAGGACGATCTTCGCCTCGGGGTCGGTCAGGCTCTGTTCCACTCTTGCATCAAGGTGCCAGATGCGGCGCGCCTGTTCCAGTTCCTCGAACGCCTTTTTCCCCTTGGGGAGGACCCAGCGCGTTTTTTCTGTGGATAGATGGTGGGAAAGATCGAGAAACTTGGCGAGTGCCGCGACGGCTCGGCCGGTAATGACGTCCTGTTTTTCCGCGGCGGCGGCGGCTTTTCCCGCGATCACCGTGCAGTTGGGGATATCCAGCGCTGCAATCGTCTCGCGCAGAAAGGCGACTCGCAGGGCTCGCGGCTCGATCAGTGTTACCGGACCCTGGTGGAGCAGCGCGATGACGATACCGGGCAAGCCCGGGCCCGAGCCGATGTCGCACCAAGACGCGTCGAGCCGGTCGTCATGGCGCAAGAGCTGGGCGCCATCCAGAAGATGGCGGGTGAGAAGATCCTGCTCCGTCGCGCGGGAAATCAAATTCTGGGTCTGGTTCGCCTCGAGCAGGCGCGCGGCAAACTGCTCGAGCCTCTCCACTGTTTCACGTGAAACATCGCGTTGGGCCGCTTGGGCGAAATCGTCAGCGTGCATGGCGAAGCGCAAAATGGAGTGAAGTGAGGGCGGTGGGGGTGATGCCTTGTATGCGCGAAGCGCGCTCGAGGGTCGAGGGGCGGACGGCTCCGAGACGCTCGACCATCTCGGTCGAAAGGCCCGGAACCCGCGCAAAGTCGAAGCTCTCCGGGATCGTCACGTCGAGGTCGCGGTGTACGGCCTGCCAATCGCGCTCCTGTCGTTCCACATAGGGCGCGTAATAGACATCGTGACCCACCTCGCGCGCGGCAGCGCCCTCGCCCAGCAAGGCAAGCGCAGCCTCGCGGCTGTCGCTTCGGGTTAGCCAGTAGCGGAGGGGGCGAACCTGGCCTTCTCCAGACAGGGGGTCGGGGCGCGGCTCATCGAGCCGCGCTTCCACGTCCGACTTGGCGTTCAAGTGATCGTCGAGCAGTTTCTGGTGTGCCTCCGATATTCCGCTCCCTCGCGCGAGACCGGCGAGACGGGCCACCGCATTGTCCGCGCGCAGGTGCAGGCGACGCTCCGCCCGGGCGGTCATCATGCGATAAGGCTCGGTCACCCCCTGGAGGGTGAGGTCGTCGATGAGCACGCCGATATAACTCTCACGGCGATCGAAGGTGATGCTGTCGAGCGCGCAGGCGTGCGCGGCGGCGTTGAGGCCGGCGACCAGTCCAAGAGATGCCGCTTCCTCATAGCCGGTGGTGCCATTGATCTGCCCGGCGAGGAAAAGCCCGCCGATGTCGCGGTGCTGGAGGTTGGGGGCGAGCGCGCGCGGATCCGAATAGGCATATTCGACGGCATAACCCGGCTTGACGATCTCGCAGGCCTCGAGCCCCTCGATCGTCGCCATCATCTCGACCTGCGCATCGAGCGGCAGCGAGGTAGAAATGCCGTTGGGATAGACAAGGTGCGTGTCGAGCCCTTCGGGTTCGAGGAAAAGCTGGTGCCCGTCGCGGTCGCCGAAGCGCCGCACCTTGTCCTCGATCGAGGGACAATAGCGCGGCCCGCGCCCCCCGATGTCGCCCGAATAAAGCGGCGACCGGTCGCCGTGCCGCGCGATCACCTCGTGGGTTGCGACATTCGTGCGGGTAATGGCGCAGGCCAGCTGGGGCGGTGGCGGGCCGCCTGGCTGGATCGACATAGCCCAGGCTTCATGATCGCTCGGCTGCGGCGTGAGACGCGCCCAGTCGATAGTGCGGCCATCGAGGCGCGGCGGTGTGCCTGTTTTCAGGCGTCCCGACACGAGCCCCAGATCGGCAAATTGTTCGCCGAGGCGACTGGCAGCCCGCTCCTCGATCCTGCCGCCTGCCTCGCTCTCGGTCCCCCGGAATAGCCGGCCGCCGAGGAATGTCCCCGTCGTAATCACCACCGAACGGCAGGCAAGGCGGCTGTCATCGGAAAGGCAGCAACCCGCGACCACATCGCCCTGCAGTTCGAGTGCGGTCACCTCGCCGGCAATGAAGGTAATCGAGGAGCTCGCAACGCGTTCGCGGACCGCCTCGGCAAAAAGGCGTCGGTCGGCTTGAACGCGAGGGCCGAAGACCGCAGCGCCCTTGCTGCGGTTGAGCAAGCGATGGTGGATCGCGGCGCGATCCGCGGCCCAGCCCTGCGCTCCTTCGAAGACGTCAAGCTCGCGGACGAGATGTCCCTTGCCAACACCGCCGATCGACGGGTTGCAGGACATCTGGCCAATATTGTCCCGGTCGAAACTGACAAGCGCCACCGAGGCGCCGCGGCGGTCGGCCGCCAGCGCCGCCTCGACACCCGCATGCCCGGCGCCAATGACGATCACATCAAACATGCGACGCCTCTGCCGAGGAAAGGGGAAGGCCACAAGAGTGTTTCACGTGAAACATCACTTGCCGAGACAGAATTTGCCGAAGATACGGTCGAGAACCGCGTCGAGGCGTTGGGTGCCTGTTAAAGAAGAGAGGTGCTCGCGTGCCGAACGAAGTTGTTCGGCGAGCAACAGGGGGTCTTCTCCACCGACGAGAGCCTTTGCCATCTCTTCGATCTGGCTTCGCTGCCGTCGATTGAGCGTTGCCTGATCGGCATCGGGCAAAAGCGTCCGGGCTTCCTGCTCGATGGCCTCGAACAATTGCTCGATACCTTCACCCGAGCGAGCCGAGACGTCGATCGTGGACGGATGCGTCGCACTACCCAAGTCTGATTTCGAGGCCACCAGGAGACAATGGGGGTGAGGCGGTGCCTCCAATGGGTCGCCTAGCCAAAGCAGGATATCGGCTTCCGCAACCGCTTGATGCGCGCGGTCGATCCCCTCGGCCTCGATCCGCCCAGCGCCCTCGCGCCAGCCGGCCGTGTCGATCAGCAGGTAGGCGATCTCCCCTACACGCAACGGCAGTTCGATCGTATCGCGGGTCGTCCCGGCTTCATCACTGACGATGGCGCGATCATAGCCCGCGAGGCGGTTGAAAAGGCTCGACTTGCCCGCATTGACGGGACCGGCGAGAACGAGCCGTATGCCGTCTTGCAGGACGCGTCGCTCCGGAAGGTCGAGCAGGGCCCGGATATCATCCTTCAATTCGAGGATCGAGGTTCCGAGGTGTTCGGTCCGTCCGGTCTCTTCCTCATCCCCGACATAGTCGATTGCCGCCTCTGCCTCTGCTGAGAGCGTGAGAAGACGCTCTTCAATCTGCTCGAGCGCCTTGCCGAGGCCGGTGCGATACTGCCGCAACGCCGCCTTTCGTTGGCTCTCCGTCTCGGCATGGATGAGATCGCCTAAGGCCTCGGCGGAGATGAGATCCATCTTGCCGTTGAGCATCGCGCGGCGGGTGAATTCGCCCGGCTCGGCGAGGCGCACAGCGTCGCTCGCCTCGAGCACGCTCAGCAACCGGTCGACGACAGCGCGGCTCCCGTGGACATGATATTCGACCACATCCTCACCAGTGGCGCTGCGCGGCGCACGGAAGCCGAGGACGAGGGCTTCGTCGAGGAGCGAGCCATCGGCGGGGTCACGCAACATGGCGTAGCTCGCCTTACCGGGCTTGGGCTTGGCGCCGAGGCGTTCGGCGAGTGCGAACGC
The DNA here is from genome assembly GCF_024721585.1 of Sphingomicrobium aestuariivivum. Classification (NCBI taxonomy): domain Bacteria; kingdom Pseudomonadati; phylum Pseudomonadota; class Alphaproteobacteria; order Sphingomonadales; family Sphingomicrobiaceae; genus Sphingomicrobium; species Sphingomicrobium aestuariivivum. Next base: position 1,497,239 of record NZ_CP102629.1, read on the forward strand.
CTCGTCACCCGAGCTGCGCACGATCGCGATGGCGGCGGGTAGGGCGCCCGACGACAAGGCGACGATCGTCTCGCCCGGCATCAGCCGAAGAGGGTGCCGATCCCGACGTTCGGATCGACGATCCCGTCATAGATCATGTTGCCGGCGACCCAGAGGATGACGGCGAGCCCGATATAGGCGATCCATTTGTAGCGCTCGATATATTTGGCGATGATGTTCGCCGCGATGCCCATGAGCGCGACCGAGAGAATGAGGCCGACGATAAGAATGCCGGGATGGTCCTTGGCCGCGCCTGCGACCGCGAGGACGTTGTCGAGGCTCATCGAAACGTCGGCGACCGCGACCGCCCAGGCAGCGGCGGCAAAGCTCTTCTGCGGGCGCAGACCCGAATGTTCGTCGCCTTCGATTTCGGGGCTGCCCGGGCTTTCGCCCATGTGATGCAGCTCGCGCCACATCTTCCAGCTCACCCACAGGAGGAGGAGGCCGCCGGCGAAAATAAGTCCAACGATCTGAAGGAGTTGGACTACGATCAGCGCGAAAAGGATACGCAGCACGAGTGCTGCGAGAACGCCGATGACGATGACCTTCCTGCGCTGGTCGGCGGGAAGCCCCGCGGCGAGCGCACCGACGACGATCGCATTGTCGCCGGCAAGCACGAGGTCGATGGCGAGGACCGACAGGAAGGCGGCCATCGCTTCGGGCGTCCCGATGTTCGAGAAGTCCTTGACGATGGCGTTCCACATGTCGGCGGGACCGCCGAGCGAAAGACCCTCGGCCGCCGCGGCGCCGAGGAGGAGGAGAAGCTGTTCGATCATGCTCGGCTAACCCTTTTCGAGACCTACTGGTTCATCGAGGCGAAGAAGTCCTCGTTGGACTTGGCGTCCTTCATCTTGTCGAGAAGGAATTGCATCGCATCGACGGTGCCCATCTGCATGAGGATACGGCGTAGCACCCACATCTTCGAGAGGGTGGCCTGGTCGACCAGCAACTCTTCCTTGCGGGTGCCCGACTTGCCGACATCGAGCGAGGGGAAGATGCGCTTGTCGGCGACCTTGCGGTCGAGGACGATTTCGCTGTTACCCGTGCCCTTGAACTCTTCGAAGATGACCTCATCCATCTTGGAGCCGGTGTCGATCAGCGCGGTGGCGATGATCGAGAGCGAGCCGCCTTCCTCGATGTTGCGCGCGGCGCCGAAGAAGCGCTTCGGACGCTGGAGGGCGTTGGCGTCGACACCGCCGGTCAGCACCTTGCCCGAGCTGGGCACGGTGGTGTTGTAGGCGCGACCCAAGCGGGTGATCGAGTCGAGGAGGATGACGACATCCTTCTTGTGCTCGACGAGGCGCTTGGCCTTTTCGATAACCATTTCAGCGACTTGCACGTGGCGCGACGCCGGTTCGTCGAAGGTCGAGGAGACGACCTCGCCCTTCACCGAACGCTGCATGTCGGTCACTTCCTCGGGACGTTCGTCGATGAGCAGCACGAGGAGGAAGACCTCGGGATGGTTGTCGGTGATCGCCTTGGCGATGTTCTGGAGAAGGACGGTCTTACCCGTGCGCGGCGGCGCGACGATGAGCGCGCGCTGGCCCTTGCCGAGCGGCGAGACGATGTCGATGACGCGCGCCGACTTGTCCTTTTCGGTCGGATCCGAGCTGTCGAGCGTGAGCTTCTCGTCCGGATAGAGCGGGGTGAGGTTGTCGAAGTTGACGCGGTGACGGACCGCCTCGGGGTCGTCGAAATTGACCTGCGTGACCTTGGTCAGCGCGAAATAGCGTTCGCCGTCCTTGGGGGCGCGGATCTCGCCCTCGACGGTATCGCCGGTACGCAGGCCCATCTTGCGGACGATCGAGGGGGCGACATAGATGTCGTCGGGCCCCGCGAGGAAGTTCGCCTCGGGGCTGCGCAGGAAGCCGAAGCCGTCGTTGAGCACCTCGATGGTGCCCATGCCCATGATCTGCTCGCCCTCTTCGGCATGCTCTTTCAGGATCGCGAACATGAGATCCTGCTTGCGCAGCGTGGAGGCGCCCTCGACACCGAGTTCCTCGGCCATGGCGACGAGTTCGGCGGGGGGTTTGGCTTTGAGTTCCTGGAGATGCATCATGGGGCTGGACTGCCTTATGGAATATGGGTCTGGGAAACCCGGTACGCTGGTCGCAGGACGCGAATGGAAAACGCACCGTCGCGGCGGGAAGGATTGGCCGCGCATCGAGACCCTAGCCGGTAGGCGCGGGCCCCTGTTTAGTCAACAGCGCGAAGGCCTTGCCGTTCCCTAGAAGGGGCGGACGACCGCGAGGATGACGATGAGGATGGTGGCGATGCCCGGCACCTCGTTGAGGATCCTGAGCGTGCGTCCCTCGAGCGGGCGCTGGCCCGCCGCGAGCTTCTTGCCGAAGGCCGAGATCCAGCCCTGGTAGCCTGACAGGAGGATGACGAGCAGAAGCTTGGCGTGGAACCAGCCCGCGGCGAAATAGCCACCGTTCAGGGCCAGCGCGAGGCCGAGCCCCCAGGTCAGCAGCATGGCGGGCAGGAGAATGATCGTGCGCGCCCGGTCCTCGCGCTCGATCCAGGCGCGATCCTCGGCCGAGCCGGGGGTCGTCTCATGGTGATGGACATAATAGCGCGGCACGATGAACAGCCCCGCGATCCAGAAGATCACGAAGATGACATGCGCCGCCTTCACCCAGATGTAGGCGGCGCCGAGCCAGCCGATCATGCCGTCCATGCTGCTTATCCCCGAACCCGTGCGATCATCGTCTCGACATTAG